>DGVV01000002.1:4110-4372 GCA_002395085.1 Ruminococcus sp. UBA4275 | reverse complement strand
TTTGTCAAGGGCTTTTTGCAAATTTCTAGAAAAATTTTTCTTTTAACTGTTAGAGGCGGCTTCTTTGTCATCTGCCATGCGGGAAACCTCCGCCGGTGTGAATACATACTTCTTGTTGCAGAAGTGACAGCACACCTCGATCTCCGGCATTTCCGCCGCCATATCGCGCAGCGTCGGCACGTCCAGAGAACGCAGCATCCGCTCGGTGCGTTCGCGGGAACAGTCGCAGGCATACATCGGCTCGGATTCGTCCAGCAGTTCC
>DGVV01000002.1:0-4054 GCA_002395085.1 Ruminococcus sp. UBA4275 | reverse complement strand
TCCGCATCCAGCCCCGCCATGAGTTTCTGTGCGATGTCATCCGCAGTCATGCCGCTGCTGAGCATCTCCGTGACAGAGGTCACGTCCCTGAGATTCTGTTCAAGCTGTGCAATGTCGCTCTCCGGCGCAAACGGCAGAAGCTGAATCAGATAGCCGCCCGCGCAGTTGACGGTCAGGTCGGGGTCAACCAGCACGCCCAGACCGCAGGCAGAGGGGACTTGTTCACTGTCTGCGAAATACTGCGTGACGTCTTCGGCAATCTCGCCGGAGACCAGCGCTGTCTGTCCCGAATACGGTTCTTTCAAACCGATGTCCTTGATGACGAACAAAGTGCCGTCTGTGCCGACTGCGCCGGCGACATCGAGCTTGCCCTTCGCATTCAGCGGCAGCTCCACAACGGTCTGCTCCACGTAGGATTTGACATTTCCGAGATCATCCGCGACTGCCAGCAGCACACCCGCAGGGCCGCCGCCGTCGATGCGCACCGTGACCGTATCGCCCGGATTCTTGAGTGTATACCCGATGAGCGATGCCGCCATTGAGAGCCGCCCCAGCGCAGCCGTACAGACCGCAGAGGTCTTGTGGATGCGCTCCATTTCGCGGCACATTTCCGTGCCGTCCAGCACCGCGCAGACGACCGCGCCGTCCGCCGATAAATAACGCTTTAAGATGCCTTTCATCGTTGTCTCCTTGATATTCATTCTATGTGCTGTCCGCCGGATGCCTTCGCGACATACAGCAGCCGCTGTGTTTCCGGCACAGGCGGTGCAAAGGTGTCGCCGTCGAGTACCTCCAGCAGCGTAAAGCCGGTCTCTGCGAGCATTGCTTCGAGCAATTCAGGCTGCCAGATCCGCTCGGTGAATTCCTCCGCCGAGCGCAGATACTTCCGCCCCTCAAGCTGCTCGAAAAAGTCCAGCCGGATGGTCACCGGATATTCCGGCGCAGTATCATCGAGGGCATTCCGCCACACGCAGACTGCCCCCTCCGGCTCATACACAAAACAGTTGTCCGCCAGCACGCAGCGATGCTTGTATGCGGTATTCACATCGAATAAAAACAGCGCACCTGCTTCTGAAAAGAGGTTCACGCGCTCCATGACCCGCCGCACATCCGCCGCCTGCGGGAGATGATTCAGGCTGTCCAGCGCGCAGACCGTCACGGCGATTGTGCCGTAGAGATCGAGGCTGCGCATATCCTGCTGCAAATACTGCACCGGCAGCCCGCTGTCATATTTTTTGTCGAGCGCCTCGCTCAGCATTTCCGCAGAGCCGTCGATGCCGATGACATCCCAGCCGCGCCGCGCAAACGCCTCAGAGAGCGAACCCGTGCCGCAGGCGAGATCCAGCAGAATATGCTCCGGCATATCCGCGCGCAGGTGCTTTTCAATCAGCCTGCAAAGCTGCTCTGCCCGCGCATCGTATTCGACATTGCGGGTGAGTGCATCGTAATACTGCGCAAAAACGCCGTAGCTGCTTGTCATTCGTTGCTGTCCTGCTGTGCTTTGAGGCGGTCAAAGACGATCTCATAGCCGCCGGAGCTGACCATTTTCAGCGAACGGTTCACGCGGCTGATGGTCGCGGTGCTGGTTCCGGTCTTGGAGACGATCTCCGCGTAACGGCAGTCTTCCGAGAGCAGCTTGGCGATCTGATAGCGCTGTGCAATCGCGACAAGCTCCTGCGGCGTGCAGAGATCCTGCATGAACAGCGAGACCTCCTCCGGCGTTTTCAGCACGGAGAATGCTTCGTAAAGATCTTTCAGATTGGCTTCGTCCATCGGCTTGAACATGGCAATGCCTCCTTGTCAATAGTCGTCGGTGGGGAATGCGGTACATTCCTGCCTATATTTTAACACATTAGTCCGTAAAAGTAAAGAGGTAAATGCAAATTTTTCGCACAGAGCGCAAAATTTGCAAAGTTGCTGCTCAATATTTGCGGTGATTGTAACCAAAAATTCATGGATTGTTCACAGTATTTTGATATAATGGAAATATAAATATCGGCAGTATGGAGAGTCCGGTTTCCATACAAATCAGCCGGTAGAAACAGGAAGGGGTTTTTTTCTATGCAATTGTCTAACAAGGTCCGGAGAGCGTTCTCCGGCGTGGCCGGTGCTGTCCTTGCGGCAGCGGCGGTCACGTTCCCGTCCGCGTACACTGCGTCCGCGGCATCCGTCACCGTCGGCAAAAAGCTGGCTGTTGAGGAAATCTACACCGGCTATCTTGTCGATCTCGGTTCGTCCTCCAGTCCGGTCAAGACGCTGACGATCTACGTCACCGGCTCGCAGGCAGGCTCATTCTCCTACGGCTTCGGCGTCGGCATCGCCAAATCGCCGTACTGGGTCGAGATGTCAAACGGCAAGCTCGTCACCGGTGAGGGCGAGGGTACGTCGATCAAACTCGCAGCGGGTGAATCCACGCCGATCAAGATCGACCTGTCCGCCTATGACCTCAGCTACAATCCGAAGTCGGATGAGTATCCGGGCAGATTTGAGTTCCGCAATTACTATCTCGACGGCGGCACGCTGACCATCGACAAGGTTGTCTCCAATGAGAGCGGCGGCGGAAACAACGACGGCGGTCAGACCAGCAAGAACAAAAAGAGCGGTGCTTACACATTCAAGGACAATAAGGACGGTACGGCGACCATCTCCACGACGCTGACCGGTACTTGTGATGAAATCGGCGCGCTGCTGACCCGCGGCTACGACGAGGACACCTATACCGATGCAGACGGCGCAAGTACGTGGAAAGAGGGCGACCCGATCAACTCGCATAAAATCACGTACCGTGATTTCGGTCTGCCGGCGAATCTTGGCGATAATGACAAGGTGACCATCGAGTCCTTCGGCTTCTCCGTTTCTTCCAAAGTCAACATGGATACCTTCATGTTCGGCTGCGGCCTGAACGTGGAACACGCTTCCCCCGCAGATACCGAATACTGGATCGGCGGCGAAGGTACAAAGAAGGGCTACTGGTATAACGAACACGGCAAGAATGAGGACGGCGAGTACGATTTCGATATTGATGCACTGGAAATCAAGCCGACCGAAGGCACAACGCTGGAAGACTGCGGCAAATGGGCAGAGTGTGTCTGGGATGTGCCGGCTGAGATTCAGGAGTATGTCACTACAAAGCAGAGCGATTCGATTTCGTTCCAGTTCTGGTACGGCGCAAATAAGGAAAACGGCTACGAGGAATACGACGAAGTGACGCTGGAATCCGCAACCTGCACCTACACCATCGAATCGACGATTCCGTATACCGGCAGCCAGTCCACAAAGCAGAGTACGAAGATCACGCAGGGCGATGACTCGACCAATACCGCACAGGTTGCGTTTGCAGATCTCGGCGTCGAGGAGAATGACGCTGTCAAGGCAATCAAGTTCACGGTTTCCAGCCCCTCTGTGATTAAGAAGCTTGTCTTCGGCGTGACCTATTCCGATGACAGCCAGACTGAGCAGTACAGCCAGTTTGAAGGCGCTGTTCTCAATGCGGATAAGTCGCAGGAGATCATGATTATTCTGCCGGAAAATGCAAAGGTCAATACCAAATACGGCAATGTCGGCTTCGGCTATTACTACGGCGCAGATGCGAATGATAAGCTTGTTGATTCCATCACACTGAGTGACATCACGCTCTACTATGAGACGAAGGCGGTTACAACCACCACGACAACGACGACTACAACTACTACGACCACCACAACCACGACAACGACCACTACCACGGATACCACGCAGAATGTGCAGGGTACGCTGATCGGTGACGTCAATCTGGATGGTGCTGTGGATGTCAAGGATGCCGTGAAGCTTGCACGCTTTGTCGGCGGCGATGTGACGGCAGAACTGGATGATGTTGCAATGATCAATGCGAACTGCGACGGCAAGGCGGGTGTCGGCCCGACCGACCTCACCACGCTGCTGCGCTTCCTTGCCCGCCTGCTTCCGGCACTCGGCTGATGCGCAATTCATTTCAGAGCGATCACATTTTTCAGTAAATCAAAAACCGGAGAGCCTCCCGCGAGGTTCTCCGGTTTCAGTCTGTAGATAAAGTGTC
>DGVV01000113.1 GCA_002395085.1 Ruminococcus sp. UBA4275 | reverse complement strand
CCTTTGGAATCCCATTTATGTAAAATATAGCAAATACGTTCTTTTTCATATTGTTCCAAAAAAGGGATTCTTAAGGGCTAGTAGCCCTTAAGCGGGAGTTTGAGGGCGAGCGCCCTCAATATAAATCCGTCGGAGACACTTTATCTACAAACTGAGGCTCGCCTCTGAGGCGGGCCTGATGCTTTGTTATGCGGACATATTCAATTTGACGCTGCTTACAAGATATTATGAAAATAATTCTGCCGTGTAGAATAATCGTCCAAAACCAGATAGTTTTTTCTTGTATATCGAAAAATCTATTGACTTTTGCATCTTTTTTGGGTATAATAAAGCGAAGGAGGGATGCAGCATGATTCTTCGCCCTGATTATGTAAACGCAATCAAGCCATATATTGATGCGCCGCTGGTCAAGATTCTGTCCGGTGTACGCCGCTGCGGCAAATCCACGATCCTGATGATGCTTGCAGACGAATTGCGTGCGCGCGGCATCGCATCCGAATGTATTATCGAGCGGCGATACAATGAGATGGAATATGACGGCT
Source organism: Ruminococcus sp. UBA4275 (assembly GCA_002395085.1). Taxonomy (GTDB): domain Bacteria; phylum Bacillota; class Clostridia; order Oscillospirales; family Ruminococcaceae; genus Firm-04. The sequence goes on along the minus strand of DGVV01000113.1, from coordinate 47,927 downwards.
TCACAGCAAAAGAAATGTACCGTGACCTGATGGACACAATCGCCGGAAAAAACCGCTGTTATCTGCTGCTGGATGAGGTACAGGAAATTGACGGTTGGGAAAAGGTACTCAACGACCTGCTGGAAAAGAACGCAGCCGATCTCTATGTGACCGGATCAAACAGTAAGCTGATGTCTGCGGAAATCGAAACCTATCTGACCGGACGCTATGTTTCGATCCCGGTTTATACGCTTTCCTTCCGCGAATATCTGACCTTCCGCGGCATAGATACAGCTGATGCCGCAGCCTTTGACGAGTATCTGCAATACGGCGGATTTCCGGTCATTGGCATCAGCAATTTCGACACACACACGGCATATCAGATCGTGGACGGCATCTACGCTTCCGTTATCACACGCGATATTTCCAAGCGGCACCACATCCGAAATAAGGAATTATTTGACCGCGTTGTGCGGTATATCATCGAAAATGTCGGCATGACTTTCTCGGCAAATACGATTGTGAAATATCTCAAGAACGAGAAACGCACACTGTCCGTCGAAACGATCTACAACTATTTGAAATGGCTCGGCGAGGCATTCATCATTTATCCCTGTAAACGGTACGACCTGCAAGGCAAGGAAGTCCTGAAAACGCAGGAGAAGTATTATCTTTCTGATATTTCGCTGCGTTACAGTCAAATGGGCTTCGACAGCAAAATGCTTTCTGCTATGCTGGAAAATGTAGTCTATCTGGAATTCAAGCGCCGCGGATACGATGTGTATATCGGCAAAAATCAAACCAAAGAGATTGATTTTGTCGGAGTGCGGCGCGAGGAGCGTATCTATGTGCAGGTTTGTGATCGGCTGCCTGACGGTTCAGACCGGGAAACTGCAAATCTGATGGAGCTGCGCGATCACTACCACAAATATGTAGTCTGCCGCGATCCGCTTGCTTCCGGCAATGACAACGGCATTGAGATCGTCAATATTGTCGATTTTCTGCTTCGGAATGAATGGTAACTGAGGATGGAGAATATGAAAACGATGAAAACCAGAAGGATCATCATGTCCGTAATAGGCGTTTTGAGCGGCGCGATCAGCGTTGCGATATTCAAAATGGCGGCATTCGGTGTTGACCCGTTTCAGTCATTCATGAGCGGAATTGATAAACTGATCCCGATCAGTTTCGGTACGCTTTACGTGATCGTCAATGCCGTGCTGCTGACGTTCAGCCTGATATTTGACAGGCATTATATCGGCATTGCGACATTTATCAATCTTTTTCTTTTAGGTTATGTCACGGAATATTCCTACAAGTTTCTGTCATGGCTCATACCTGAGCCGAATCTCATACTGCGTGTGATATTCCTGATCATCGGCATTGTTATCATATGCATAGGTGCGTCTATCTATATCACAGCCGATCTGGGCGTTTCAACATACGACGCAGTTGCACTGATCATGGCGAATAAATGGAAAATCGGCAAATTCAAGTTTATTCGTGTATGTACAGATCTGTGCTGTGTGATTCTCGGTGTGGCAATGTTCCTGATTTCAGGCGGAGAGCTGAAAGCCGTTCCGACCATTGCAGGCATCGGAACAATCATCACTGCCTTTTTCATGGGACCGCTGATAGATTTTTTCAGCAAGCACATTGCCCAAAAGATACTTGGTGAAGAAAGCCGGGAAAAGGCAGATGCTGACTGAAAGTTTCCGGTTTTTGCGTGAACGATGTTTCAAGATCATTCATAAAAATAAAGCGGTACTTCCGGGAAGGAAATACCGCTGATTTTTATGCAAGTCCGGGTCAAAAATGGTAAAACAATGGTAAAAGCGATTTCGCCTTTGCAAATATCTCGTAAATGCGTTGATTTAAAGATAATATTCAGATGTTGTCATGACAAGTGCCTTTACGGTTCTTGACAAAATCCCTGACAAGAAGCGCGGAACCGATGCGGTGGTATGTATGTGCCCGCAGCCGGGTGTCCTGAGAGAGAATATCCTTGCGATACCGGTTTGGTATCTGTGAACTGAATATGCCAAGCAAACCGCCGCCTGACGACCTATCAGACGGCGGTTTCTCTGTATTCACTTCCCGATGTATCTATCCGCAGCGGATTCCACACTCATACAGAACACGATTTCTTGTGTCAATGTTTTCAGCGAGGGGTCGCCCTCCCGGATTCTCATTGTCCGCCTGATCTCCTTCGGAATAACGACTCTGCCGAGATCGTCGATTCTTCTCACAATACCGGTTGCTTTCATTTTGTGCCTCCTGTGTTGGTTTCGCTATTTTGGATAGCTTACCGGTATTGTTTGCGCATCAAGGGAATTTATGCATGAAGAAGATTTTTGCTGTTTGCATTGTATATCGGCAAAGTACACATATCCGCGCGGTCAGATTCCTGTGGTCGATTGTCTCCTGTTCCTCGTTCGTCATCCATACTTCGATGAATCCCTGCGGTTCTCTGTTGTAAATCAGCAAATTCTGCCAGCCCCTTTCTCAGTCTGTTATCGGTTTCAGGTCGGTCTGTTATGCATAATCCGTGGAGCGCCTTGCAACAACATGGAAAATCACCGGATGCTCCTCCAGTGACCGCGGTGCCCCGATGTTTTACGGAGACATCCTCGGCGACTGGCGTGAGATGGAGAACATGAGCGGCAAAGAGCTTGCTCGTATCCGCAGAATTCTGCCGGAATACTGCAAACCCGCCGCATTCGGTCCCGGAAAAACTGAGAGCGGCTGCCGATGCAGACGCATCAGACAGGGAATCCGAATCAAGCAGAAGACCGACGGACTTGCATTCCTCCGGTCACTGTGGTATAATAGATTTCGTATCTCTATCCCCTTACGCACAAGAGGGGACCATTTTTCACAAAAAAACACCCGTACAGCGGTCAAAAAAATTTTTTTCAGTTTTTTTGTAACGAATCCGCATCGAATCCGTCTAACCTACAGAAAGCCAAAAAAACCGGCATCCTTCCGGAGGGCTTTCCGCTGAAGCTTCTGCGTAAACCACATATCAAACGATGAAAGGAGGTGCGATGATTGGACAGGGAAACTGCCGAAAAGCTGTATCATTCCTGCTATATGAAGGTCTATTCCTATGTGATGACCCTCGCAAAAAATGAGGATGCCGCCAGCGAGATCACACAGGAAACCTTCTATCGGGCAATATCGACCAAGCAATCTTTCCGCGGCGAATCGGAATGCTATTCATGGCTGTGCGCGATTGCAAAAAATATTTTCATCGACAGCACCCGCAAAGCATCCCGCAATCAGGGCGAACTGGATGAAAATTACGCCGACAGCAGCACCGATATTGAGCAGAGTACGATTGATTCGGAGACTTCATTCCGCATCCATATGCTCCTGCATGAGATGGAAGACCCGTACAAAGAGGTCTTTTCGCTGCGCGTCTTTGGTGAACTTTCCTTCGCACAGATCGGAAAGATCTTCGGAAAGACCGAAAACTGGGCGAGAGTTACCTATCATCGCGCACGCATCAAACTGAAAGAAAGGATGGAATCCAATGAAATATAAATGCGAAATGATCCGCGATCTGCTCCCGCTGTATGTCGATCATGTCTGCTCGCAGGCAAGCGCAGATGCAGTCGAGGAGCACATCCGCGAATGCAATGCCTGTGCCGCCCTGCTGGGCGAAATGAGCGCCGCTGATCCCATACTCGATCAGGAGATCTTCGCGGAACGCAGCCGCGTTCTGGATACACAGGCAAAATTTTTCAAGCGGCGCAGCGCCCTTGCCGGCAGCATCATCGGCGGACTCTTTGCACTCCCGATCCTCATCTGCCTGATCGTCAATCTCGCCTCCGGTGCGGGGCTGTCGTGGTTCTTCATTGTGCTTGCTGCGATGTTCATTCCCGTATCGCTGATTCTCGTGCCGCTGCTGGTGCCCGAAAACAAATTCCTGTGGACACTCGGCAGCTTTACGACAAGCCTGATGCTTCTGCTGGCTGTGTGCAGCATCTATTCGCACAGCACATGGTTTATGATCGCGGCGCCGGCGACTTTGTTCGGGCTGTGTATGATCTTCATGCCCTTTGTGGTGCGCACAAAGCCTGTCGCAAAGATAGTGGGCAATCACAAGGTACTGGCGGTTGTCGCCGTGGATATGCTGACTTTACTGATTATGATGAGCATGATCGCAATTTACACCCTGTTTTAATTGAATAAAGGAGAATTTATCATGAAAAAGGCAACGAAAATGATCGCACTGATTCTTGCTGCATCGGCAGCATTCTGCACGACCGGCTGCGGCGTCAGCATGGGCGTTTTCAATCACGCTGACAAGTACACCCCGGGCGATTTTTCCACCGAAGCCACGGTCAAAGATCTGGACATCGACTGGACATCCGGCAGCGTGACCGTTTCCCACCACGCACAGTCTGAGATCACCGTCAGAGAGAACTGCAATGCGGAGCTGAAGGATCGTGAAAAGCTGCAAACATGGCTGGACGGCTCAACCCTGCACATCCGCTTCTGCAAGCCCGGCGTCAATTTCAATCTGAAAACCGCAAAGAAGAATCTGGAGATTCTGCTGCCGGAAGGCATGGAGCTGAATGAGCTGGACTGCGACTGTACCTCCGCCGATACCCAATTCACGGATATTGCTGCGGAGAGCATTTCGGCGGATCTCACCTCGGGCAGCTTGCAGCTCCTCGGCTGCTCTGCCGGCAAATTCGCGCTCGGTACCACCTCCGGTGACATCACCGTGGAGCAGAAGGGCAAGGCGGATTCGCTGCTTGCCGAAACCACCTCCGGCAAGATCACGGTCACGGCGGAAACGGTCGGTCAGCTCAAGCTGCGCTCGACCTCCGGCGATTCGGAGCTGCGGATGCAGCAGGGCGATGCGGTGACTGTCAACTGCACGAGCGGTTCTTCGGTGCTGCATCTGAATACGCTGCCTGCATCTGTGAAGATCAGCAAGACTTCCGGCGATGTTGCGCTCTATGTGCCGGAAAATGCGGATTTCAAGGCGATTGTTGACATGACATCGGGCAAATTTGATTCCGATATTATGCTGAAAAAAGACGGCAATACCTACATTGCCGGCAGCGGCTCAAATCAGATCAATATCGACACAACCTCCGGCGATATTTCGATCAGATCAGAGGGCTGAAACGGAGTCCGGCACTGAAGCCGGAAACAGCATCCATCATCAGAAGAAGGACTTGCGGTGCAATGAGCAATGAATAAGACCTATGTGATTACTGAGATTCTGAAAGCCTATTCCAGCCGGATATGCCAAGCAAACCGCCGCCTGACGACCAATCGGGCGGCGGTTCTCTGTATTTACGTTCCGTGCGATTCTTCTCACAATACCGGTTGCTTTCATAACTCTGACGCCAATTCCTACAAAATTCCACAATTCACCGTCCGTGATTCCACATTGATCTCATGCCCCTTCCATATTGGTTCAGTATAATAAAGCCATAGAAACAAACCGAACCTCCACCCCCGATATGAAAGGATGAATCATGATGAAAAAGATGTATATGATGACTGCCGTACTGGCTGCAATTCTCACAATGACGCTGACGGGCTGCGGAATGAATCAAAATGCCGGAACCACAGCCGAAAAAAGCACTGTCACAAACAGCGATTCCGTGAAAACAGAGGAATCTGCGAAAAGCACGGAAGCTGCATCTGCAAATCAGGAAGACCATGACACTGTTGAAGTGATGGAGCTTTCTCAGAAAGCAGAATCCGCAGAGCAGGACAGCGAGCTGTTCACCATGCGTGATCTTGCACAGACAGCCGATCTGAGCGCTGCACAGAGTATCACAGTAACCGACGGCAAAACTATCGACATCACAGAGGAAGGTGTCTATGTCATCAGCGGCTCTGCGGTGAACTGCACAATTCGCATCAACGCAGACGATGCCGCTAAGATTCAGCTTGTGCTGGACGGCGTCAGCATCACAAATGACGATTTTCCTGCAATTTATGTGATCTCCGCGGACAAGGTGTTCGTCACGGCGACAAACAGTGAAAACATCCTGACCGTCAGCGGTCAGTTCCGGGCGGACGGCGATACGAACACCGATGCCGTCATTTTCTCGAAAGAAGATCTGGTTCTGAACGGAACAGGCACGCTGAATATCACTTCCAATTACGGAAACGGCGTCACCTGCAAGGATGATCTGAAGATCACCGGCGGCACCTACAATGTCACAACCGCACTTGACAGCTTTGAAGCAAATGACAGCATCTCCGTATATGACGGCACATTCAATATCAGGACCGACAAGGACGGTCTCCACTGCGAAAATGACGAAGCCGAAGGAACGATCACAATTCTCGGCGGAACCTATACGATTACCGGAGGCAGCGACGGTATGCAGGCTTGTGCGCTCCTGCAAATCGACGGCGGTTCAATGGATATTACCGCTCCGGAAGGTCTGGAAGCGACCTATGTGCTGATCAATGACGGCAATATCAGCATCAGCGCAAGCGATGACGGCATCAATGCCGCTGCATCGGCAAACGCTTATGAAACCGCAATCGAGATCAACGGCGGCAATCTCAATGTTGCAGTCGGTCAGGGTGATACGGACGCAATCGACTCCAACGGTTCCATCTATGTCAATGGCGGAACGATCAATATTACCGCGCAGATGTCCTCGTTTGATTATGATGCAAAAGCCGAATTCAACGGCGGAACAATCATCATCAACGGGCAGGAAGTCTCCGAAATTCCGCAGAGCATGATGGGCGGCGGGATGCGCGGCGGGATGGGCGGTATGCGCGGCAGCATGAACGGTGAAACCAATGAGATGCAGGGCGGGATGCGCGGCGGAAAACAAGGAAGCGGCCGCGGCAATATGAACGAAAGTCAGGAGAGCAGCACAATCCCCTTCTCCGGAAACGGCGGTGTGCTTTGATGAGAGCAAAACGGAAAGGCGGTGCGGAGAAATATGAAAAGCAAGGCATTCCCGCTGATATACGGAGCGGCGCTCGCGGCGTTCACAGCGTATATTTCACTCGATACCTTTGTTCTGCAAAAACGTTACCTGACGGATGCAGTACAAAGCAATACGTCCATGTTTTCAGAGGCAGATTCTGCCGCGAAAACCGCCGCTGCCGGCATCCCGGCAGAAACGGAACCGGTGCAGTATTCTGAACAGATGAATGCCGGATATGCGGAAGATACAGCTTCGGAAACAGTGAATCCTGCTGCCGATACGCAGGAAGATGAAAGTGCATTGCCGCAGATCACATTGACGGAGTATGAGGAATACAGCACGCATATCTATGTTGCGGATGTGATTGCGGATTCTGCGGAAACGATCAAAACCGCATTTGCCGATGATACCTACGGCAGGAATGTAACGGCAAAGACATCGCAGATTGCAGCCGCGCACAATGCGATTCTCGCCATAAACGGCGATAACTACGGTTCGCAGGAGCGCGGCTGTGTGATCCGGAACGGCATCGTATACCGCGATTCCGGCGGCGAAAATGACGTGCTTTGCATTGATGCTGACGGAACAATGCGCATAGAATCTCCCGGTGAATACTCGGCTGAGGAACTGGCTGCACAGGGTGTCTGGCAGGCATTCAGCTTCGGACCGGGACTCTTGGAGAACGGTCAGATCCTGATTACGCCCGAACAGGAGGTCGGCAAGGCAAAAGCCAGCAACCCCCGTACTGCAATCGGGCAGATCAGTGAAAACCACTATATTTTTGTTGTATCAGACGGCAGAACGTCCGAAAGCGAAGGACTTTCTCTCTATGAACTGGCTGAATTCATGCAGAAGCTCGGTGCAGAAACGGCATATAATCTCGATGGCGGCGGCTCATCCACCATGTATTATAACGGGCAGGTCGTCAACCAGCCGACAACGGGCGGACGAATCAAAGAGAGGAGCGTGAGCGACATTGTGTATATCGGATAAAAGAATGCTCCGGCAGCTTCTTCTGCATCTGGGCGCATCTGCCGGGTTTGCGCTTTTCGGTGCTGTGTATGAACGCTTCAGCCATGAGGTGTATTCATACTGGATGATCTATGCATTTGCGTTCCCGCTGATGCTCGGTGCTATTCCGGGTGCAGTGTTTCTCCGGAAGTCTTACACTCCGGGAAAATGGGCAATATGGCTCTGGAATGCTGCTGTTTTTACATGGACAACCGGCTCTGTCTTCAAAGGTGTCCTTGAGATTTACGGTACGACGAACAGGCTGATTCTCGTTTATTGGATTGCGGGATTTGCAGCGGCGGCAGCAGCAGCGATTGTGATGCTGCATGAAAAACGGCTTCCGGCGAATCATCCTGATAAAGAGACCGGCTATGTCTGAATCACAGTCAAACGCTCCATTGCACTTTACAACGGAGCGTTTTTCGTGTATAATAATCGTAAATAACCGATGCGGAGGTACGCTATGGCTAAGATTCTGATTGCAGACGACGAACCGAATATTGTCACGCTGATCCGTCGCTATGCAGAACGCGAGGGCTATGAAGTAACGGGTGTATCCGACGGCAGACAGGCAATTGAAGCCTGCCGGAATGACAGCTTCGATGTCATCATTCTGGATGTTATGATGCCCGATACGGACGGCTTTACCGCCTGTAAAAAGATACGCGAGTTTACGGAAACACCGGTCATCATGCTTTCTGCTCGCGGCACGGAATTTGGCAAACTGCACGGCTTTGAGGTCGGTGTCGATGATTACGTCACAAAGCCGTTTTCCCCGATGGAGCTGATTGCACGCATCAAGGTCGCACTCAAACGCAGTACACCAAAGACGGAAGAAAAGAAAGAAGAGATCCTCACAGCCGGCGGCATTGTCATTGACATACCCGGCATGACAGTCACAGTAGACGGAGAAAAAACCGAACTGACTGCCAAAGAATACGCGCTGCTGAAATATCTTGCGGAAAATCAGGGCATCGTGCTGTCACGCGAGCAGATACTGAACGCGGTCTGGGGATATGACGATTCAATCGTTGACCGTACCGTAGACTGGCAGATCAAGCTGCTGCGGAACAAACTCGGCGCATACCGCGACAGTATCAAAACAGTCCGGGGGGTGGGATATAAATTTGAAACGTAATGCCTTCACATTTCAAAAGAAGCTCCTCTGTTATTTCATGTTTTTTACGGCGGTGATCTTCACCGTACTCTGGCTGCTGCAAACCGTCTTTTTGCAGCGGTTCTATGACGGCATGATCATCCGGAATACAGTTTCCGCAGCAGACAGTATCGTATCGCAATTCGGCAGCAGTCAGATCGCAGATGATATTGATGAGATCTCCAGAGAAAATTCCATCGTTGTCTACGTGACCGATACGGAAGGCAATCTGCTCTACAGCTCCGACGAATTCCGGAAACTCCAGGGAAAGCCTGACGAACGGGATGAACGCGGCGCAAAGGGAATCAGAGGCGATCACGTACATTACAGAGAACTGCCGGAAAACTACAGCGAATTCTTACAGTTGCTCCGGCAATCGGAAAACGGAACGGCTGAACTGCGCACAGATGATCTGTACGTGTATGGCAGATCTGTCACATTCAGCGGCGAAGATGCCGTGCTGTATCTCGGTGCAGCGCTGGGCGCAGTCGGTTCCGCTGCCCGCATCATCCGGACACAGCTGCTCTGGGTGACGATGCTTTCTGTTGCTGTCGGCTTTGTTCTGGCATGGTTCCTGTCCCGCAGCTTTGCAAAACCGATTGCACAACTGAATGAAAAGGCACATAAGCTCGGCGAACATCAGCAGGATACACAGTACGTCAAGGGCTTCTGCTCAGAACTGGACGATCTGAACAGTACGCTGGACAGAACCAACGAAAAACTGAAACAAAACAGAGAGTTTCAGAATGAATTTCTTGCCAATGTATCCCATGATCTGCGCACACCGCTGACAATGATCAAGGGATATGCGGAGATGATACGCGATATTTCCCGCGAAGACGAACAGCAATGTGCGGCAGATGTGGCAGTGATTGTGGAAGAATCTGACCGGCTGACTGCACTCGTCAATGAGATTCTGGAATACTCCGAATTGCAGATGACCGAAAAGGAACCAGTCGCGGAATCGGTTGATCTCAGCCAGATCGTTGCCTTTGTTACAGACAGTTTTGAAAATCTCTATGTGAAAGACGGTTTCACCTTTGAACGCAGCATTGCAGCGGACATTCAGATCAGCGGCAATGCGTCCAGACTGCAAAGAGCCGTCTATAATCTGCTTGACAACGCCGTGCGCCATGCCGGTGCGGACAAATGGATCGGCGTAACGCTCAAATCCGACGGACAGACTGCGGCTGTTGAGATTTCCGATCACGGCAGCGGCATTGCACCGAACGACATCAAACGCATCTGGGAGAAATACTATACCAACCGCCAGCGGCGCGGCAAGGGTGTTTCCGGTCTGGGACTTGCAATCGTGAAGCAGACAGTCACGATGCATAACGGCAAATGTGAAGTCTGCTCTGAACCGGACAAAGGCAGCACGTTCCGGATTCTTTTGCCGCTCAGCATATCATGATTCCTGTGCTGCATCGCTGATATTTGATCGGAACGATAAATATTTTGCGCTGTGAAGTGCAAAATCCGGCAATTCCTCCGAATTTGTGTTTCCGGTACGGAAAACTGTTCGCCCGATATTGACAAATCTTTCACAATGTGCTATAATATCGACAATGAAATGAACAAAGGCGTTCATTCGGAGACACGGGAGTCGTGTCTGCGGATGGACGCCTTTTTCCATGCAAGGAGGAATTTGAGATGATCCCACTGGAAGGTCAGGTGCGCATCCCGTCCGGATGTGCGGTCTCTGCGATGATTTCCCGCGACGGCAGACGCATGAACGGCGAAAGCATCATCGAAAGCATGGTGCCGATGCACGACCGCTCCAACGGTCTGGGCGGCGGCTTTGCGGCTTACGGCATCTACCCCGAATACCGCGATTTCTATGCGCTGCACATCTTCTTCAATGACCGGCAGTGTCAGAGCGAATGCATGACGCTGCTGAAGGAGTATTTCGAGATTGTGCAGGATGAACACATCAAGGTGCGGAAGATTCCGCAGATTACCGATGAACCGATTATCCGGCGCGTATTCGTTTCCCCGATGCAGTCTGTGCTGCGGCATTTGCAGATCGACGAAAAGGAACTCGTCGTGCGGATTGTCAACCGCATCAATGCGCAGCTTGACGGCAGCTATGTTTTCTCCTGCGGCAAGAATATGGGCGCTTTCAAGGCAGTCGGATTTCCGGAGGATGTCGGCAGATACTACCGGCTGGAGGAATACGAAGCCTATTGCTGGACTGCCCACGGACGCTATCCGACCAACACCCCTGGCTGGTGGGGCGGCGCGCATCCCTTCTGTATGCTGGATTATTCCATTGTTCACAACGGCGAAATTTCCTCTTATGATGCAAACCGCCGCTTCATCGAAATGTACGGCTACAAATGTACCCTGCAAACCGATACCGAGGTCATCACCTACATCGCAGACTATCTGCTGCGGCGGCAGGGGCTGACACTGGAGGAAACGGCGGCAGTCATCGCAGCACCGTTCTGGTCTACGATTGATGCAAAGCCCGATGCCGAAAAACAAATGTATACCTATCTGCGGAATGTGTTTCCGAGTCTGCTTGTGACCGGCCCGTTCTCCATTATTCTCGGCTTTGAGGGCGGTCTGATGGCACTCAATGACCGTCTGAAACTGCGTTCTATGGTCATCGGTGAGCAGAATGATATGGTCTATATCGCAAGTGAGGAAGCCGCAATCCGCGTGATGGCACCGGATATTCAGAATATCTGGTCGCCCGCCGGCGGAGAACCGGTCATCGTGCGGGTAAAGGAGGGAGCATTTTGAATTTTTATCCGGAATTTGAAGTGGTGCGCAATGACAGCCGGTGCATCCGCTGTCGTGTCTGCGAACGGCAGTGCGCAAACGAAGTTCACTGGTTTGATGCGGACGGCAGCGTCATGCTTTCCGATGAATCCAAATGTGTCAACTGTCAGCGCTGCGTGACACTCTGCCCGACCAGAGCGCTGAAAATTGTCAAGAGCGACTGCCGTCTGCGCGAAAATGCAAACTACTCCGATCAGACGATCAAGGAAATCTACCGGCAGGCGGAGACCGGCGGCGTGCTGCTTTCTTCTATGGGCAATCCGAATCCGCTGCCTGTCTACTGGGATAAAATCCTCATCAACGCCTCGCAGGTGACGAATCCGCCGATTGACCCGCTGCGTGAGCCGATGGAAACGCGCGTGTTCCTCGGCAAGAAGCCTGACCGCATCACGCGGAACGAAGACGGCTCACTCAATACAAAGCTTGCTCCGCAGCTTACGCTCAGTATGCCGGTGATGTTCTCTGCGATGAGCTACGGCTCGATCAGCTACAATGCACACGCAAGCCTTGCGCGGGCGGCGACGGCACTCGGCATCTATTATAATACCGGTGAGGGCGGTCTGCACGAGGACTTCTATCAGTACGGCAAGAATACGATTGTGCAGGTGGCATCCGGCAGATTCGGCGTTCACAAGGATTATCTCGAAGCCGGCGCTGCCATCGAGATCAAAATGGGACAGGGCGCAAAACCCGGCATCGGCGGTCATCTGCCCGGCACAAAGGCGGTCGGAGATGTCTCGAAAACGCGCATGATTCCGGAGGGCAGCGATGCCATTTCGCCTGCACCGCATCACGATATTTACTCGATTGAGGATCTGCGGCAGCTTGTCTACTCGCTGAAGGAAGCAACCGAATACCGTCTGCCGGTGATTGTCAAGGTGGCGGCTGTCCATAATATCGCGGCAATCGCAAGCGGTATTGCACGCAGCGGCGCGGATATTATTGCCATTGACGGCTTCCGCGGCGGCACGGGCGCAGCACCGACCCGCATCCGCGACAATGTGGGCATCCCGATTGAGCTGGCACTCGCGGCAGTTGATAAGCGTCTGCGCGATGAGGGCATCCGCAACAATGTCTCGATTGTCTGCGGCGGTTCGGTGCGTTCGGCGGCGGATGTCGTCAAGGCGATTGCGCTCGGTGCAGATGCCTGCTACATCGCAACCGCTGCCTGCCTTGCAATGGGCTGTCACCTGTGCAGAAGCTGCCATACCGGCAAGTGCAACTGGGGCATCGCGACACAGCGTCCGGATCTGGTCAAGCGCCTGAACCCGGATCTCGGTTCGCAGCGGCTCATCAACCTCATGGACGCATGGCGGCATGAAATCAAGGAGCTGATGGGCGGCATGGGCATCAATTCGATTGAAGCGCTCCGCGGAAACCGTCTGATGCTGCGCGGCGTCGGGCTGACCGAAAAAGAGCTGGAAATTCTCGGTATTTCTCATGCGGGCGAATAAGCCGGGGGTAAGAAAATGAAACGAATTTATGTGAAAGAAGAATGGTGTCTGGGATGCCATCTCTGCGAATATAACTGCGCGTTTGCGAATTCCGGTATGACGGATATGGTGAAGGCGCTGCGCGGGAAAACGATTTATCCGCGCATTCAGGTGGAAACTGATGAAAACGGCATTACCTATGCGGTCTCGTGCCGGCACTGCACCGATCCGGTCTGCGTGAAAAGCTGCATTGCGGGCGCACTCTCCGTGCAGAACGGCGTCATTGAGATCGACCACAGCAAATGCGTCGGCTGCCTGACCTGTGTGCTGGTATGTCCCTACGGCGCGGTGATTGAGGACGGAAGCGGCGTGGCGCAGAAATGCGAACTGTGCATGAAGAATTCCTGCGGTACGCCTGCCTGTGTCAAGGGATGTCCCAACGGCGCGATTGTATACGAGGAAAGGCAGACAGTGTCTGCACCCGATTGACAGCGCAGGGCTGCAAAGTGAGCCGGCAGTGCCGGCATCCATGATAGCAGCCGTCTGCCTGTACTTTGTCTTTGGAGGATGTAAAAAATGAAGCGTTATGTCATCATCGGCAACGGGCCGGCATCCGTGATAGCAGCCGTCTGCCTGTACTTTGTCTTTGGAGGATGTGAAAAATGAAGCGTTATGTCATCATCGGCAACGGTGTGGCGGCTGCCGGATGTATCGAGGGCATCCGCGCCGTGGATGCGGACGGCAGCATCACGGTCATTTCCGCGGAACAGTATCCGGTCTACTGCCGCCCGCTGATCTCCTATTACCTTGAACAGAAAACCGATTTGCAGCGGATGCATTACCGCGGCGAATCCTTCTATGCGGAGCATCACGCAGATGTGCTGTACGGCAGATCGGCTGTCGAAATTCACGCAGATGCAAAGGAAATCGTCCTCGATAACGGCGATGTCTACCCCTATGACGAACTCTGCTGCTGCACGGGTTCTGCGCCGTTCGTACCGCCGATGCAGGGGCTTGATACCGTGGAAAACAAGTTCAGCTTCATGACCATTGACGATACGCTCGCACTCGAAAAGGCGGTCACGCCGGAGAGCCGTGTCCTCATCATCGGCGCGGGACTGATCGGTCTGAAATGCGCAGAGGGTCTGCACGGGCGCGTGAAAAATATCACGGTCTGCGACCTCGCGCCGCGTGTGCTGTCGTCAATTCTCGATGACAAATGCGCCGCGATGATGCAGAAGCATCTCGAAGCCAACGGCATCTCCTTCCTCCTCGGCACAAGCGCGAAGGAATTTCAGGGGAACAAAGCCGTCATGCAGAACGGTGCAGCCGTTGATTTTGATGTGCTGGTGCTGGCGGTCGGTGTGCGGGCGAATACCGCAATCATCAAGGCAGCAGGCGGCGCTGTCGAACGCGGCGTTCTCGTGGATGATGCCTGCCGGACAAGTCTGGAGGCGGTCTATGCCGCCGGCGACTGCACGCAGTATCACGATATTTCGTCGGATACGATCAAGGTTATGGCGCTGATGCCGAATGCGTATATGCAGGGGCATACCGCCGGTGTGAATATGGCGGGCGGCACGGCGCTGTTTGACAACGCCATCCCGATGAACAGCATCGGCTTTTTCGGGCTGCACTGTCATACCGCAGGCTCTCAGCCGGAAGGCTGCGAAATGTACGAAGAATCTGACGAAACACACATCAAGCGGCTCTTTGTCAAGGACGGCAGACTCACCGGCTTTATGCTCATCGGCAAAACGCACCGCACGGGCATCTACACCGCGCTGATCCGGAATCAGACGCCGCTTTCTACGGTCAATTTTGAGCGGCTGAAAATTGAACCGCAGCTTGCGGCAATGGGCAGCGCCTATCGCGGCAAAGTGCTGAAAGGAGCGGTCTGAATGGAACTGAATGTATCGGCAATGAGCTTTTCTGAGGTCAATGAACAGATGCGGCAGGGCGCAGACAGCGAAATTGCCCTGACGGGCTGCATCGGGCAGCGCTTTCTCGCGGCAGGCACATCGGGCAAATATGTCAGCATCCGCGGCATCGCGGGCAATGCCCTCGGTGCATATCTCAACGGCACGGTCATCGAGACCTTCGGCAATGCACAGGATGCTGTCGGAGACACGATGAACGCCGGTGAAATCATCGTTCACGGCAATATCGGAGATGCGGCAGGCTACGCAATGCGCGGCGGCAAAATCTTTGTGCAGGGCAATGCAGGCTACCGTGCGGGCATTCACATGAAAGCTTATCAGGATAAGATTCCGGTCATGGTGATCGGCGGAAGAACCGGCAGCTTCCTCGGTGAATATCAGGCGGGCGGCATCATCATCGTGCTGGGGCTTTCCGGCGGTGAGAAACCGATTGTCAGCAATTTTCCGTGTACCGGTATGCACGGCGGCAAGCTGTTTCTGCGCTCAGACTGCGCAGGCATCCACTTCCCGCATCAGGTGCATCACCGTGCGGCATCGCAGGAGGATCTTGCGGAGATCCGGTGCTACGTGGAGGAATACTGCGCGCATTTCGGCGGCGATCCCGATGAAATTCTGAATGCGCAGTTCACGCTTGTCACACCGGACAGCGGCAATCCCTACAAGCAGATGTATGTTGCAAACTGAGCGGGAGGTTTCATGACAAAGTATATTTTTGTGACCGGCGGTGTCGTCTCCGGACTCGGCAAGGGCATCACGGCGGCATCACTCGGCAGACTGCTGAAAAGCCGCGGACTCAAGGTTGCGGCGCAGAAACTCGATCCCTATATCAATGTTGATCCCGGCACGATGAGTCCCTATCAGCACGGAGAGGTCTATGTCACGGAGGACGGCGCGGAAACCGACCTCGATCTGGGACATTATGAACGCTTCATTGACGAGGATCTGAACCGTTTTTCCAATCTCACAACCGGCAAGGTCTATGCGAATGTGCTGCAAAAGGAGCGCCGCGGCGAATATCTCGGCAGAACCGTGCAGATCATCCCGCATATTACCGATGAGATCAAGCATTTTATCTACAGCGTCGGGGAAAAGGGCAATGCGGATGTGGTCATCACGGAAATCGGCGGCACAACCGGCGATATTGAAAGTCAGCCGTTTCTCGAAGCAATCCGGCAGCTTGGACACGAAGTCGGGCGCGAAAATACGCTCTATATCCATGTGACGCTTGTACCGTATCTGCGGGCATCGGGCGAGCATAAATCCAAGCCGACACAGCATTCCGTGAAGGAATTGCAGGGTGTCGGCATCTCGCCGGACATCATTGTCCTGCGCTCGGATGAGCCGATCACTGACCGCAGTATTTTCAGCAAAATTTCGAATTTCTGCAATGTCAAACCCGATTGCGTCATTGAAAATCTCACGCTGGACAGCCTCTATGAAGCCCCGCTGATGCTCGAAAAGGCGCATCTTTCGGAGATTGTCTGCCGCGAACTGAATTTGCAGACACCGCCGCCCGATCTCACGGAATGGGAGGCACTCTGTCAGCGCATCCGGTCGCCGCGCACAAAGGTCACAATCGCGCTGGTCGGCAAATACGTGCAGCTTCATGATGCGTATTTGTCGGTGGCAGAGGCGCTGCATCACGCGGGCTATCAGCTTGGTGCGGATGTGCAGATTGACTGGATCGACTCCGAACAGATTACGCGCGATAATGCGGACAGCATCCTCGGTCATGCAGAAGGAATTCTGATTCCCGGTGGCTTCGGGGAGCGCGGCATTGAGGGCATGATCGCAGCTGCGGAATATGCACGCGAAACCCGCAGACCCTTCCTCGGAATCTGCCTCGGAATGCAGATCGCGGTGATCGAATATGCGCGGCACAAAGCCGGTATGCCCGATGCGCATTCAGGGGAATTTGCACCGGAATCCGCCCGCAAGGTCATTGATTTCATGGACGGACAGTCCGACAGCATTGACAAGGGCGGCACGCTGCGGCTGGGCAGCTATCCCTGTGTGATTGCGCCGGAAACCACGATGATGCGTTGTTATGCGCAGCCGCATATCGCAGAGCGTCACCGTCACCGCTACGAATTCAACAATGCTTACCGCGATGTGCTGACGAATGCGGGGCTCTGCATCAGCGGCACTTCACCGGACGGCAATCTTGTGGAAACGGTCGAACTGACAGATCTGCCCTTCTACGTGGGCGTGCAGTATCATCCGGAATTCAAAAGCCGCCCGAACAAGCCGCATCCGCTGTTTGCGGGACTGGTGGAAGCGGCAATGGAGGTGTGAGACATGGGAAATCTGCATGGGGAATGCGGGCGGACAGTGCCCGCTGCCAATATGCTGAAGTTCTCCGGCAGCGATGTGCCGTTCCGAAACGAGGACAAGCTGCATGAGGAGTGCGGTGTGTTCGGCATCATGACGATGCAGCCGGAAAACCTGGCGCATCTCACGTACTGCGGATTGTTCGCCCTCCAGCACCGCGGGCAGGAGGGCGCAGGCATTTCGGTCAATGACGACGGCGTTTTCCATACGCACAAAGATCTTGGTCTGGTTGATCACGTTTTCACGCCGCAGGTGCTTGGCGCATTCCCGCACGGCACGATTGCAGTCGGGCATACACGCTACGGCACGACCGGCGGCAATCAGCGCCGCAACTGTCAGCCGATGGAGGTTAATCACCAGAAGGGCAAAATGGCGCTGGTGCATAACGGCAATCTCAGCAATGCCGGCAGACTGCGCAGCGTTCTGGAACAGCGCGGTGCAATCTTCCACACCACAAGCGATACCGAAATCATCGCATATCTCATCACGCAGGCACGCCTGCAAACCGATTCCATTGAGGACGCCGTCCGGCTTGCAGTACCGCAGCTTGAGGGCGCGTTTTCGTTGATTCTGATGTCCGCACAAAAGCTGATTGCAGTACGCGACCCGCACGGATTCCGTCCTTTGTGCATCGGGAAACTGCCCCGCGGCGGATTTGTGCTTGCCTCCGAAAGCTGCGCGCTGACGGCAGTAGGGGCGGACTTTCTGCGCGATGTGGAAGCCGGCGAAATGATTGTCATTACGCCGGACGGTATGATGCAGTCTGACCGCAGATACGCGGCTTCTGCACCGAAGCGCACCTGCATTTTTGAGTATATCTATTTTGCCCGCCCTGATTCGGTTCTGGACGGCGTTTCCGTTCATGCCGCACGGAAAAAGGCAGGTGCATTGCTGGCACAGGCGCATCCGGCAGATGCGGATGTCGTGATCGGCGTACCGGATTCCGGTCTCGATGCGGCACTCGGATTTGCTGAAGAATCCGGCATCCCTTACGGCATCGGGCTGATCAAAAACAAGTATATCGGGCGCACATTCATTGCACCGTCGCAGTCTGCGCGGGACAGCGGTGTGCAGCTCAAATTAAGCCCGATCCGCGAGACCGTTGCAGGCAAGCGCATTGTGCTGATCGACGACTCCATTGTGCGCGGCACAACCAGCCGCCGCATTGTAAATCTGCTGCGCAATGCCGGTGCAAAGGAAATCAATATGCGCATCTCTGCGCCGCCGTTTCTGCATCCCTGCTATTACGGCACGGACATTGATTCAGAGGAAAACCTGATTGCCTGCCGCCATACCGTGCAGGAGATTGCGGAAATCATCGGCGCGGATACCCTCGGATTTCTGCCGGTCACCTCCCTGCCGCAGCTCAGCAGTTCAGAGGGAATCTGTACCGCCTGCTTCACCGGCGATTACCCGACTGCAATCGAACAGGATGAATCCAAAGACCGGTTTGAACGGAAAATTCACGGTTGACAAGCGGCAGATGTATGTGGTATGATAAAAAAGAAACTCTCCCCGTGAGACTTGAGAAAAGGATGTGATCCTATGCTGAGTGTTTCGCAGCGTGAAGCCGCGGAGCTGATCGAAAGCAGTGATATTAAATTTGTGCGCCTTGCATTTTGTGATGTATTCGGCGTGCAGAAAAATATTTCGGTGCAGGCATCGGAGATTGAGCGCGCCTTTGAACAGGGCATTGCTTTTGATGCGTCGTCGATTGCGGGATTCCGCGATCCTTCGCAGTCTGATCTGTTTCTGTTTCCTGATCCGGAAACGATGGTGCTGCTGCCGTGGCGTCCTTCCAGAGGAGGTGTGGCACGGTTTTTCTGCGAGATCCGCAATCCGGACGGAACGCCGTTTTCGGCAGACTGCCGCCGTTTTCTGGCAGATACCGAGCAGCTTCTCGCGGAAAAAGGTCTGCGCTGTGATGTGGGTGCAGAGTGCGAATTTTATCTGTTCAAGCTCGATGAGAACGGAAATCCAACCGATATTCCGCTTGACCGTGCCGGCTATTTTGACATCGCACCGGCAGACTGCGGCGAAAATGTCCGCAGAGAGATCTGCCAGACGCTGGAGATGATGGGCATTCAGCCGGAGCGTTCGCACCATGAGCAGGGTCCGGGACAAAATGAGATCGACTTCCGTTACAGCAATGCACTCAGTGCCGCTGACCATGTTGTGACCTTCAAGCAGGTCGTCAGCACAGTCGCTGCGCGCAACGGTCTGTGGGCATCGTTTGCACCGAAGCCGATTGCCGGAGAAGCCGGAAACGGATTCCACATCAACTGCTCGATCACCCATGCAGATGTCCGTGCTGCTGCAAATGAATCGCTGTTTCAGTCGTTTATGGCGGGCGTGCTGACGCATACGCCGGAGATGACGGCTGTTCTGAATCCGCTGGAAAGCTCCTATGCCCGTCTTGGCAAGGACAAAGCCCCCAGCCGCGTTTCGTGGTCTCCGAGCAACCGTTCCCAACTCATCCGCATTCCCGCAGCAGATGCCTCGCATCAGCGCATGGAGCTGCGTTCACCGGATGCCTCTGCCAATCCGTATCTTGCGTTTGCACTGGTCATGCGCGCCGGTCTGGACGGCATTCTCCGCGGGCTGACACCGCCGCCTTCCTGCGACGAAAATCTGCTGGATGCACCGGCGGAAACGGCAAACCGCTTTCCGGCGCTGCCTGCTGATCTCGCAGAAGCCCGCAGGATCATGAAAGAGAGTGCCTTTATGCAGCAATCCATGCCTGCACATCTGTTTGCAGCCTATACGGAGTGATCAGAACCATGCTGACGCGCTTTGAGCAGAAAGAGGTTTTCATCATTTCCTCCAATGAAAATTTTCACCGCTATGTGCGGGAGAATCTGCCCGACGGTGATTTCACCGTAAGCGGCAGTGCGGTCTCCTGTACGGAAGCACGCCAAAAAATGATGGGCAATCGCTGTGCGGTCGTCCTCATCAACATCCCGCTTTCGGATGAATGCGGCACAGAACTCGCTAGTGATCTCGCGGAAAATACAACGGCATCCGTGATTGCCGTCGTGAAGAATGAGCAGGAGCCGGAGATACGGCAATCGCTTGAACCTGCCGGTATTTTTGTCCTCGGCAGACCGTTTCCGCACACCTCATTTCATCAGGCACTCTACGATGCCGCCTCTGCCTACGCCAGATTGCAGACGGTCTCACAGGAGAATCAGCGGCTGCAAATCAAGCTGATCGACCTGCGCATTGTCAACCGTGCCAAATATGCGCTCATCCAGTATCTCGGTATGACAGAGGAACAGGCACACAAATATATCGAGCGTATGGCAATGGATCAGCGCATCTCCAAACGGAAGGCTGCGGAAAATATCCTAAAAACCTACGAGAATCAGTGAGGATTCGTGTGCAAACCGTCAAACATTGTGAAAATCTTGTCAAGCTCTTGACAATTGACCGGAAATATGCTATGATGTAACACAGAAAACAGCAACGGCGCTGTTTCGGGATTGCTCCCGAAGTGCCGTTGCTGTTTTTTTGTTTATCTGCCCGATTGCGGTGCTGTGCTGCACACACAGCAGCACCGCAGGCAGATGCAAAATACAGAAAGGATGTATTTTTATGAAACCGACTGATGTATTCGGAAGCCTTGTTTTCAATGATGCCGTGATGCAGGAGCGCCTGCCGAAGGCGGTCTACAAGTCTCTGCATGAGACCATTGCAAACGGCAAGGACATTGACCCTACCGTAGCGGATGTGGTCGCAAGTGCCATGCGCGAATGGGCTGTGGAACACGGTGCAACCCATTATACACACTGGTTCCAGCCGATGACCGGCATCACCGCAGAGAAGCATGACAGCTTCCTCTCTCCGGACGGCAGCGGCGGCGCGATTCTGGAGTTTTCCGGCAAGGAACTCATCAAGGGTGAACCGGATGCATCGTCGTTCCCGTCGGGCGGTCTGCGCGCAACCTTTGAAGCACGCGGCTATACCGCATGGGACCCCACTTCCTATGCGTTTATCAAGGAGAACAGCCTGTGCATCCCGACTGCATTCTATTCCTACAGCGGCGAGGCGCTCGATAAGAAAACACCGCTTCTGCGTTCGATGGAAGCCGTCAGCGAACAGGCAGTCAAAGTGCTGCATCTGCTGGGATTTCAGGATGTGAACCGCGTCAGCGGAACGGTCGGACCGGAGCAGGAATATTTCCTCATTGACCGTGAAATGGCAAAGCAGCGCAAGGACATCATCTTCACCGGCAGAACGCTGTTCGGTGCAAAAGCTCCGAAGGGGCAGGAGATGGAAGATCACTATTTCGGCGTGATTCGTCCGCGTGTGCAGGCGTTCATGAAGGAGCTGAATGAGGAACTCTGGAAGCTCGGTATTTACGCGAAAACAGAGCATAATGAAGTTGCGCCGGCACAGCATGAGCTGGCTCCGGTCTACACGACCATGAACCTCGCCTGCGACCACAACCAGCTCACAATGGAGATCATGAAGAAGGTCGCGGAGCGCCACGGGCTGATGTGCCTGCTGCACGAGAAGCCCTTTGCAGGCGTGAACGGCAGCGGCAAGCACAATAACTGGTCGCTCTCCACCGATACCGGCATCAACCTCTTTGCACCGGGCAAAACTCCGGAACGCAAGCGGCTTTTCCTGCTGATGGTCGCGGCGGTTGTTGCAGCCGTGGACGAACATCAGGACCTGCTGAGAATGTCCGTTGCATCCGCCGGAAACGATCACCGTCTGGGTGCAAATGAAGCACCGCCCGCAATTGTTTCGGTGTATCTGGGCGATGACCTTCAGCTTCAGCTTGAGGCTGCCGCAGAGGGCAGAGATGAACAGAAGCACCGCGAGATTCTGGCAACCGGCGTTCACGTTCTCCCCGATTTCAAGAAGGATACCTCTGACCGCAACCGTACCTCCCCGATGGCATTTACCGGCAACAAATTCGAGTTCCGGATGCTTGGCTCGGAAAACTCCATTGCAGATACAAACATCGCACTGAACACGATCTTTGCAGAGGCACTGAGCATCTTTGCGGAGCGTCTGGAACAGGCATCCGATGTCAGCGCAGAGGTGCAGAAGATTCTTGCCGATACACTGAAAACGCACGGCAGAATCATCTTCAACGGCAACAATTATTCGCAGGAATGGGTTGCTGAAGCGGAACGCCGCGGTCTGCTGAATCTCCGCACAACAGCAGATGCAATGCACGCATTTGCTACGGATAAGAACGTCGCGCTGTTCAAGAAATTCGGCGTGTACAATCACAGCGAGGTGGTCTCGCGCAAGGATATTCTGCTGGAAAACTACACGAAGCTCATCGCGATTGAAGCAAACACGATGATCGACATGGCAAGAACCCAGATCATCCCGGCGGGCTTCCGCTACGGCGAAGCGCTCGCGGAATATGCGATGAAGAAAAAGGAACTGGGCGTGCAGGGCATCGCAGAAACCGAACTCCTGCGCAGAATCAGCACGCTGACGGATGAGATTGCCGCCAGGACAGAGGCACTCGAAAGCACGCTGATCAACCTCTACGACAATGAACACCCGTCCTATTACTGCCGCGATATTGTCATTCCGGCAATGAACGAACTGCGTGCCGCTGCCGATCAGCTTGAACCGCTGACCGCGAAGGAATATCAGCCCTTCCCGACCTACGCAGACCTGCTTTACAGCGTATAATGAAATGAGCGGCGCCGCATTGTACCCGATACAGTGCGGCTTGCCGTGTAAATATCTGGAGTGAGGAAATGATGGACATGGATACAAAACCGGGCTGTCTTGTGCTGGAAAACGGCATGGTTTTTCACGGGATGCGGCATGGATTTCCGGATCCTGTAACCGCGGAGATCGTTTTTGCAACCGGCATGAACGGGTATCTTGAAACCCTGACAGATCCCAGCTACTACGGGCAGGCAGTCGTGCAGACCTTCCCGCTGATCGGCAATTACGGGGTCATTCCCGAAGATTTTGAATCAAAGAAGCCGCATTTATCGGCGTATATTGCGTCGGAAATCTGCGATATGCCTTCCAATTTTCGCAGTCAGGGACGGCTCGCTGACTGGCTTGCCAGTCAGAAAACTGCAATGCTCAGCGGTGTGGATACGCGGACACTGACGCGGGTTCTGCGCGATCACGGCACAATGAACGGTATGATCTGCGACACACCCGAACAGGCGGATTTATCGAAAATACGCGCCTATCGAGTAACCAATGCAGTTGCACACACAACCTGTCAGGCGGCATATACACTGGGTGATTCCGATGCAGCATATCATGTGGCGCTGCTGGATTTCGGCGCAAAAGCCAATATTGCACGTTCGCTGGTGCAGCGCGGCTGCCGTGTGACGGTTCTGCCCGCGTATACAAAATGTGAGGATATTGCGGCGCTGCATCCGGATGGCATCATGCTCTCGAACGGTGCGGGTGATCCGGCAGACAATCCGGAAATCATCGCGGAACTGAAACGGATCATCGCGCTGAACATCCCGATCATGGCGATTTGCCTCGGTCATCAGCTTCTTGCACTTGCAAACGGCATTTTGACCGCAAAACTTAAATTCGGTCACCGCGGCGCAAATCAGCCGGTACTGAATCTCGAAACCAGACGCATGGCGGTCACAACGCAGAATCACGGCTATCAGGTGCAGTATGACCCCAGGGATGCGCACTGCCGCGAAACCGCTGACCTGCTGTACATCAACCTCAACGACAACACCTGCGAAGGACTTCGCTACCGGAATTTTCCGGCAGTTTCCGTGCAGTTTCATCCGGAGGCGTGTGCCGGTCCGCAGGATACTGCGTACATTTTCGATGAGTTTGTGCAGATGATGGAGGTGCAGAAATGCCGCTGAATCGTGATATTCATAAGGTACTGGTCATTGGTTCCGGCCCGATTGTCATTGGGCAGGCGGCTGAGTTCGACTATTCCGGAACGCAGGCTTGCCGCGCCCTGAAAGAGGAAGGCATTGAGGTTGTTCTGGTCAATTCCAATCCCGCAACGATCATGACGGACAATCAGATTGCCGACCAGATTTACATGGAACCGCTGAAATCAGATGTGATCAAGCGCATCTGCCTGAAGGAAAAACCGGACAGCATTCTCTCCGGACTCGGCGGGCAGACGGGTTTGAATCTGTGTGCGGAACTTGCCGAAAGCGGTTTTCTCGCTGCAAACGGCATCCGGCTGCTGGGTGCAAATCCCGAAACCATTGCGCGTGCAGAGGACCGCAAGCTGTTCAAGGAGACGATGGATTCCATCGGGCAGCCGTGCATCCCTTCCGGCATCGCGGAAGACATGGAAACAGCGCGGCACATCGCGGCTGAAATTGGCTATCCGGTGATCATCCGACCTGCTTATACGCTGGGCGGAAGCGGCGGCGGCATCGCAGAAATGCCGTCCGATTTGGAGAAAATTGCGGAGAACGGCCTGCGGCTTTCCCCGATTCATCAGATCCTTGTGGAGCGCTGTATTGCGGGCTGGAAGGAGATCGAATTTGAGATTGTGCGCGATGCAGACGGCAATAAACTGACCGTTTGCTCGATGGAAAATTTTGATCCGGTCGGCATTCATACCGGTGATTCCATTGTCATTGCACCGGCGGTGACACTTGCAGACAAAGAATATCAGATGCTCCGGACTGCCGCACTGAAAATCGCGGAGGTACTGAAAATCGAAGGCGGATGCAACTGTCAGTTTGCGCTCAGCCCGGATTCGTTCGAGTATGCAGTCATAGAGGTCAATCCGCGTGTTTCGCGGTCTTCGGCGCTTGCATCCAAAGCAACCGGTTATCCGATTGCAAAAGTGGCTGCGAAAATTGCAATCGGCTATCGGTTATACGAAATTGCAAACAAAGTAACCGGCAAAACAACCGCTGCCTTTGAGCCTTCTTTGGATTATGTTGCCGTCAAGATGCCGAAATTCCCGTTTGAGAAATTTGCGAGTGCATCGCACCGACTCGGCACACAGATGAAAGCAACCGGTGAGGTCATGGCAATCTCCGATTCCTTTGAATCCGCGCTGCTGAAAGCGCTGCGCGGCGCGGAGGTCAAACACAGTGCGCTGCTTGTGCGGGCGCTGCGCAGTCTGCCGGATGCGGAACTGCGGGAACATCTCGTTCATGCGGATGATGTTCGGCTGTTTGCGGCTGCGGAGGCAATGCGGCGCGGCTTCAGCGTTGACGAAATCGCAGAAGCTTCGCGCATTGACCGCTGGTTTCTGCACAAAATCTGCAAGCTGGTAACCTGTGAAACAGCACTCGAAAACACGCCGCTGACTGACGATCTTTACCGCGCGGCGAAACGGTTTGGCTATCCGGATGACACAATTGCGGCGATTTCCGGTAAGGCGCTGCCGGAAAAACGGTATCGTCCGCATTATCGCATGGTGGATACCTGTGCCGGCGAATTCGCAGCAGAAACGCCCTATTTCTATGGTGTCTGCAAGCCGGATGCCGCGCAGGAAGCAGATGAAGCAGCGGCATTTCTCGCCGGCAGACCGCACAAAACGGTTGTCGTGCTGGGCAGCGGTCCAATCCGCATCGGGCAGGGCATCGAGTTTGATTATTCGGCGGTACATTGTGTGCAGGTTCTCAAAAATGCGGGCTATGAGGTTGTGCTGATTAACAACAATCCTGAGACTGTTTCGACCGATTTCGATACCGCAGACCGTCTCTATTTTGAACCGCTGACACCGGAAGATGTGCTGTCCATTCTGGCACTGGAACAACCCGTCGGGGTGGTGACTGCGTTCGGCGGACAGACTGCAATCCGGCTGGCGCGCACGATTGAGGAAGCGGGTTACAGATTGCTGGGCGCATCTGCTGACAGCATTGATCTTGCGGAGGACAGAGAACGCTTTGATGCGCTGCTGGAATCGCTGCAAATTGACCGCCCGCGCGGCTGCACAGTCGATACGCTGGAGGAAGCGGCGGAGGCGGTTCAGACACTTGGTCTGCCGGTGCTGGTTCGCCCCTCGTATGTGCTGGGCGGTCAGAACATGAACATTGCGTTTGAATCGGGTGACGTGGCGGCGTTCATGCAGAATATCCTCGCAGACGGCATCGACAATCCCGTGCTGATTGATCAGTACATCCGCGGCACAGAGATCGAGGTGGACGCGATCTGCGACGGAAAGGACATCCTCATCCCCGGCATCATGGAACATATCGAACGGACGGGTGTGCATTCCGGCGACTCCATCGCGATCTGCCCGCCGGTGCATATTGATGATGATATGCGCAGGAAAATCCTCACAGATACGAAAAAAATCTGTCTTGGTCTGCACGCGGTCGGCCTCATTAACCTGCAATATATTGTCAAAGGGCATTCGCTGTACGTGATTGAGGTCAACCCGCGCGCTTCGAGAACCGTTCCGTTTATGAGCAAACTGACCGGTCTGCCGCTCTGCGATTGCGCAATGCGGGTATGTCTGGGTGAGAAGCTTGCCGCAATGGAATACGGCACAGGCTATTACAAAACGCCGCCGTATACCGCGGTGAAAGTACCGGTATTCTCGTTCGAGAAAATCGGCGGTGAATCGCAGCTCGGACCGGAAATGAAATCGACCGGTGAAGTCATCGGCATTGGCAAAACGCTGACAGAGGCGCTGTATAAGGGTCTGCGCGCGGCGGGCTACCGGCTGGAAGATTCCGGCAGAAACGGCAGCGGTGTTCTGCTGACGGTGTGCGATGCAGATAAGCCGGATATTGTTGAAATTGCGCGGAAATTCGCGAGACTCGGCTTTGTGCTGTACGCGACATCCGGTACGGCGGCAGCGCTGACGCGCGCGGGGCTTGCCGTACATACCCTCCGGAAGCTGCATGACGGCGATACCGAAACCTTCCGCCTGATGGAGAACGGCACAATCCGCTACATTGTCTCGACGGATGCGAATGCACGGATGGCTGCCCGCGACGGCGCAAAAATCCGGAAAAAGGCAGTCGAACTGGGCATTCCGTGTCTCACCTGCACCGATACCGCAGCAGCGGTTGCGAACTGTCTGCACACCGGCTACCGGGATTCTAATGTGGAGTTGATGAATATGAACCATCTGAGAACAGCAAAGCGCCGCATTCCGTTTGTGAAGATGCACGGCTGCGGCAATGATTATATCTATGTAAACTGCATGGAAAAGCGTGTATCTGCGCCGGAATCGCTTGCAGTTCAGCTTTCTGACCGGCATTTCGGCATCGGCGGTGACGGTCTTGTGCTGATTGAATCCTCGGAAATTGCCGATGCGAGAATGCGGATGTTCAATCTCGACGGCAGCGAGGGCAATATGTGCGGCAATGCTATTCGCTGCGTTGCGAAATATCTCTATGACAACGGAATCTGCACGAAAAAGGAGATCGTGATTGAGACAAAAAGCGGTCTGCGCACGGTCACAGTCACGACGCAGAACGGTGTTGTGACGCACGCTGCGGTGAATATGGGCAAGGCGATTTTTGAGCCTGCACGCATTCCGGTGCAGTTTGCAGGCAATGAGATGATTGCGCAGCCGCTGACCGTCGCCGGAACAGAATACACCGTGACCTGTGTTTCGATGGGCAATCCGCACTGTGTGGTATTCGGGGAAAATCCTGAGACGCTGAATCTGGCGGCAATCGGGCCGGAATTTGAGCATCATCCGGCATTTCCGGAACAGGTCAATACGGAATTTGTGCAGGTGATTAACCGGAAAACGCTGCGGATGCGCGTCTGGGAACGCGGCAGCGGCGAGACAATGGCTTGCGGTACAGGTGCTTGCGGAACGGTTGCTGCGGCTGTGAAAAACGGTTTCTGCGATCCGGATACGGATGTCACGGTCCATCTGAACGGCGGAGCCCTTGTGATCCGCTATACGGAGGATGCGGTTTTCATGACCGGCGAAGCAGTTTTGATATTCAGCGGCGAAATTGAGGTGTAAAAATGAAGGTCAATCATCATGCATTGGAACTGGAACAGAATTATCTGTTTTCGGAAGTGGCAAAGCGCATCCGGAAATATCATGCGGAATATCCGGAGCGGGAACTGCTGAAACTCAGCATCGGAGATGTGACCCGCCCGCTCAGCCGCATTATCACCGAAGAAATGAAAACAGCCGCGGAGGAAATGTCGCACGCGGAGACCTTTCACGGTTACGGCGCAGAACAGGGCGAGCCGTTTCTGCGCGAAGCGATTGCGGCGTATTATCATAAGCGCGGCATCGCGGTGGATGCGGAAGACGTGTTCGTCAGCGACGGCGCAAAGTGCGATCTCGGCAATCTCTGCGATTTGTTTGATGCAGACAACACGGTGCTGCTGCCGAATCCGGTATATCCGGTTTATTACGATACCAGCATCATGGCGGGGCGGCGCGTGATATTTGCAGACGGCACAAAGGAAAACGGTTTCCTGCCGATGCCGGATCACAGCGTTCATGCAGACATCATTTATCTTTGTTCTCCGAACAATCCGACCGGTGCGGTTTACAGCAAAGAACAGCTTGCAGAATGGGTACAGTATGCACAGGAAAACAGCGCGCTGATTCTGTTTGATGCAGCATACGAAGCGTACATCCGCGATCCGGAACTGCCGCACAGCATCTTTGAGATTGCGGGTGCAGCAAACTGTGCAATCGAGATCAATTCGCTCTCAAAAACAGCGGGATTTACCGGTGTCCGCTGCGGCTGGACTGTTGTGCCGCGCACCCTGCAATTCGACGGTGCATCCCTGCATGATATGTGGTTCCGGCGCATGGCAACGAAGTACAACGGCACATCGTATATCATTCAGCGCGCAGCAGCGAAGGTCTTTACGGAGGAAGGTCTGCGCGCGGTGCAGCAGGACATTGACTACTACATGGAAAATGCGCGCATTCTCAAGGAAGCGCTTGCAAAGGCAGGCATTCATTCCGTCGGCGGTGAAAATGCACCGTATGTCTGGATGCAATGCCCTGAAAACGCAGATTCGTGGACATTTTTCGATACGCTGCTGTATCAGTACGGCATTGCCGGTACGCCGGGTGTCGGCTTCGGAACAGCAGGTCAGGGATGGCTGCGGTTTTCGTCGTTCGGCACAAGGGAGACCGTTACAAAAGCAGCGGCATATCTGGCAGCACTGTAAGCGGGAATCCGGTTCCGACATACATCCAAAACAAAAACCATCCGGAACGCACCTTCCGCCGGGGAGGTGCGTTTCTTTGCAGTTTTGCAGTGAAGCAGAAACCGGATGATTTCCGTTTCCCATTGAATTTCCCGTCAATATATGGTATAATGGGGCAGAACGGACGGTGATACTATGAATACCAAGGAACAGGTTCTGCAAATGCTGGAAGCACAGCGCGGATCATTTCTTTCCGGCGAACAGCTTGCAGAAACGCTTTCCGTCTCGCGGAATGCGGTCTGGAAGGCAATCCGTGAACTGCGGAAAACCGGTCATCAGATCAACGCTGTGACCAACAAAGGCTACTGCATCCCGCAGGATGACGATACGCTCTCCCTGCAAGGCATCCTGCCGTATCTTTCTCCGGCGATTCCGGCAGATGCCGTACAGGTATATCCCGCGCTGCGTTCCACAAATCAAAAAGCAAAGGAACTCGCACTTGCCGGTGCGCCGCACGGCACGGCTGTCATTGCGGCAGAACAATCAGAAGGAAGAGGCAGATATGCGCGTGCATTTGTCTCGCCGGCGGGCGGACTTTATATGAGCGTGATTCTGCATCCGGACCGCCTGCAGTTTCCGCACATTACAGCAGTGACGGCATTCGCAGCGGTCGCTGTCTGCGAGGCAATTGAAGCAATCTCCGGCAAAGTACCGCAAATCAAATGGGTGAATGACCTCTTTCTCGGCGGCAAAAAAATCTGCGGCATCCTGACAGAAGCCGTCACTGATTTTGAAAGCGGTTCACTTGGCTGGATTGTCCTCGGCATCGGCATCAATGTCAATACGCGCACAGCAGATTTCCCTCCGCAGCTTCGGCAGACCGCCGGCGCTGTCTATCCGGATGATGCACCGGTGCGCGGCAACCGCTGCCGGCTTGCAGCAGAAATCCTCAACCGTACCGCCGGCTTCTCCGAACCGCCGCAGGAAGCGGCAGTCATGGCGGCATACCGCAGCCGGCTGATGATGCTGGGACAGCAGGTCACAGTCACGGAGGGAGAGCGGCAGTATCCGGCGACTGCACTGGATATTAACGATGCCGGCCATCTGATTCTACAGACTGCGGACGGCACACGCCGCACACTTTCTGCGGGAGAAATCCGCATCACCATGCAGAACTGACAGCAGCAGGCTGATTGTCACCCCTATCTCATCATGGGGTTGACAATCAGTCTGTTTTGTGCTATAATAGGTGTGTTGAATTCATCTGTGAAATGAGGTGCTGCCATGCAGCTTCGTCCGCATCATCTGCTGTGTATGCAGAAATTCACAGGACACGGCTACAGTCCGGCGTTTACTGCACACATGACCGCTTTGCTGCAATCGCTGCGCACACATCCGGAGACGGCTGTTTCGCTGACCTGCGGCTGCGATGACCTCTGTGCTGCTTGTCCGCATCAGCAAAGCGGTATCTGCACATCAGCGGAAACCACTGCAGGGCTGGATGCCGGTACGCTGGCAGCAGCGGGATTCTCTGTGCGGGAATCCGGCACATGGGCTGCCCTTGCAGAAGCCGCACGCACACGCATTTTGCAGACGGATGCATTTCATCAGATTTGTGCCTGCTGCGAATGGTATCCGCTGTGCAGGCAAACGGAGGCAGACTATGAAAAATAACGAAAAACCGCAGAAATTCCGCACTGTTGATCTGGCATACATTGCAATCGGTGCGGCACTCATCGCCGTCTGTGCATGGATCAGCATTCCGCTGACTGTACCGTTCACACTCCAGACATTCGGCGTCTTTTTTGTGCTTTCCGCACTCGGCGGAAAGCGCGGCACTTGTTCCATTCTCGTCTACATTCTGCTGGGTGCAGTCGGCATACCGGTGTTTTCGGGATTCGCGTCCGGCATCGGTGTGCTGCTGGGCAATACCGGCGGATACATTCTCGGATTTCTGCTGAGCGGATTGCTGTACACCGGCATCACCAGACTGTTCGGGAACAAACTGCTTCCGGAAATAATCGCGCTGCTGCTGGGACTTGTACTCTGCTATGCCTTCGGCACGGCATGGTTCATGTTTGTCTATACCAGAGCAAACGGTGCAGTCGGACTCGGCACAGTGCTTTCGTGGTGTGTCCTGCCGTTCGTCCTGCCGGATCTTATAAAGCTTGCGCTGGCAAGAACAATTGCCGGCAGAATCCGCCCGCTGCTGGACAAAAGCACTGCATTCTAACGAAAACCCGCGAATCTGCGTACAAACAGGTTCGCGGGTTTTGTTTGCCGGGAAGGCATTCTCCGCACAGGAAACCGCCCCGCACCCATTGCATTTTTCCGGAGAATGTGCTACAATAATAGCACAACCATTCATCTGCATCATCTGATGAAACACGAACGCAAGGGAGAACCAGCCATGAAACAGGAATATCAGATCCAGGACGGTGTATTCAGCCAATATACGGGCCATGAGACGACTTTTACAGTCCCTGACGGCGTGACGGAAATCGGATACGGAGCATTTCACCGCAATTATATGCGCTGCGTCGTGATTCCCGAAGGTGTCAGGGCGATTCAAAGACTCGCATTTATGGATTGCCGCAATCTTTGCGATATTGTTTTTCCCGAAACACTGACTGAAATCAAAAAACAGGCGGTTTGCGACTGCCATCATCTGGATGAGATCGTGCTGCCGAACAGTCTGATCTCTGTCGGAGACCGCATTTTCGATGATTGTGACGGCATCCATGAGATCACGATTTATGGAGAGCATTTCGATATTGACGAGGAGCGTTTCGATGCTTATATCTGGGACGATATTGCGGAAGAATACGGTCTTTGTGAAGAAAACACAACCGAAGTTTCGCGGCAGATTCGCCATGTCATGGTTGACGAGCTGCCAAGACTTCTCATCAACGGCGAGTACGATCATCTGTATATGGATGAGCAGTACCGCTGTGAAACCATCGCGCGGGTACTGCATCATCAGCCCGGAAACGAAAATCTCCTGCGCACAGCAAAGGCGCATCTCCCCGCGATTTTCCCGTATCTGGTGCAGAATCCGGAGACGGTGCGTTTCCTGCTGCAAAAGGGCATGATCGAAAATGCGCATCTGGATGAATACATCGCGCTCGCCGCAAAGCGCAATGCCGCTGACACTGAGCGCATCCTGACAGAATATCAATCAGCACTTTAATCTATAGGAGAACAGTATGTATCAGATCTTAAACCGCAAGGAACTCAACCGCACGGTCACGATGCTGGAAATCGAAGCACCGCTCGTTGCCCGTAAAGCCAAAGCCGGACAGTTCATCATCCTGCGCGTGGATGAGGACGGCGAACGTGTGCCGTTTACTGTGTATCAGACCGATCCGGAACGCGGTTCTGTTTCGATTATTTTCCAGGTTCTCGGTGCAACCACCAAAAAGCTAGATCAGAAACGCGCCGGCGAATCCATTGCCGATTTTGCCGGCCCGCTCGGCATTGCGACCAAAACCGAAGGCAAGCAGCGCGTCTGCATTGTCGGCGGCGGCGTGGGATGCGCCATTGCCCTGCCGATTGCCCGCGCATTCAAGGCAAACGGCACGCACGTTACCAGCATCATCGGCTTCCGCAGCCGCGACCTCATCATCCTGAAAGACGAATTCAAAGCCTGCTCCGATGTGTTTCACATCATGACAGACGACGGTTCTTACGGTGAACACGGCAATGTCTGTATGCCGCTTGTGAAGATACTCGGTGCGGGCGGTCAGTTCGATGAGATCATGACGGTCGGCCCGATGATGATGATGAAATTCGTGGTGGAGGCAGCGCGCCCGTACCGTACACCGGTGACGGTTTCCATGAACCCGATCATGATCGACGGCACGGGAATGTGCGGCGGCTGCCGTGTCACCCTCAACCGTGACGGCAAACGCCTCACAAAATTTGCCTGTGTGGACGGGCCGGATTTCAACGGCTACGAAATCGACTTCGACGAAGCGATTGCCCGCAACCGGATGTATGTGGACTTTGAACGCCGCGCCTACGAAAACACCTGCAATCTGCTGCAGAAAGGAGATGCGTAATATGCCAATCGAACCGAAAAAGCATGAAATGCCCACGCAGTCTCCTGTTCTGCGCGCACGCAATTTTGAGGAGGTCGCGCTGGGTTACGATGCCGTCACGGCTGTCGCGGAAGCAAACCGCTGTCTTAACTGCAAAAATCAGCCCTGTGTCAGCGGATGCCCCGTGCATATTGCGATCCCCGATTTCATCGCGCAGATCAAACAGCAGAATTACGAAGGGGCTTACCGCATCATTTCCGAATCCTCCTCGCTGCCTGCTGTCTGCGGCAGAGTCTGCCCGCAGGAAAGTCAGTGCGAAAGCAAATGCACCCTCGGCATTAAATTTGAGCCGGTCGCAATCGGCAGACTGGAACGCTTTGTCGCTGATTACCACAATCAGCTTGCAGAAGCAGTCACGGAAAAACCGCAGCCGAACGGTCACCGCGTTGCTGTGATCGGTTCAGGCCCGTCGGGATTAACCTGCGCAGGTGATCTCGCCAAAAAAGGCTTTGATGTCACGGTCTATGAGGCACTGCATACGGCAGGCGGCGTGCTGGTTTACGGCATTCCTGAATTCCGCCTCCCAAAAACGATCGTAGCAAAAGAAATCGAAACACTGAAGGCACTGAATGTCAAAATCGAGACAAATATCATCATCGGCAGAACCCTGACTGTGGATGAACTCTTTGAAATGGGCTTTGAGGCGGTGTTCATCGGGTCAGGCGCAGGTCTCCCGAATTTCATGGGCATCCCCGGCGAAAGCTACAAGGGTGTGTATTCCGCAAATGAATATCTCACGCGCAGCAACCTGATGAAAGCATATCTGGATGATCCGGTCACACCGATCATGAAGCACGGCAAGGTCGCGGTGGTCGGCGGCGGCAATGTCGCGATGGATGCCGCAAGAACCGCCCTGCGCCTCGGTGCGGAAAAGGTGTACATTGTCTACCGCCGTTCTATGGAGGAACTGCCGGCCCGCAAGGAGGAAGTCGAACACGCAGCAGAAGAAGGTGTCGAATTCCGCCTGCTGACCAATCCCGTGGAAATCCTCGGATTCAAAAATCCGGATGTGCCGCGCGATGAACGCAACGGCTTTGTGACGGCAATCCGCTGCATCAGAATGGAACTGGGTGAACCGGACGAAAAAGGCAGACGCAGACCTGTTCCGGTAGAAGGTTCGGAATTTGAACTGCCGGTTGATACGGTGATCATCGCCATCGGGACTTCTCCAAATCCGCTCATCAAATCCACCACAGAAGGTCTGGATGTGAATGCGCGCGGCGGTATCATCGTGACAGAAGACGGTCTGACCACCCGCGAAAATGTCTATGCCGGCGGCGATGCCGTCACCGGTGCTGCGACGGTCATCTCCGCAATGGGCGCAGGCAAAACAGCCGCCAATGCCATTATGCGCAGTTTCAGCCTCGAACCCTGACGCATTTCCGGCGTGTGTGAAAGGAGGAATGCGGCATGAAAATGCGGATTCCGGCGCTGGCAGCAGCCCTTTTGCTGGCGGCAGTGCCGGTCTCAGCAGAAAGCATTTCCGGCGACATCAGTGCTGACGGCATTTGCAGCATGGCGGATGCCCTGCTGCTGCAAACATGGCTGACGGCTGATCCGGATGCTGTCCTGCCGCAGCCCGATGCTGCCGACCTCAGCGGCGACGGCAAACTGAATGCGACAGATCTGACGCTGCTGCTGCAAATGCTGGCACAAGCGCCGCACCGCACCGTCGATGTGACGGATATTGCACAGCTTTTTGCGGCTGTGCGCGGCGCAGAACCCGGTGATGTCATCCGCATTGCGCCGGGTACATACGATTATACCCCGTATCAGGGCGCACAGAAAATCGACACCGATGCTGCCGGTACGGCATCTGCCCCGATTACCCTGACCGCCCTTGATCCGGATAATCCGCCCGTGCTGACCGGTTCATCTGCCGAAAACGGCTATGTGCTGCACATCAAAGGCGCATACTGGATTCTCGATCACCTCATCTGCAAGCAGTCGCAGAAAGGCATTGTGCTGGATCACGCAAGCCATTCGGTCATCCGGAACTGCGAAATCTGCGAAACCGGTGCAGAGGCAGTTGCCATCCGCGACGGCAGTTCGGACTGCACGGTCTCAGCTTGCAGCATTCATGATACCGGTCTGGTTACGCCCGGTTACGGCGAAGGTGTATACATCGGCAGTGCGGTTTCTGTCAAGGGCTTTGACTACAAATGTGACCGCAACAAGGTGCTGGACTGCACCTTCCGGAATATCGCCGCGGAACACGTTGATGTCAAGGAGTTCACAACCGGCACGGAGATTGCGCGATGCACCTTCTTCGGTGACGGTATGACCGGTGAAAACTATGCCGGCAGCTTCATCGACATCGCCGGCAATGACTGCTTTGTCCATCACAATGCAGGCTTCCGCAATCAGAATCCGCAGATCGTGGCGGCATTCGAGATACACAATCAGGCAGAAGGCTGGGGGTACCATGCCGTTTTCTCGCATAATACCCTCTATATGGACCGCGCTTACGGAGAACCGGATCCTTCCCGCAGGATGTACGTGGTAGACGGATGGTTCAGCGATTTCACCGTGTGTGACAATCAGGTTGATTACGGCGAAGGACTGATCGCAGCACAGCCGGAACATTATAATTCCGACTATGTGATCTTCGCGGACTGAGCCGCGGAAAACATACAGACAGCAGCAGTACAAAATTGTGCTGCTGCTGTGTTTTATGCTTGACAAAGACTGCGTTTCAGATTATAATGTATAATAGCGGAATTAAGCTCAGTTTGGCGGAAATTAACGGGAAGGAGGGTGCTTATGCAGGAGCTTATCAGTCGGGCGGAAAAGCTGTATCCGGCTGCTGTACTGTATCTCGGTTCAAAGGAGCGCGGCAAAGAGACTTTGCGGGAAGCTGCTGCTGCTGCCATGCGCAAAGCACCTGCACAGCCCGCAGAGGAGCTGCTCCCGCAGCTTTTTCGCATCTGCCGGACACGCGCAGCGGAACAGCCGGAGGCAGATGTTTCGGATTTTCCAGAAGCACTCCGCCCGATTCTCAGCCTGCCGCCCGCAGGAAGACGCAGCATCGCCTGCCTGCTGACGGACATTTCTGCTGAGGATGCAGCCGCTGCTCTGGGCATCTCTGCCGGTGAACAGCAGCAGAAAACCGAAAAAGCAATGCGTCAGCTTTCATTTTTGCAGGGCGGAGATCAGAATGCCATGCGCTTTGCCCTGCGGGAACTGCAATGGACACCGGAAGATGAAGCAGCCCTGACAGAGAGCATCCGCAGTTCGGTATCGCAGCAGGATGCCCCCGCCGGTACAGGCAATGTCCGCGAAATCGTCCGCACACAGTCCGCTGCACCGGCAGAGAACCCTTCTCAGGGCAGGCGTGTGACCGTGCCGCTCTGGGTACTGATTGCCGGATTGCTCTGCATCGTGACGCTGCTGACGTATCAGGCTGTGACAGGCTTGCAGCGCAGCAGAAGACCTGCGGCTGCACCGCCGGAAACGGAAGTCATCCGTCCGGAAAATGTGACATCGCTGCAAACCCTGCGCGAGGAATTCCTCACGCTCGGAGAAGCACAGGAGAAGGCAGGAGAATTGCTCACAGAGCAGCAGATTTCAGTGTTCACAAGCACAAAGCTCCGCATGAATGACATCCCGCCCTGCTACGAAGTCACCTGTGTCTGCACAGACGGTCAGACCTATCTCTGCAAGATCCATGCGGAAACCGGCGCACGCCTTGCCGTCAATGCCTATCCCGCAGAGGAGATTCCCGATACCGCTGACTGGATTCCCGCAGAAGATGCACGCAGTCAGGCGGCTGCGGTCTCCGGTCTGGAGGAAGGACTGTTTCTCAAGGAAAAACTCGGTCATGACAGCGAAGGCGCATATTACAAATACGAATTGCTCGGCAGCGACGGCAGAATCTACACCGTGCAGATCAATTCGCGCACCGGAATGCTCATCAAGTATACGGTGGAAGATCCAAGCGTCGCAGACAGCGGAAATGTGATCCCGCCGGAGGAAGCGCAGAAGCAGGCACTCGCCCGCGTTGCAGATCTGCCCCTCAGCGATGCCGTCTTTACCAAGATCAAGCAGACCGGTAATGTGTATCTGATCGGCTTCACACTCGATGACGGCACACAGTATACCATTGAGCTGGATGCCCGCACCGGTATGACCAATACTGTCGATGTCAACCGCGTTTCCGCCGACACAACCGATGCCATCGGCATCCTGCGGGCGCGCGAACTCGCACTCGAACGCGCCGCACTGACCCTGGAGCAGGTTCGGTTTACCAAAGCCAAGATCGACCGCAGCAATGCCGCATACGTCTATGAACTGGAATTTGAAACAGCGGAATATGAATATGAAGTCACACTGAATATGAAGACCGGTGAAATTCTCAAATACCGGGCATTGTCTCAGTAATTCCAATAAATCCGCCGCCCGCTGCATACAGATGCAGTGCGCGGCAGATTTTGTTTGCAG
Source organism: Ruminococcus sp. UBA4275 (assembly GCA_002395085.1). Classification (GTDB taxonomy): domain Bacteria; phylum Bacillota; class Clostridia; order Oscillospirales; family Ruminococcaceae; genus Firm-04. Next base: position 9,776 of record DGVV01000113.1, on the reverse strand, counting down.
CACAGAGCCGCTTGTATCAAAGCAAATTTGCCGCACTCCGTCACCAAGCATGGCCGCAATATTTTACCATCATACAAAGGAGGATCTACAGTATGAACATGAAAAAAGCCCTCGCATTTCTTCTGGGACTGACGATGGCATTTCCCGCAGCGGCAGTTCACGCCTATGCGGAAACTGCACCGCCGGACCCCGAACCCCAGCCGCTGGCTGCCGAAGCACCCGCTGCTGAAACACCCACTGCTGAAACGCCCGCTGCTGAAACGCCCGCTGACGAAGCGCCCTCTGCTGAAACCGCCGCCGCTGCCCCCCCGATTACCCTGCACACAATGGCGCAGGAAATCGCCATGTGCAAGGCAGAAGCAGCAATCCAGAATCTGCCCGAAACAGCCGATCTGCCCGAAAGCGTTGATCTGCGCAAGAATGGCCGTATTTCCAGCGTCAAGAATCAGGGCGGATTCGGAACTTGCTGGGCGCACGCCATTCTCGGCAGTATTGAATGCGAACTGCTGAACGAAAGCCCCGCCATCGACCTCTCAGAGCGCTATCTCGCCTATTACACTTCATCAGATGAATTCAGCATGGGATTCGATACACTGAACCTCGGTTCTAATGTCGGTGATGTGCTGGGTCTGATGACAAACTGGATCGGCATTGTTTCGGAGAGCAAAGCACCGTATGATGAGGAGTATTTTTCCGAACTCTCCCGCAAAGAGGTGCAGCAGGAATCTGAATACCATGTGACCGGCTCTCATGCCACCGCGTTTTCGTATGAACTTTCTGAACGGAATGCATCTGATCAGTTCATCAAACAGGCACTGAATGACGGTCACGCACTGTATCTCTCCATGAATTTCAACAGCTATGCCATCAACGATGAAACCTCTGCACTGTACTATGTTCCGGAGCAGATAGAATATGAGTCTGCTCCGCACGCAATTCTCATCGTTGGCTACGATGACAACTATCCGGCAGAGAACTTCCTGATCCCGCCGCAGCGGAACGGCGCATGGCTGATCAAAAACAGTTGGGGTACATCCTACGGTGACATCGGTTACTACTGGGTCTCCTATGATGAACCCTCGCTCGTTCACGCCGCCTATTTCGATGTCGAGAACGCAAATCAGCATGATACCCTGTATTCGCTGGATGATATGGGTACATCCGGTGCTGCTGCCATTCAGGAAGAAGGCGATGAAACCGTCTACTACTCCAACGTGTACACCGCAGAGGAAGACAGCTATCTCACAGATGTCATGGTGGAATTCCTTTGCCCGCACGATTCCGGCGAGATCACGATTTATACCGGCCTTGAGGATCTTGCTGTGCCGACTTCCGGTCAGGCAGGCGGCATTACCCCCTGCGCCTCTGATGATCTTGGTTTCCGGACATTCAGGCTGAGCGAACCGGTTCATGTCAATGCCGGCGAATCTTTCTCCATTGTGGTCCGGCTGACCGGCGAAACAGGTTATCACATTCCCTGCGAATACGGTTACAATGAAGCAGCATGGGTGGATGCTGCTTCGCACTCCGAATATGAAGTTCATCGCCCCGGCTCGCAGAGTGCTGAGAAGATCCTGCGGAATTTTGGCCGCAATCAGAGCTTTTGCAGCGCAGACGGCGAAAACTGGGTCGATCTCTACGATATGCAGGACGAGGACAATTACTACCTGACAGGCAACATTTCCCTGAAGGCAATGGCAGTCAGAGAGCATACTGTGCATTTCTCCTCCTATGCGGAAGATCTTGCTCCCGGCACGGAACTTGCACTTTCCTGTACAGGCGGGAATGACATCTACTACGCTGTGAATGACGGCGACTACGCGCTTTATACCGCACCGATCACATTTACCGGAGAGATGACGCTCTCTGCGTATGTGGACGGCACACCCGATGAAGTCTTCACCAGACATTACGGCGAAAAGAAGTCCGCACTCATCAATCTGCTGCTGTGCTGCACTTCTCAATACGACACGCAGCTCGGCGGTAATTATGCTGACATCTCCGGCGACAGCATGGACGCTGCCATCACGCTGTATGCGAAAAGCGTACTGCTTTGCCCGATCATGAACGGTACACTGTCTGACGGCGAAACTACCTGCACCTCTTACGAATCGGTTTTCTCGTATGATGTGGATCTTGAACCGATCACGATCACGCTGACAGCACAGGAAGAAGGTCTCGCACCAACCGAATATCAGCTCCGCATTCACAAAGAATTTCAGACATTCCTCAGCACCGGCTGCTGGACTGACTATGAAAATGCCTGCTGGTATTATTTTGATCCGGACGGCGAATCCGGCTACCGGACAGACCGCATCACCGGCGAGACAACTGATTTCACCTACACCATTTCGGATAACAGAATCGAAATGACCGAGAACGGCAAAACCCGCTGCGGCTGGATTGCCAACGACAACCTGGACGCTATGATCCGCTGGGATGACGGGCAGTCCGTCTACTGGAACAATACCATGCTCACCCCCGATGAGTATACCTGCTACAGCAATCCGGAACTCTGTGAGATGTGTTCTGCTTTTTACGCCGCACTGACCGGCAAGAAGCCTGTATCCGTCACCGCAACGTGCGAGGAAGGCAGCACGGTCATACTCAGCATTGTGCCCGCAGAAGGCGATGCGTTCACGATTCAGGCGGATGCATTGAGCGCGATCGGCTATCTGCCGGACGATAAAATTGCAAACTTGAAGTATCCGCCCGTGCATCCCGACCAAACCAGCATCAGAAACGGTTTCTGGTTGGAAAACGAGACATTTGATCTCACCTGCCCCGCACTCTATTATTTCAGCGATACAACATACACTTCCTATTCCCTCTATGAAGGCAGCTGTCAGGAACATCCGTATACACTGGAAAGCGGCACATTCCTCACCTCTGAGGAGTATGATATGTGGAACGGTTCTCTCTATCAGACCCATGCAGCCGTCTGGCAGGATGAGGATACGCTCATTCTGACGTGGAACAACGGTCAGACACTCAAACTCAACTATTATTCCGACGATACGCCGGAGAACTTCCAATTCTTCTCCCTGCAGGATCTGAGAGAACGTGCAATGGATTACTTCCGTGCCTCGAAACTCACGTCTGTCGATCTTGAATCGTTTGAAGCAATCAACTTTGAGACAATCCGCTTCACACTCTTAGATTATTACGACTTTTATTTCGGAAGCTGCGAATATCACCCCTATTACTACGATATTAACCGCTTCACAGGCATCGGAACAGACGAAAGCGGCAATCTGATTGATCTGACCAAACCGTATGAGATTCCGAGTGAAACGCTGAAGGGCGGTATCTGGCGCGCCTCGGATTTCCTGACGATTGATGCACACTTTGAATTCCATGACGGCGAGACATACGGCTTGTATCTGGATAACGAAAACGATTGGATCGACAGTTGCCACTACTATCTGCGGGATGGAAAAGGTGTTCTGGTAAAAGACGGTAAAGATTACAGAATCCTGTACAATTCTGATACGGATCTCCTTCAGCTTGAGAAAATTGAATTTATGGACGACTCCGTTTTCCAGCAGTATTTTGACTTCCAGTATGTCAAAGAAGGGACACTGGATCAGCTCAAGTATTACAAGCCGGAACGGCTCTATGAAATGGCAGAATTTGACTATTTCCTCAAAACGGGTGTGAGTGTGTGTTCCTATCTGGACGGTATGGATTCTGATGGAAATCTGACCATTCACCTGCTTGATAATGAAACCTATGAAGAACTTCAGATCTACACCGTGAACATCTACACCGGTGTGGGCGTAAATCTGGACAATGAGGAAGTGAACCTGCCGCAGACCGGAAACAATTCTGCTTCCGCGCTGCTGATGATCCTCCTCGGCTGCCTGCTTTCCGCATTCGGCGGCGCTGCACTGTTCATCGCCTGCAAGCGCAAAGAGGATGCCGCATAATCGCATTGGCATTCTGACGGCTCGTGCCCAAACGGCACGAGCCGTTTTTGTGCATTTTTGCGCCGCAAATGGCTGTTTTTTTGCACACAGGCAAGCCGCTCCCTAAATTTGTGACTTTATTGCTATTTCGGCATTTGTACATACTGCACGAATATGTTGAAAACTCATCGTCAGTTTTTACCGTTGACATTTCTGTATTTTTTTGCTAGAATGATAAAGCCGGCAAAAAATCGAACCGATCCATTCACATCATCTTAACTAAATTTGATATATTTTTACACTGCATCTCGTCTCTGACGAAGGAGAATCATCATGAAAAAAACTACCAAGAAAATTGCGGCACTTGCGCTCAGCGGCGCTATGCTGCTCAGCGGGCTTGCGGCAACCTCCGGCGCACAGTATTTTCTGGAGGTGCCCGCAATTGTTGCATCGGCGTATACGACGCTGCCGCCTGTTACCAGCGGCTATGCCACTTATACGTTCTTTCAGAACAGTGATGGTAAAGCTACCATTACCAGAATTGATCTAAGCAGTTCTTGCCCCAGCAATTATTCGCTGACTGTTCCGTCTACGCTGAGCGGTCTTTCCACGCAGGCTCTTCATGACGATGCATTTCAGAATAATGCTTCTAAGATCGGAAATTTGACTCTGCCTGACAGTGTGAAACGAATTGGCTTCAACACATTTAAAAATTGTACCAGTTTGAATTCACTGACTCTGTCGGAAAATCTGGACAGTGTTGACGAGTGCTGTTTCTACAATGTTTTCGCTAAAGGAAAACTGAATTACCTGTATCTGCGCAAGTCAAATGGCAATATTGTTACGGTAACACGCCAGTATATTGAAAATGTTGCAGCACATACAACCTTTGAGAAAGTAAGCGGTTCTAATAGATTCAAGGTGAACTCCGGAAATGATGCTATTGTTTCACTGATTGCTGCTACCTCTGGCACTGAATTTGCTGCACGCATGTACAGATCTAAAGCCACACAGATTTATACGGATAAACTGAAACCCTATCTGACTGACAGACAGAAGATGCAAATGCTGTATAATTATCTTGTCACTAGTACCAGATACTGTAATATAGCTGCCAAAGACGGTGGATATGATTATAATGGTAATTACTATACTTCCGTAAATACGTTGAGTCGCATGGATCAGTCTGCAATGGGTGCCCTGTTCTTCCATATCGGTGTATGCGCCGGTTATTCTGATGCTTTGTGGTATCTTGGCGATGCAGCAGGACTGGATATAAAAACGGTCAGTAAATCTGGGCACAAATGGAATCTGTTCCGTCCTTCCGGCGAAAGCAAGTATTATATCGTAGATAGTGTCAACGGTGACTGCGGCGTTCCCTACAGTAAAGCTTCTTTTGACTATATGAAAACGGCAACGCAGACCGCAACTGACGGAACAAACTGTACGGTTGCGAACACCTTCATGGGCGATACGATCCTCGTTCGTTTCAAGAATGATTTCAGAAACTCGAACCTCAATGTCAGACTGGTCAAGCATAATGCGTCCGGCATCCGTTACTGCAACTACAATACCTATTTCAAGAACGATCAGGGTACTCTGAGCTGCACAGAGCTGCCTATCTACAATGACAAATATATCTATGCAGACGCCAATACCTACTACGATCTGGAGATCCGCGATACGGACGGCAACTTGTTAAAGAATATTCCTTATGCACTGAATAATCTCCCTGTTGCATACCACTTCTATGATGCGGATGGCATATTCCATTGCGTGCAGATCGCAATCAAGAATGATGTTCAGGCTGCCAATGACAACACCAGCAACAACGCCTTCTTCTCCATCTGGCTTGACAACTACGCAAGCTAATCCTAATCAATAACACACCGCCCCGACAGCCTTTCCGCTGCCGGGGCGTTCTGTATATTCACAGCACATATTTCAGAATGGCGATCGCCTGCATCAGGCTGCCCAGATCGACAAACACATGAAAGACGCTGTGCATATAGCGGTGTTTTTTGCCCAGCCCGTACAGCACCGCACCGAACGTATAGCAAAGTCCGCCGCCCAGCAGCCAACAGAATCCCGCCCAGCCCATCGCACGAACGGTCATCCCGATGATTGCGACAACCGCCCAGCCCATTGCGAGATAGCAGACCATACTCATCTTCGCATACTTTTTCAGGTCGATTGCCGTCAAAGCTGCCGCAGCCACTGCGCAGCCCCACTCAACCCCGAACACAATCCAGCACGCCGCCGCACTCTGCGGACGAATCGCGACAAACAAAATCGGGGTGTACGTTCCTGCGATCATGAAATAAATCGTGCAGTGATCAATGACCTGCATCACGCGCTTGCCCATGCCGTCGGGCAAACCGTGATACACACTCGATACCACAAACAGCGTACAGGTCATAAAGCCGTAGATGCTGCCGCCCACAATCGCCCATGCATCATGATGCGCCGCGCCAATCAGCACGCTGCCAATCAGAATCATCAGCCCGACTGCACCGCCGATAATATGCGTAATCATATTCACCAGTTCTTCATGTGGTGTATAGTCCGGCAGTTTTCGTTCCCGCAGCGGGATGCGTTTGTTTTTTGTCATACAGACCGCCCCTTTCCTTGATTTCCGTTGTCTCTATCATATCGCAGATTGCGCCGGAATGCAAGCGAATTCTCCCGCAGGTTTCCTCTCCCGCACGGGAAACACAGCTCTACCGCAAAATCATCGCTGATACGTGTATTCTACTGACAGTGGAGTTTGCATTCAGGCGGTAGAATCCAGAAAATCTACTGAAAAAGCTGCCCATTCCGGCTTGACAGTCTCCGCAATCCGTGTTATAATGAAGCGAATCCCACAGAAGGAGTGTATTGCATGAACGGTACTGACGCCGCACGCCGCGATCTGCGCGATGCAATCGAAGAAACCGTCAAGACACTTGGCATTGACCGGCAGCACTTTCATGAATGCAGCAAGCAAACATACGCGGGCATTCTGCGGCGATTCTGCTGCACGTTTCTTCAGCACGATGTGCAAACCGTTTTTACGCCGCCCTTTTGCCGTCTCCCCTTCCGGCGGAATACGCTGGAATGCTGCGCACATCTTCCTGAGACAACGCAGCATTGGGAAGATTTTATCCCGCAGATTGCAGGTGCGCTGCCGGCATCCGCAGAGACAGACTGCTATCTCATCGAGGAACAGGGCTGGGTCTATGAGGGGCGCATCCGCGAGACCTGCATGGTTCTCGCAGAAGGCGATTGCGCAGCGGAAGACTTTTGCATTATCTCGAAAAAATTTGACTGGTGCGCTTCTTACAATGCCGACGGCGAATGCTGCACGGTCTATCGCACCCGATAAAACTGCATACGCCTGCCACCGGGTAGGCAATCAGCACTCTGCTGTACATCGTTAGGTCCTGGAAGATGTACAGACGGGTGCTTTTTCTATGGAAGGAGCAAACAAAATGAAATTTGATCACCCCATTCGCATCCTCAGCCGCCGTGACCGTCTCCTGTGGGGATTCTCTGTACTGGTCATCGCAGGCAGCGCAATTTGCTGCCGCAGCGCTGACCCGCTTTCCGTCACGGCATCTCTCATCGGCGTGACCGGTCTCATCTACATGGCAAAAGGGCATCCCTACGGGCAGCTTATCACGATTTTCTTCTCGGTGCTGTACGGCATCATCTCGTATTTTTCACGCTATTACGGCGAAATGCTCACCTATCTCGGCATGACGCTCCCGATGGCTGCCCTTTCCCTCGTCACATGGATGCGCAATCCTTACGGCGATTCCGCAACCGTCACCGTGCGGCAGACCCTATCCCGCCGACTCCTTTTCCGGATGCTGACGCTGACTGCCGCCGTGACCGCCCTCTTTGGCTGGATGCTGGCTTTGCTGCATACCGCCTGTCTGCCGGTGAGTATCCTTTCGGTGACAACCAGTTTCCTCGCCGCGTTTCTGACCGCAGCCCGTTCTCCGTATTACGCGCTTGCCTACGCCGCAAACGACATCGTGCTGGTGATCCTCTGGATTGCTGCGCGCGAAATCCCCATGACCGCCTGCTTCCTGATGTTTCTCATCAACGACCTTTATGCATTCGTCAACTGGAAACGCCGTGCCGCCGCGCAGCACAGCGATTCGCTGCAGGAGACCTGATGCATCCGTTTCCCCCGCACAATTTGCATCTGACCGAAAAAAACAGGCTGAATCGGCGTTGACATTTCCCCTGCCTTTGTGCTATAATAGTCTACGGAAAGACACATATCGGCGGAAAGGAATTGAGATCATGAAAAAGAATATTGCATTCGACAACGCCCAGTACCTCAAGATGCAGTCCGAACATATACGGGAACGCATCAAGGAATTCGGCGGAAGACTCTATCTGGAATTCGGCGGCAAACTCTACGACGATTTCCATGCATCGCGCGTTCTGCCCGGATTTCAGCCGGACAGCAAGCTGCGGATGCTGCTGCAAATGAAAAAAGAGGTCGAGATCGTCATTGCCATCAATGCCTCGGACATTGAGCAAAACCGTATGCGCGCTGACCTCGGCATCACCTACGATACCGATGTGCTGCGCCTGATCGGACTGTTCCGCAAGCGCGGTCTGTATGTCGGCAGCGTCGTCATGACGCGCTTCACCGGCGAACCCGCAGCCGTGAAATTCCAGAAGCGTCTGGAGGATCTCGGCATCCGCGTCTACCGGCACTACCCCATTGAGGGCTACCCCTCGAATCCGTCGCTCATCCTCTCGGAGGAGGGCTTCGGCAAGAATGAGTACATCGAGACCACGCGGCAGCTTGTCGTCGTGACCGCACCCGGCCCCGGCAGCGGCAAAATGGCAGTCTGCCTTTCGCAGATCTATCAGGAACACGTCCGCGGCAAGGAGGCAGGCTATGCCAAGTTCGAGACCTTCCCGATCTGGAATATCCCGCTCAAGCATCCGGTCAATGTCGCCTATGAAGCCGCAACCGCCGATCTCAACGATGTCAACATGATCGACCCCTTCCACCTCGAAGCATACGGTGTCAAGGCGGTCAATTACAACCGCGACGTCGAAGTGTTCCCGGTTCTGAATGCGATGTTCACGCAGATCTTCGGCAAATCGCCGTATCAGTCCCCGACGGATATGGGCGTCAATATGGCAGGCTTCTGCATCGTTGATGATGAAGCCGCCCGCCGCGCCGCCCGTCAGGAGATCATCCGCCGCTACTTCAATGAGCGCTGCAAGCTGCGGCAGGGTATGTCCGATGCGGACGCCGTTTACAAGCTGGAACTGCTGATGCATCAGGGCGATCTCACCGAGGATGAGCGTCCGGTGATTGCAAAAGCACGCGAAATTGCGGAGAAAACCGGCGAGCCTGCCGCCGCGATTATGCTGCCGAACGGCAAGATCGTTACCGGCAGAACCACCGACCTGATGGGTCCCTGCTCCACGATGCTGCTGAACGCACTGAAGTCCATCGGGCGAATCAACGACGAAATCCTGCTGCTCAGCCCGACCGTTATCGAGCCGATTCAGCATTTGAAGGTCGATCATCTGGGCAATGAGAATCCGCGCCTGCATACAGATGAAACGCTCGTGGCGCTTTCAATCTCCGCCGCAACGAATCCGACTGCGGAACTCGCTATGACCAAACTCTCGAAGCTCCGCGGCTGTGAAATGCATTCGACTGTCATTCTCTCGCAGGTTGATGAGCGCACGCTCAAACGCCTCGGCATCAATGTGACCTGCGACCCGCAGTTCCAGAGCAACCGCCTCTATCAGAAATAAGAAAACAAGCGCCTTCCTGTGCGAAACGGGAAGGCGCTTTGCGCTGTTGATAAGATGTCTCCGGCGGATTTATATTGAGGGCGCCGC
>DGVV01000039.1 GCA_002395085.1 Ruminococcus sp. UBA4275 | reverse complement strand
CCTTGCCGGTGCAGCCGTGGCAGATTGCATCCGCGCCTTCCTTGAGTGCGATTTCAGCGATACGCTTCGCGATGATCGGACGTGCAAAGGAAGTGCCGAGGAGGTACTTGCCCTCATAGACAGCGCCCGCCTTGACGGTCGGGAACACATAGTTGTCGATGAACTCATCGGTCAGATCCTCGATATAGAGCTTGGAAGCGCCGGTTTTGATGGCCTTTTCTTCGAGACCGTCCAGCTCAGTGCCCTGTCCGACGTCGCCGGAAACAGCAATGACTTCGCAGCCCGGATAGGTCTCCTTGAGCCACGGAATGATAATAGAGGTATCGAGGCCGCCGGAATAGGCGAGTACGATTTTCTTCGGAATCTTTGCTTCAGCCATGATTGATCGTCCTTTCATTGATCGGGCGGATGATAATTGCCGTCCGTTTGATATAATCCTATTATAGCGCAAATCCGGAATTTGTCAAGGGAAATTGCATAAAATATACATTTTCAAAGAATATTCATGCATAATATACGGAATATTGAAAATACTGCGAATATTATACATTACCAACCCTTGTAAAAATCCTGTGTGCCATAGTATTGATAGTCAGAGTTTTCGCCGTAAGCGAATCCGACGCCCATATTCGTGTACTTTGAGCTGAGTATATTTTCGCGGTGACCGCTGAGTGAATTATACCAGCCGTTAAGCGCGGAGAAGGGGTCGGTGTATCCGCAGTCAATGTTCTCCGCACAGGCAGACCAGTCCGCACCGAAACTTTCAAGTCTTGCAGAGAATTTCGTGCCGTCATAGCTGCTGTGGTCAAAGTAATTGAGCTTTGCCATCTCCTCGCTGTGTGAAAGCGATGCCTTTGCTGCATAAGCATCCCATTTTAACACTTTCAGACCGTTAACAGCGCGAATGCCGTTTGTGGCATAGAAATTGAGCTTTGCCAGCGGAGAGAAATCGCTCTTATCTGCAACGGATGCGAAGCGGATGGTATAGCCATCCTCCATGATGAGTCTTGCATAGGTTTTGCCCGTACCCTGCGGATGATTGTCGATGTAATCGACAGAAGAACAGTCATCCGGAATCTGGAAATCCGAGCCGAACAGGTAATACCCGACGACTGTGCCGTCAGCGGCAATGACGATTCTGGTTTTCGCGGGCTGTTCTGCATAAACGGCGAAGTTCATATTCGCATTTTTGTACCGGAGGGAGAGCAGTTCAGTCGGTTTACTGGCCTCGGTCATGGATGAGAGCGGCACATTCAGCGGATAGACCTGACCGTCCGCGCGCAGTTCCATTGCGGGCGCGGTGGTCGTCGTGGTAGTTGTGGTGGTAGTGGTCGTGGTGGTAGTGGTCGTGGTTGTTGTAGTCGTGGTGGTTGTAGTGGTCGTGGTGGTTGTAGTGGTCGTGGTCGTCGTAGTCGTGGTGGTTGTGGTCGGAGTGGTGGATGTCGTTGTTTCAGGCGGGGTTGTCTGCGGAACGACAAACACCGAAAGCGACGGAACAAGGCGCGCTAAATAACGCAGGATGCAGACCGTATCTTTTGCATCCACATGATCATCGAGGTTGATGTCAGCATTTGCCAGACCCTGCGTCGAAACCGGCGCAGTAATGTCATTCGCGGCGATGCGCGCAAGCAGAACAGCATCGCACACATCAATAGTTTCGCTGAGGTTGAGGTCACCGGGCATCGTCTGCGCAAGGCGGGCGGATGCGGTGCGCGTACCGGTACTTTGCAGCGCGGTACAGGCGATCGCTGCTGCACAAAGCAGTGAACGCAGTCTTCGGATCAAGGTCGATTTCATGGTAATACCCCTTTCACACATATTACAAACAGCTTGTATTTTGCCGTCGTCCGGCGTTATATCAGGTTTCGGAAAGGTATCCCGGATCATTTTTTGTATGCTTTTCCGCATACTTTCTATCTTTTTTTAAGCATGATCCCCGCCGTTTGTTTCCGCATCTTCATGATAGATCATGATGTCCGGAAGCAGACGGTAGCGGTCTTTGTAATCCAGTCCCCAGCCAACGATGAACAGATTTTCGACCTCAAAGCCGATATACTTGACCCTGAAACTGTTTTTCAGTTCCTCAATGCGGCGGGAGGGCTTGTCCAGCAGCGTGCAGATTTCGATGCCGGAAGCGCCTTTATCCGCGAAATTGCGGGTGACGGTATCCATCGTCTGTCCGGTATCCACGATGTCCTCCACAATGAGAACGTGTCTGCCGCTGACTTTGATCTGTTCACCGAGGTCAAAAATCGGAGAACCGACCGGTCTTGTGCCCTCATAGGAATGGAGTTTTATGAAGTCCATTTCACAGGGGACGGTGATTTCGCGGATGAGGTCTGCGGCGAAAAATACCGCGCCGCGCAGCGTGCAAAGCACCAGCAGGGGATTCTCCTCTGTGACCTTTCCGGCGTAATCAGCGGAGATCTGTGCTGCCAGTTCTGTAATCCGGCTTTTGATTTGCGCGCCGGAAAATTTAGGTGTAAGTGTTACAGCCATATTGCGCAACTCCTTTCTGTTCGTGGATTTGTTAAAGATCCACAGAACCACATACCATTACTATCATATCACAAATCAGGCAAAAAGTCAATGGTCGGGCGAAAAAATATGTGTAAAGTGTGTGAATGCAGCTTTGATTTATACTGATTGTATACGAATTGCGGGTTCAGCAGCATTGCGCGGAATTCTGTTCCCGTCATTTCCGGAAAAACCGCTTATATAAATAGTATATCCGGCAAACCCGCCGCCGTTTTTGTCATGCACAATCCAAAAAGAAATCTGCCGCGCCCATTGCACTTTTTGTTGTTATGTGGTATAATGAAACAAATGGGCTGCATGGCTCAGAACGCATCGAAACGGAGACAAAATATGGAGTTGATTTGTCCGGTCTGCGGCGGAAGCCTCACACGCGAACCGCAGCGGTATATTTGCAGCGCAGGGCATTGCTTTGACCGTGCGCGGCAGGGCTATGTGAATCTGCTGATGAAACAGCGGAGCCGTCTGCGGGGAGACAGCGCAGAAATGGTTCGTGCAAGGCGGGAATTCCTCAGCGCAGGATGGTACCGTCCGCTGCTGGATGCCGCCGCCGGAATGCTGCGTCCGATGCATCCGAAGCGAATCGGAGACATCGGCTGCGGTGAGGGCTGGTATGCCTGCACGCTGCTGGAGATGCTGCCGGATGCACAGCTCACCGGCATCGACATTTCGCCGGAAGCGCTGCGCTATGCGGCGGTGCGTGCGCGGGAAAACGGTCTTGCGGAACGCACCCATTGGGCGGCTGCCTCTGTAAACCGTCTGCCGTTTGATGATGCATCCTGCGATTTGCTGCTGAATTTCTTTGCCCCCTGTGAACCGCATGAATTTGCGCGTGTTCTCTCGCCTGAGGGCGCATTGCTGCGGGCGATTCCGCTGGAGAAGCATCTCTGGGAACTGAAAGCGGCGGTTTACGATGAGCCCTACGAAAACCGTCCTGTGCTGACGCCGCCGGAGGGATTTGCACTGACCGAATTCCGGCGCATCGAATATACAATGACGCTGACAGGGGAGCATCTTGCGAATCTCTTTGCAATGACACCCTATTCCCGCAAAACTGCACGGCAGGATGCCGACAAGCTCTCAAACCTGCCAGAGCTGACCACGCAAGCTGCGTTCGGGCTGATGCTGTGTCATCCCGAACGCAGAAACGGAGTATGAAATGGATAGAAAAAATCTCGCAAAACGCGGTGCAGTCAAAGTGATCGCCGCATTCATCCTGATGGCGCTGCTGCTCTTTTTGCCCGCCGGAACGCTGCATTACGGCGGCGGCTGGCTGTTTCTGGGGCTGCTCGGAATCCCGATGCTGATTCTGGGTGCATTCCTGCTGTGGAAAGATCCCGCGCTGCTGGAAAAGCGTCTCAACGCGAAGGAAGGGGAGCGCGATCAGAAGCGGGTCATCGGGCTGAGTGCGCTGATGTTTCTCGCGGGATTCATCCTCGCGGGACTGGATTTCCGGTTTGGCTGGCTGCCCGTGCCGCGCTGGCTGACGGTGACCGCGGCTGTGCTGTTCCTGATCGGCTATGCGCTGTACGCAGAGGTCATGCGCGAGAACAGTTATCTCTCGCGGACAGTTGAGGTGCAGGCAGAACAAAAGGTCGTGGATACGGGACTTTACGGCATTGTGCGGCACCCGATGTACGCCGCGACGCTGCTGCTGTTCCTCTCGATGCCGCTGGTGCTGGGATCGTTTGTGTCGTTTTTCGTGTTCCTGATCTATCCGGTGCTGATCGTTCTGCGCATCCGCAATGAGGAAAAGGTGCTTGCTGCGGGACTGAAAGGCTATCCGGAATATATGCAGCGCGTAAAGCACCGGCTGATCCCGTTTGTGTGGTAAAATGAGACTTGACAAATCCTGCAAAACGTGGTACAATAATATGCCGGACGGGGTGTAGCGCAGTTGGTAGCGCGCCTGCTTTGGGAGCAGGATGCCGCAGGTTCGAATCCTGTCACTCCGACCATGCTGAGTGTTCATAACGCAAGTGAGTTATGGACACTCAGTTTTTATATATTCAACTTATCTGATTTTTTCTCCCTCGCGCCATAGCCTGCCGTTGTTGTCGAGAACCCGGCTGTATTCACTCGTCCCCGCCCGTGATCCAAGGCAGACGGGATGTGTGCGGCAATTACGTTAGCCTGCCGCCGCGTTGTCGGGTGTGAAGCCCGCAAATATGTTGACACCGATATTCAGTTTTCGTGGCTTTCCCGCATAAAGCGATAAAATCACAGATATCATTATACAGAACATTTGTTCGTTTGTCAAGAGGTTTTAGAAAAGTTTTCTATCGTCAGAAAAAAATCTAAGGTGCATATACCAAAGGAAGTAGAAATACCGGCGGTTTTATGATAAAATTTGCTTACTGTATTTCTTAATCATACCTGATCTTTAACTTACGAGCGCGCAAAACAGATACCGTGATTCGCTTAATAGGCAGATTTACCGCCTTATCACAAACAGACTTTACCTTGATTTTACAATAGCGCGGTTACAAGGTTTACATTGTACGGGTATAATTATGAAAAATCAAAGGAGGTTTTCTCAATGATATACTGTGTGGAAGATGAAAAAGCCATTCGTGATTTAATGGTTTACACGCTGAAGGTTTCAGGCTTTGAAGCACAGGGCTTTGAAG
>DGVV01000163.1 GCA_002395085.1 Ruminococcus sp. UBA4275 | reverse complement strand
AGCGCCCCATTATAATCATCGCGCAGCGATACCTTTATCGACAAGCTGAAAAAACAAAGGCGGGATTTTTTTGAGCAGATACGCTTATTTCTGCGCGGGAGCTGCGCCCCACTTCATCGAAATATCAAAGGCTTTGACGCTGTGCGTCAGTGCGCCGATGGAGATGATGTCCACGCCGGTTTCCGCGACACCGCGCAGGGTATCGTGGGTGATGCCGCCGGAAGCTTCCAGCAGCGCTCTGCCGTCTGTGAGCGCGACTGCCTTGCGCATGGTATCGCAGTCCATATTATCAAGCATGATGATGTCAGCTCTGGCATCGAGTGCTTCCTGAAGCTCCTCCAGCGTGCGAACCTCGACCTCAATCCGCACCATGTGTCCGATATGCTGCCGGAGCTGCGTAATTGCGGGCAGGATGCCGCCGCAGGCGTCGATGTGATTGTCCTTCAGCATTGCGCCGTCGGAGAGATTGAAGCGGTGATTTCTGCCGCCGCCGCAGCGGACAGCGTATTTCTGCATGGCACGGATGCCGACCATGCACTTGCGCGTATCAGCAATGGAAGCGTTTGTGCCTTCCACAATATCGACGCATCTGCGTGTTTCCGTTGCAATGCCGGAGAGATGCTGCAAGAGATTGAGTGCGGTGCGTTCACCCTTGAGCAGCGTGCGGGTTCTGCCGTGCATGACCGCGAGAATATCGCCGTACTGCACACGGTCGCCGTCCTTTGCCAGCGCGTTGAAGGTGACGCCCTCTCCGACCAGCGCAAAGACGCGCGCCGCAATCTCCATGCCGCACAGCACACCGCTGTCCTTCGCCATGAGATAGGCGTCAGATTCGTGTGCGGGATCAAGCAGAAAGTCCGTCGTAACGTCCATGCCGGTGATGTCCTCGTGCAGCGCACGCAGGATGACCTCATCTACATAAGATTGCAAAAGCTCCATTATAACTGCTCCTCCAGAATCAGGTATGCGCAGGTTGCCTGCGATTTTGCCTCCAGATAATCCGCATCCATTTTCCAGTCCTCACAGGCGATGAGCTGGATCAGTTCGGTGATGCGGTCGTATGCTGCGGGGATATGCTCGGTATTCGGGATGACAAAGTAATTTTCCTGCAAGATCTTGCGCAATTCGGTGCGGATGCCGTGCGGGATGGGTTCTGTTGCGGTGACGGGCTTGAATTCGCCCTGTTCAAAGCGCGGAGAGATGTCCACAGCTTCTTTCGCGATCTCCTGCGCAGCTCTGCGGGAGAAGACGAGTGCTTCCAGCAGCGAATTACTGGCGAGGCGGTTGCTGCCGTGAACGCCGGTATGCGCACATTCGCCGCAGGCATAGAGCCGGTCCACACGGGTCTGTGCATTGGAGTTGACGTCGATGCCGCCCATGAGGTAATGCTGGCAGGGGAAGATCGGCACAGGCTCTTTCGTGAGGTCATAGCCTTGTTCGAGGAGCTTGTTGTAGATTTTCGGGAAGCGCTTTTTCACGACTTCGGGATCTTCATGTGTGATGTCGAGCCAGAAATCGTTCGAGCCGGTGCGCTTGCTTTCGTTGATGATGGCGTGCGATACGACATCGCGCGGGGCAAGCTCCAGACGGTCATCATAGCGATGCATGAAGCGCTCCATATTGCAGTTGCGGAGATAAGCGCCCTCACCGCGCACAGCCTCCGAGATGAGGAAGCACTCGCGGGTATGCTTGTCGTTGAAGGCGGTGGGGTGGAACTGGATCAGCGAGAGATTTTTGATGCGCGCACCAAGCTCATAGGCAATGCGGATGCCGTCGCCGGTTGCGATTGCGGAATTGGTCGTATATTCGTAGATTCTGCCGATGCCGCCGGTGGCGAGAATGAGGAAGTGGCAGTTGACGGTGCTGAGATCGTTCCCGCGCAGCAGCTCAACGGTGAAGCCGGTTTCGGTTTTGACCGCGCGGCTGACCATTGTGAATTCGGAGATGGTGACATTCGGGAGTCTGGAGGTCTGCGCCAGCAAACCGCGCAGGATTTCCGCGCCGGTGGAATCGCGGTAGTGGAAGATGCGGCGGCGGCAGTGGCCGCCCTCCAGCGTACGGTCGTAATCGCCGTCCTCATTTTTATCGAATTCTACGCCGTATTCCACAAGCTGTTCGATGTCCTGCGCCGCCTCTGAAACGAGAATGTGCAGGGTTTTGGGGTTATTGGTGAACGCGCCTGCGATACGGGTATCATTGGCGTGCAGCTCGATGTTATCCTCCGGTGAATTCCAGACACCGGCGATGCCGCCCTGTGCAAGCGCGGAATTGCAGAGTGTAGCCTCACGCTTGGAGAGCAGCAGTACACGGAGATTTGCCGGCAGGTGCAATGCGGCATAGCAGCCTGCTGCGCCTGCACCGGCGATGACCACATCATAATTTTGTTCAAGCTGAACCATTTTGGGGATACTCCTTTATTTTGGATTACATGAAATCGGGACAGCACTCAGGGCTTGCGGCTGTCTCCGAAATAGAACACCGTCAGCAGTCCCGGACCGCAGTGCGAACCGATGATCACGCCGAGATTGGAGATTTCCACGCCGCCGAGGGTCGGGAAAGCCTGATACAGGGCGTTTTTGAGCCAGACGGCATCATCGAGGCAGTCTGCATGGTTGATGCGGACTGTCTGCTTTTCGGGGTCGGTCATATCGCGCTTGACGCCGTCCAGCAGCGCATTGAGGGCAGCACGGCGGCCGCGCACCTTCTGCGCCACGACCAGTTTGCCGTCATCGGGGACATACAGCACGGGCTTGATGGAAAGCAGCGTACCGACCAGTGCAGCCGCATTGGAAACTCTGCCGCCGCGCTTGAGGTATTTGAGGTCATCGACGGTGAAGCGGTGCATGATGCGGAGTTTATTGGCTTCCGCCCACGCGATGACGCCGCGGAAGGAGACGCCGTTTTCCTTGCGCTTGACGCATTCGGAGACCAGCACACCGAGTCCGCCTGAGATGCAGCGTGTATCCAGCAGATAGAGTTTCTGATTGGGAAATTCCGTCTGCACCTCCTCAGCCGCCTGATGCGAAGCCTGATAGGAGCTTGACATCTCGCGGGACATATCGAGGAACAGGACATTCTTGCCGGTCTTCATGAGTGCGCGGAAGAAATCTGCATATATCTGACTGTTGATCATTGAAGTGGAGTAAACTGCACCGTTGCGCATATCGGCATAAGCCTTTGCGCGGGAAGTTTCACGGCAGTCATCCTCCATCACAGTGCCGTTGACGGAATAGGTATAGCGAATCACGGGAACATTATGCTCCTCGTAAAATGTGTCCGGCAGGTCGGCGGTAGAAGCGGCTGCAATGATATAATCAAAATCGGGCATAATCAGAGGTCCTTTCTCTAAATGTTTTTCTCTATTATACCACAAGCCGTGCAGGCTGTCAATCGTGATTTTGCTGTGATTTGACATTTCTCCGGCAGTTGTGGTATAATATAGTATTCCTGCGCAGGAAGCACAGGGAGGGTATTTTTTGAGGAGGAATGTATGATGAATCAGGCGCAAACCATTCTCCGTGCTGCGGAGGAGGCAATGGGTGTTCCGGCAGCAAAGGCGGAGGTACACGCCCTGCATAATGCAGTCGGGGAAGCTGTATGCAGAGAGATTCTGCCGCGCTGGACACAGTGCCGCAGAGCGCATCTGGAAAATCGTCGTGTCTGCTATTTTTCGATGGAATTCCTGATGGGCAGAGCCGTCTATAACAATCTCTACTGTCTGGGGCTGCTGAAGGATATGGAGCAGGCATTTGCGGATGCCGGCACATCGCTTTCCGTGTTTGAGGAGATTGAGGATGCTGCACTGGGCAACGGCGGTCTTGGTCGGCTCGCAGCCTGTTTTCTGGACAGTGCCGCGACGCTTTCGCTGCCTGTGGACGGCTACGGCATCCGCTACAAGTACGGTTTGTTCAAGCAGGGCTTTGCAGACGGCAGACAGACGGAGACCGGCGATGACTGGTCGCGGTTCGGTGACCCGTGGAGCATCCGCTGTGAGGCAGATGCGGTGGAGATCTGCTATCAGGGGCAGAAGGTGCGTGCAGTTCCGTATGATATGCCGGTCATCGGCTATGCGGGGGAGGGCAGGCAGCCGCATATCGGCACGCTGCGCCTGTGGCAGGCAGAACCCCTTCAGGCCTTTGATTTCGACAGGTTCAATGCGCAGGATTATCTTGCAGCCTCACAGGAAACGATTGCCGCTGAGGACATCTCCCGCTGCCTCTACCCGAATGACGACACCCGTGCGGGCAAGGCGCTGCGCCTGAAGCAGCAGTATTTCTTCTGCGCGGCATCTCTGGCAGACTGCCTCAGAAAGCACAAGGCACAGTTTGGCACGCTTGATTCGCTGCCGGAACATCTTGCCGTGCAGCTCAACGACACGCATCCGGTCATTTCGATTCCGGAGCTGATCCGTCTGCTGAAGCTGGAGGGTTACACCTTTGAGCAGGCACTGGATATGGCAAAGCGCATCTTCTCCTATACGAATCACACGATTATGCAGGAGGCACTCGAAAAATGGGACTGTGATCTTGTGGAGGAGCTTCTGCCGGAGATTTATGCGGTCATTTTGCAGATTTCCGAGCAGTTCCTCGCAGAACTGTACGCAAAGGACATTGCGCCGGAGCAGATTGCAGCTATGCGCATCGTGAAAAACGGACAGGTTCACATGGCAAATCTTGCGATGTATGCGGGTGTGTATGTCAACGGTGTTGCGGCGATCCATACGGAGCTGCTGAAAACGACCGTCCTCAAGGAGTGGTATGCGCTTGCACCGCAGAAATTCCAGAATAAGACAAACGGCATCACGCAGCGCCGCTGGCTGGGTGTCTGCAATCCGGAGCTGACCACCCTCATGACAGAGCTTTCCGGTTCGCAGGATTTCCTGACCGACCTCACGAAACTCAGCGCGCTTTCGCATTATGCGGATGACACCGCTGTCATGGAGAAATTCCGCGCGGTCAAGCAGACCAAAAAGCAGCAGCTCGCAGCGTTCATCGCAAAGACAGAGGGTGTGCAGATCGACCCGAACACCTGCTTTGACATCCAGATCAAGCGTCTGCATGAGTACAAGCGGCAGCTCCTCAATGCCTTCTCGATCCTGTGGATCTATTTCGGCATCAAGGACGGCACGATCAGGGATTTCACCCCGACAACCTTCCTGTTCGGTGCAAAGTCCGCACCGGGATACCGCCGCGCAAAGGCGATCATCAAGTATATCAATGAGATTGCAAAGCTCGTGGACAGTGACCCCGATGTCAAGGGGCTGATGCAGGTGCATTTTGTCACGAATTACAATGTATCCTATGCGGAAAAGCTCGTATCTGCGTGCGATATTTCCGAGCAGATCTCGACTGCCGGCACAGAGGCATCCGGCACGGGCAATATGAAGATGATGCTCAACGGCGCGGTCACGCTCGGTACGCTCGACGGCGCGAACATCGAGATCGTGGATGCGGCAGGCGCGGAGAATAACTATATCTTCGGCGCAACCGTGGAGGAGCTGGAGCAGCTCGAAAACTATTGCAGCCGTGCGGTGCTGGCAAAAGACCCGCGCATTGCCCGCGTGGTGAAAACGCTGATCGACGGCACGGTCTCTGACGGCGGCAGCGGTGAATTCCGTGAGCTGTATTTCGCGCTGCTGGACGGCGCAAGCTGGCATCAGCCGGATCACTACTATCTGCTGCTGGATCTGCCCTCCTACGCAGAGACCAAGCTCCGTGCGCTCGCTGATTATCGTGATTCTGCTGCATTTTCGGCAAAACAGTGGCGCAATGCCTGTGCCGCCGGACCGTTCAGTTCTGACCGCACCATTGCGCAGTATGCTGCGGAATGCTGGCACATTTCTGCGGTCTGACGAAAAAAATTGTAGAATCCGCTGAAAAATGCAGCGGCACAGCACAGCAATTTCTATCTGCGGAATCCGGTTCCGCCTTGACTTTTTCAGCAAACGGGGATATAATGAAAAATATGATGCACAAATGCCGGACTGACATAAAACAAGGAGGTACATTATGGAAAACATCGTCAAAGCACCTTTCGTAAAAGCGTTTCTCAAAGCTATGCTGAATTATGTAAATTTCAAGGAGCGTTCATCCCGTGAAGATTTCTGGTGGTATATTCTGGCTACTGTGATCATCGGTGTGATTGCCGGCTTTTTTGCGAGACTGCTGGGCAATCTGGGCAGCGCACTGCTGACTGTTGTGAATCTGCTGCTGCTGCTGCCGTCTGTTTCGATCATGTGGCGCAGAATGCATGATATTGGCAAAAGCGGTCTGTGGAATCTGCTCATTTTCACCGGTATCGGTGTGATTCCGGTCATCATCTGGTGGGCAAAGCCCGGCGATGAAGGCGACAATTTCTATGGCTTCGACCCGAAATCCAATTTCGGCTACTGATCCGGTATTCTACAGGGAAACGGCATCTGCTTTTTGCAAGCGGATGCTGTTTTTTTCAGATACCCCTTGACAAACCCGCAAGATTGTGCTATAATATATCTGTTGTCTGGGTGTGGCGCAGTTGGTAGCGCGCTACCTTGGGGTGGTAGAGGCCGCCCGTTCAAGTCGGGTCACTCAGACCAAGCGGACACTGTCCGCAGAAAAATCGTGCTACGGGTTTCCGCAGCACGATTTTTGTTTTCGCTGTACAAGCTGTACGCAGAAAGCTCCCCCGCAGAACCGGAATTCTGCGGGGGAGCTTTTTATTCGTGATCGAACGGGTGAACCTCGCGGGTTGCCTCCGTCAGCACGCTGGTAACGGCACTCTGCACATCGCTTGCCGCATCTCTGACCTTGCTTTCTGCATGGTCGATGATGTCAGAAGCAGTCGTCGTTGTGCCGCGGCTGCGATCATCGGTCGTGACGCCGCGTGCGGTGGTCTCCGCGGGTGCATGGGAGGTTCGTGCGGTGGTTTCCGCCGTCTGCGTAACGGTCGTGCGGGCGGTCAGTTCTGTGCGTGAATGCTCTGCATTCTGCACAGGATGCGTGCCGCCGCAGCCGGTCATCAGCAGAGCGCAGCCCAGTGCAGCCGTCCAGAGCGGAATTCTGTTTGCTCGTTTCATCGGAAATCCTTTCCTTTCCGGCAGCATGGATATGCCGCCAAAATTGCTTGCGGCATATCCGCAGGCGTTTTTAGTATCGCCCGCAGACAGCGCCGCATACGCGGAAAACATTTCCGTGCGGAAGGTTTAGTTTTCCTGCACAGGGAAAATATACAGTTGATTCTGTTTGAGGGATGCGGCATAATAACTGAGAACGTGCATTGCATCCAGCGCATCAAGGGTGTCATTTCCGTCTACATCGCCGTTGTGACGCTGTGTAGGGGAGCATTCTGTGGGGAGTCCTGTGAGCGATTTGCCGTAATGGCGGAGCAAATCCGTTGCATCATCGAGATCCACTTTCAGGTCGTCGTTGAAATCGCCGGGAATCCATGCACGCGGGATTGTGGAAAGCGAGGCAAGTGCGGCTTGATATGCTGTTTCACAGTCGGCGGGTTCAGACTGCTCCAGAATTGCCTCTCTGCCCAGATCGACGGCAGAAACCAGCATGGCGATGCCTTCTGCATCATATCGGTTCAGCGGCAGGGCATCGCAGGCGGCATCCAGTTGATCGCCGTAATCCTCTGCGAGAACCTTGCACCAGACCTTGCGCAGTGCATCGCGGCGGTCGGAAACGAATTTCCGGATGATTTCCGTATGTTCTTCAAATGTCCAGCCGACAGCTTTCTGTCCGAATTTGTAGTATTCCGTGCCGTTATACATATAAGTTTTGTTGCTGTAAGTATGCCAGCGCATCATATTCATCTGACCGGAAGGTTCGATGAAATCGTAGAGCTGCTTGAGGGCGGAATCTTCCCCGAACGCGGCTGTCTGTGCGAGAAATTCGTCGAAATCTGCAAAATACAGTTCTGCTACGCGCTTTCGGAAGGTTCGGTCCTTGTAATAAAGCTGTGTAACCCAGCTTGCACCGTAGACCGGTCTGCCGCTGTAAAGCTGCGAGGTTTCGCTGGAAGCATAGCCGTGAATCGGCATATTGGCGACGTAGAGATCACCGATGTGATTGCAGTGTGCGGCGGGCGTTTTCTCCGCATAAATGTTTTCGACGTTACGTGCGAAATTGTTGTAGGCGAAATCGAAATCCCAGCAGGGGGAGCAATGCAGCTTGCCGTCTCCGCGGGAATCGGAATCCTTCCAGAGGAAGAAGCTGGTGTAAGTGCCGTCTGCATCCTCAGATATTTCACGCACGAGATAGGCTCTGATGAGCGAATCCACGTCGATGTATTCACTGTAATGCTTGCCCTTGCTGTTCGTGCCGTTGGGACTGTAGATCGCATCTTCCATATCCTGCACAAAATTCCGGATATAGGAAATCTGCTGCGGGGATGCGTATTCCGGCCCGTCAATCGAGATTGCCTGTCCGCGCGAGGTGACAAATCCGCTGGTTGCTTTGTAGCCGTAGCGGTTATAGAGCTGGAATTGCAGCAGATAGCCGCCGGTGATGTCTTCGGGGTTATTGGGAATATCGAAGCCCTTCCAGCTGTTTTCCTTGTATTCGTTCGGATAGGCACCCGCTGCGATGACATTGTATTCCTCCAGCGGCAGCTCATTGAGCTTTTCGGTCTCCTCCTCCAGATCGCGGATATTGATGCGCTGTTTCTGGATCTGCACGCGCTCACTGAGCTGATACGTGCCGCGGTATTCGCCGCCGGAATAGAGATCGACGAAGGTGTAATCCATCGTATATTCCAGCTTGCCGGCTTTGCTCATCTCCTGCGAATAGGCATTGCGGAGCATGGAATGATCGAGGAAATTGCTGAGGAGCGCCCATTTCTTGGCTTTGCCCATGCCGTAGAGGTCGGCTTTCTTGGGCAGTTTGATGTTATAGGATTTTTTTGCACTGTAATCCCACGAGGAATTGCCGTGATTCTTGATCTTTTCGATTTCACCGTGGTAGACGACGCTGCCGTCTGCTTCCAGCATGACAGCCGATCCTGTTGAGACATGAGAGCGGTGTTTATCCAGCGTATCGGTATTGCCGCCTTCGTCATCCGTGGTGAGGTACATCGAGCCGAGTGTGGACTGCATGATATAGAGTTTGCCGCAGTCTTTGCCGTCCACCGTAATCTGCATCGGCTCTGTTTCCGTGAAGATGTTGGTGAAGGTATTGTTTTGCAGGTTAAATCCGTCAAGGGCGAGGTTCTGTGCATCCTCCGCCAGCTCAAATTCAACCTTCAGGCGGCTGCGGTTGGCGCAGGCAGGCAAAAAGAGGTAGCGGCAGTCATCCCATTTGCTGTAAAACCACGAAAGACCGTCTTCTTCTTCGCTCAGTTCCGGCGAGAGACCGCAGACTCTGAAGGAAGTCACAGGAATCTCATCATAGACCAGTTCGGATTCCGAATCAGAATCCGCGAGGATATGGGGGGCATACTGCACGACAGTCGGTGCTTCGTCGGGCAGCACCGCGGCATAGGCGGGAGCAGTGACGGTCTGCATCAGCATGACGGCAGAGGCGGCACAGAGAAATCGCAGCAATTTTTGTTTACGCATAAGCGCACGTCCTTTCAATTGGTATACTATATAATACGGAACGGCAGGGGAAAAACTCACGCGATCCGAATAAAATTTATCACTTAATTATTTCTGAGCGAACCGAACATCCGGATCAAATGATTATGCGTCGTTTGCTGCGAGATATTCAGAGACCAGTGCTTCTGCATCGGCGTATGTTTCCAGTGCCGCAGAGCGCGCCCGGAAGGCAGCCGAATTCGGTTTGCCTCGCAGATACCAGAGCGCGTGTTTGCGCGCTTCCCGCATCGCGAGCTTTTCGGATTTTTCGCTGAGATCGAGAATCATGCGGATGTGCCGCAGCATTTCCGCGAGTCTTGTGCGGGTATCGGGCGGGGTATAAGCCTCGCCGCGCACCGCCGCCGCGACCTCCTCAAAGATCCATGGGTTGCCGTAAGTAGCGCGCCCGATCATCGCGAGGTCACAGCCGGTTTCGCGGTACATCCGCAGGGCATCTGCACCGCTTGTGATGTCACCGTTTCCGATGACCGGCACACTGACCGCTGCTTTGACCGCCGCGATGGGTTTCCAGTCGGCATTTCCGCCGTAAAACTGCGTTCGTGTTCTGCCGTGAACGGCAATCGCAGCCGCACCGGCCTGTTCCATGCGTTTTGCAAAGTCCACCGCATTGATATGGGCTTCGTCCCAGCCGATGCGCATTTTGACGGTGACAGGGACAGCGCCTGCCGCTGAGTTTACTGCCGCTTTCAGGATTTCCTCCGCAAGCTGCGGTGTTTTCATCAGCGCAGAACCCGCTCCCTGATTGACGACCTTCGGCACGGGGCATCCCATGTTGATGTCGATCCAGTCGGGGGAGAAGGGGAGTACCCGCTGCACGGCTTCCGCGATGAATTCCGGCTCGCTGCCGAATAATTGCAGTCCCATAGGGCGCTCTGCGGGCGTGATGCGGCAGAGTTCGGCGCTGCCGCGGCTGCCGTAACACAGTCCCTTTGCGGAGACCAGTTCACCGGTTGTCATGCAGGCGCCGTGTTCCATGCAAAGCAGGCGGTAGGCGGTATCCGCAACGGATGCCATCGGGGCAAGCGCTGCGGTCTGCGGAACAGTCTGTCCCGCGATGGTCACAGTATTCATAGTCCTCACTTTCAGGTCAGCCGGATGTCATAGCGGTTGACGCGCAGTCCGGATTCCTCGCCGCAGATCGAATCAGCAAGCTTACCGCCGTTTGCAAGAATCGTGCGGATACTGCCAATGTTGAAATCTGCACAAATCAGACGTACCTGCGTCAATCCGATTGCTTTTGCCTGCTCCAGACCAAGCCGGAGCTGCTCTTTCGCATATCCCCTGCGCCGTGCATCCGGACGGATCGAATAGCCGATATGGGAGGCAAATTCAGGATCGTCATCGTCGTATTCGAGCCTGTGCCGCAGGAGCAGCGCGCCGATCATTTTGCCGTCGGCGGGGCGCACGCTCATAAAAAAGGAGAGCCTGCCCTGCATTTCGCTGCACCATTTCAGCCACGCGGCAGCGCTTTCAAACTGTTCAAGCAGATCCAGTCCGGGGATGAGGCCGGGTTCTGCGGTGACACGCATCTCCGAACCTGCAAACGCCGCACGGTATGCTTCGATGTGTGCCGCGTCATCGGGCGTGACAGGGCGAAGAATCAGTTCGCTGTGCATTCAGATTCTCCCAGCAGGCGCAGCGCATTTTTGTGGGTGATGAGATCCATTTCATCTTCGGTGAGATCGAGCGAACGCAGGAAATCCAGCGTATCTGCGGGATTTTCCCACGGCGAATCCGAGCCGAACAGAATCTTGTCTGCGCCGTGTGTGCGGATGATGCGTTTGCACTGCTCCGGCGAAATGAACTGCCGGATGAACGCGGTATCGAGCGAAACGGGCGTACCGACGAGGTATCGCTCGACGTCATCCCACATCGCCCAGCCGCCGAGATGCGCCGCGATGAGATGATCCCCGCGCACTTCGCTCAGCACATGGCTGATTTTTTCGGGGGATGTGTACACCGGCGGCGGCAGACCGATGTCTGCGCCGGCGTGGAAAATCACAAGCAGACCGAGTTTTTCTGCGCATTTCAGAATGCGGATAACCTCCGGACTGTCGATGTCATAAAGCTGAAACTGCAAGTGCAGCTTGATGCCTTTGAATCCGCGCGCGGCGAGGTCTTCAAGGACTGCTTCTGCATTTGGATCTGCGGGATGCACCGTGCCGAAAGAGAGTGCCTGTTCGCTGCGGATGCCTTCTGCGAAGCGGTTGATGGATTCTGTCTGCGAGGGCTTTGTCGCGATGGGCAGGCAGATGCTGCGCGTGACACCGGCAGCGGGCATGGATTGCAGCAGACCTTCGAGGGTTGCGGGGCGGAAGGTCAGGGGCTGACCGCCGCCGTAATCCTCGCCCTGTTCACGTTTGATGCCGGCAACGAGCGCTTCAATGCTGCGCGCAGCAATTTTTTCCGGAAAAATATGCGTGTGGAAGTCAATCAACATATCGGATTCTCCTTTGCACCGCCATGCGGCGCTGTTCTCTATTATAATCGTTTTTACGTGGAATGTCAAGCAAAAACCGCACGGCGTTTGCCATGCGGTTTTGTCAGAGCCTTCGTTGATTTACATTTCGCTGCGATTGGACAGGGCGCGGTACAGCGTGACTTCATCGGTGTACTCGATCACGCCGCCGACGGGCAGCCCGAATGCGAGCCGTGTGACCTTCACGCCGAGCGGTTTGCAGAGGCGGGAGAGGTACATGGCAGTTGCTTCGCCCTCGACGCTGGGGTTTGTCGCCATAATCAGTTCGCGCACACCGCCCTGCCGGATGCGGTCAAGGAGCTGTGCAATGCGGAGCTGATCGGGAGAAACGCCGTCGAGCGGGGAGATGAGCCCGTGCAGGACGTGATACACGCCGTCGTACTCATTGGTACGCTCAATTGCCGCGACATCCTTCGGGCCTTCCACGACACAGACAGTGCTGTGATCGCGCTTGGTGCTGGCACAGATCGGACAGGCATCCGGCTGTTCGGTGAGATTCTGGCAGACGGGGCAGTCGTGGATCTGGTGCTTGGCATTGAGGATTGCCTCTGCGAATTCACGCGCATCCTGTTCGGGCATTTCCATGACGGCATACGCAAGGCGCTGCGCGGTTTTCATTCCGATACCGGGCAGCGCCGCGAATTTCTCAGCGAGGACAACAAGCGGCAGAGCGCTGAAGTTGTCCATTTCTCAGAACAGACCGGGCAGAGCAACACCGCCGGTGATCTTGCTCATTTCCTTCTCAGTGGTCTCCTCGACGCTGTTGATTGCTTCATTGACAGCGCTCATGATGAGATCCTGCAGCATCTCGATGTCAGTCGGATCGACGACCTCAGGCTTCAGCTCGATCTTCTCGATCGTCTTCTTGCCGCTCACCGTGACGCTGACTGCGCCGCCGCCTGCCTGTGCGGAGAAGGAGCGCTGCTCGATGTCCTCCTGAAGGGCAGTGATCTGATCCTGCATCTTGCGGGCCTGGTGGATCATGGAATTCATGTCCTGTCCGCCGCCCTGAAACTGCTTCGGTACTCTGGATTTCATAAGAAAATTCTCCTTACATTCTGATTTTTGAATTTATAATAAGCCGCGAAAAACAGCTTATATACGTGATTTTAAGACTGCTCCTGCTGAGAGACCTCAATGCCGCTTTCCTTTGCACGCTTGAGGAGCTGATCCATCGGAGATTCGCCGCTGCTCTGGGGTTCTTCGCATTTGAAGCGGATTTTGTAGCTGCGGCCAAGCACTTGCTGTGCAGCCTGACCGAGTGAAACGGCATCCTGCTGGGTAAAAAGCTGGCGGAAGAGCCGGTTTCGCACGACCATAATCAGCACACCGGTTTCGTCATTGGCGAAGGCATTGGAGTCATTGAGCAGACCGGAAACCGACGGATTGATCTCCTGAAATGCCTCCAGCACACTTGCCCAGTTGCGGACAGGGGGGTAGGTGGTGGTATCGGGTTTGGATTCGACCTGCAAATTGCGTGCGGGAGCGGGCAGACCGGATTCCGGTTTGCGCGGTGCTTTCTGCGCAGGTACGCCGTTTTTGAGGACGGCAGCAAGCTGCTGTTCGAGCTGTGCGATGCGGTCTGTGAGCGCCTGCACATCGGCAGAGGGCGCTGCGGCAGCGGATGATGCACCGCTGTTTTCCGTGCAGAGGCGGATGAGCGTCATTTCCAGTTCCATGCGGCGGTTGCCGGCACGGGTCATGCGGTCGCAGCACTGACGCACTGCACTGAGTGCGCCGATCACCCGATCCATCGGAAGCTGCTGTGCAAGCGTAGTCAGCGCTTCAATTTCAGCGGGCATACAGCCGGTGAGCGCGGGGTCATCGGGCGCGGTTTTCAGCAGCATGAGATTGCGAAGCTGCTGTGAAATCTCGTCTGCAAAGCGGGTCATATCCTTCGACTGCCTGTACAGCAGGTCGATGCGTGCAAGCGCGGCGGAAGCATCCTTCGCGGCAACGGCACGCAGAATCTCGAAAACAGATTCCGTACCGGCAACGCCCACGGCTTCTTCAACCGTTTCGATGCTGATGCTGTCGGAGACAGCCGCGCACTGATCCAGCAGGCTGAGTGCATCACGCATACCGCCGTCAGCAAGCATTGCGATGCGGTGTGCGGCATCGGGCGTGATGGTAAAAGGTTCATTGTCCGCGATATACTGGATTCTGCCGGCAATATCAGCGGGGAGAATGCGCCGGAAATCAAAGCGCTGGCAGCGCGAGAGAATGGTCGCGGGGACTTTGTGAATCTCCGTGGTTGCAAATACGAATTTGACGTATTCAGGCGGTTCTTCGATCATCTTGAGGAGCGCATTGAACGCACCTGCGGACATCATGTGAACCTCGTCAATGATATAGATTTTGCAGCGGCAGCGCACGGGCATAAAGCCGGCGTTTTCGCGCAGATTCCGCACCTCATCGACGCCGTTATTGGAAGCACCGTCGATTTCGATGATGTCGGTGAGCGCACCGCGTTCAGCGTCCTTGCAGATTTCGCATTCGAGGCAGGGATCGCCGTTTTTCGGATTCAGGCAGTTGACCGCCTTGGCAAAGATACGGGCACAGGTGGTTTTACCGGTGCCGCGTGAGCCTGTAAACAGATAAGCGTGCGCCGTTTTTCCGCGCATGATCTGATTTTTCAGTGTGCGGGTGATGTGCGGCTGCGCGACGATGTCGTCAAAGGACTGCGGCCGCCATTTTCGGTACAGAGCTTCATAAGCAGCCATGCGGGATCTCCTTTTATATAGGTTATTCGGCAGATTCCGCTGCTGCTCCCTGTTTTGCATCCCAATCCGGATGTTCATTCAGCATGAGACGCTTGGTCTCCTCGAAGTAGCGGCGGAAACTGGAAGGATCTTTCAGGTGATTGATGAGTGCCTTATAGTGGAAGTCATTTGCGGCTTTGAAATTGCCGCGCTGCAGCGAGACAATTGCCATACCGCTGAGGGCAAAGGCGAAATTCTGATGCGCCGCAATGGAGCGCTCAAACCATTTTGCTGCTTCCTCCGGCTGCTTCTGCCGGATAAAGAGATAGCCGATGTCCGTATACAGAAAATAGAAATCCTTCGGGGGATCATGCTCCAGCAAATCGGTGAAAAGCGCGTATGCGGCATCGAAATTGCCGCCTTCCGCGTGGCTGCGCGCCTCAAAGAGCATCGAATAGGGACGTGAAAACCCGTTCTCACGGGCAGTCTGATAGAAGCTGATGGCGTTTGAGGGGCAGGAGAGTCCCTGATAGCAGCGCCCGATGTAGAAGGAGAGAACGCCTTTTTCCTCACTGTTCATGGGATAATCCTGCACTTGCAGCAGGAGATCGAGAGCGGAGCGGTAGGAATCCTTGGCATAGAATTCGAGTGCATCACAGAAAAGGCGGTCACGCTTGCTGAAGCTGCCGAAGTGGTTGCCGATGAGCATACCGTCTGTGCGGAGGATCGCGCCGCGGAGATTGTAGAATTCGAGCATAGTCGCCGCGACGAGTGCTGTTGCATAGCATACGAGCAGAAGCCGCAGATAGATCAGCGGGGTGAATTCTGCATCATGGGGTGTTCCGCGCAGAACAAATGATCCCAGCAGCATTGCATAGATGATGATGCCGGGCAGAGCCGCCTGAAAGAGAATCCTGAGAAACTGGCGGGAGAGCCGGCGAAGTCTGTCTCCCATAGGCACCTCCGTTCGGACACCAACAAATGAAAATTCCGGAGCATAGGTGTGCAGGCTGACTGCGGCACGCCAAGCGATCCGCTTAATGCTGCTCGGTTCCCCGCCTGACATGGTTCACGGTGCTTTGCTGCACAGGGCCCGCACACCTATAATCCGGAATTCCCAGATTATATTATGAGATTCCGGTCTGATCGGAGTGTTTTTCATCGCTCTCCCCCGGAACTGTATTCATTATACCACATTTCTTTGTGAATTTCAAGGGGTAAATTGTGTTTTCTGATAATTTTTGCAAATTGCGAATTTTCCCCTTGACATTTTCGTGATTTTGTGCTATAATAGCTAAGCAGTCGGGAGAACGGAGAACGAAAAACAAAAAATCCCGCTGAAAAAACAAATCGAGGTGTGGCTCAGTTTGGTAGAGCGCTGCGTTCGGGACGCAGAGGCCGCAGGTTCAAGTCCTGTCACCTCGACCATATTTATGCGAAACAGGCTGCGGCAAAAATCCGTAGCCTGTTTCGTTTTGCCTGCGGATCAGGGATGCGCAAAGCCGCCGATGCACTTATGGATGCACCGGCGGCTTTTTATGGATGGTTACATGGCGTAGAGTTTGACGGTGAAGGTTGTGCCGCTGCCTGTTTCACTGACGGCATCGACTGTGCCGCTGTGCGCGTGGATAATCTGTTTTGCCAGCGCCAGCCCGATGCCCACACTCTGTGCGGAAGCATTTTCCGCTTTATAGAAGCGTTCAAAAATATGCGGGAGATCCTCTGCACGGATGCCGCAGCCGTTATCGGTGACGGTGATTTCCGTGAACAGATTGTTCTGCATCCCGCTGACGCGGACATATCCGCCTGCATCGGTATGTTCAATGCAATTTTTGATGATGTTCATGAGTGCCTCGCGCAGCCAGTGAAGGTCGGCGCGGATTTCGGCATCCGGCAGTTTCATTTCCAGGGAGATGCCCCTGACCTCCGCCATGATTTCCAGTGCAGACTGTATTTCTGCGGCGAAATCCGGCAGACGGATTGGGACAGGCTTCATTCTGAGGACACCCGCATCAAGCTGAGAAAGCGTCAGCAGATTACGGATCAGCCATGTGATGCGGCTGACCTGCGAGTCAATTTTTTCGGCGTACTCCAGACGCTTCTCCCCGGAAAGATCCGGATGTTCCAGCAATTCCGTCATAAGCTGGATGGCTGTCAGCGGAGTTTTGATCTGATGCGAGATGTCCGAAAGCAAATCTGCCATATATTCTTTCTGCTTCCGTTCACCGGAATACTGTTCGCGCAGCAGCGCCACGACCTTGTAAATCTCACTTTGCAGGATGCCAAGCTGATCTTCTGCGGCACATTCCGGTGCGGCAAGCGAGAGGTCATCCTGCACCCTTGTGATGTAGTCAATCAGGGCATTCAGCCGGCGTTTGCGGCGGAAATCTGCGATGAGGCTTTCCGAAAGCAGAAACGCTGCCAGAATGCCGAGGATGATGCAGCAATGCACCGGTTCACGGAAAATCAGACAGAGCAGAACAGCCGCAGCAGATGCGGATGTCCGGATGTACCCCTGTGCCGTCATAACAGTCTGTACCCAAGTCCGCGGACGGTCTGGATGATTTCATCGCCATCCTCCAGCTTTTCGCGCAGGCGCTTGACGTAGACTGTCAGGGTGTTATCGGTAACAAAGTCGCCGGCGACATCCCAGATATTGTGGAGAATCTGCTGCCGCGAGAGAACTGCGCCGCGGTTGTTAATAAAAATCAGCAGCAGCTTGTATTCCATTGCGGTGAGGATGATCTCGCTGCCGTCGCGGAAAACCTTGCCGGCACGGATATTGACCTCATTTTTGCCGATGCGGATAAGATCTTCGCTCTCGTTTTTTCTGCCTGTGCGCCGCAGAACCGCCTTGATGCGTGCCATGAGTTCCCGCATCCGGAAGGGCTTTGCAATGTAATCGTCAGCGCCGTTTTCCAGTGCCAGAACGGTGTGCAGTTCGTCATCGCAGGCAGTCAGGAAGATGACGGGTGTATCGCCCTGCCTGCGGATTTCCGCGCAGACATCATAGCCTGTGCCGTCTGGTAGCATGACATCCAGAATGCAGATGTCATAATCGCCGCCCAGCAGCATTTTGGCTTCTGCCACAGAGGATGCCGTTGTCAGTTCGCAGCCTTCCGCAAGCAGAGAGAGTTTGAGTCCCTCCTGAATCAGAGGGTCATCTTCGACCAGAAGAATTTTCATGTGTTCACCGCCATATAGAGAATCGTGATGGATCAGATAATGGTATTATACCATATTATACCGAAAAGCGCAATGGGAGAAGGAATAACAATTTTGACCTTTCGCTTCCTGAGAATAAAAACGGAGCCGCGCACTGCGCGGTTATACCATACAAAAGCGGAAAATTCAATGGGTGCAGAAATGATTCGCTTGCTTCAGACGGTCTCGCGGCGAATGTCTCCGATGATGTCAGCTTTGCGTCTGCGGGTACAGAGTCTGGTCATCAGGGAAGATGCAGCGGCAATGGCGGCGGCAGTCAGCAGCGGGATGTGCGGCGGCATCGGGAGGGGAACTGCGCCAAAGTATCTGACGATGCTGTACCGCAGCAGCAGGCAGAGTACCGTGCAGATCACTGCGGCAATCGCGAAGCCTTTGCCCAGCAGCATAAGGTTTTCGAGATCGAACATTCTGGTAAACTGCTTGTCGGTCATGCCCATAGAGCGGAGGATTGCAGTTTCCTTTGTGCGTTCTGCGGCGCGTCCGCGGATGGAATTGTAGAGATTCAGCAGGCAGACCGCGGAAATCAGTGCGATGAAGCAGTATGCGAGGATGCGCACGATCTCGGTAATGACCTGCTTGAAGCTGTCCGGCGCATCATAGCCGGTGCAGGTGCCCATTCTGATCGGTTCTGCATCCGGATCATTCGCAGTGACGTTGATCAGATTCTCCAGTTTGCTGACCGTGACGTCGTCAGCGGCGACCATGAAATAAGTATAGAATGCAGCGTCAGTTTGATCCAGCAAGGCACGGTGTGCCGCCTGATTCAGGAACACATAGGGGCAGTCTGCCTTCAGGATGAAACTGCCTTCGAGTGCAGCGTCATCCAGGAAACCGGCGGCTTTGACCATGATTTCCGTGTCAGAATTGCCGCACTCGCTGATCGGGAGATCGCCGCCCTGCGGGACATTGAACGGGCTTTCGACGGGGAAGAATTGATAGCCGCTGCATTCATTTCCGAAGGAATACTGATCGGTATTGAAATAGCAGCTATTATAGAGGAGCGCGGCAGGCACGCTGCTGTCATATATCTCCGCGCCGCATTTTGCGCTGAGATCAGCAAAATCGGCATCTTCCAGCGTGATTGTACTGATGAACACAATGTCTTTGGACTTGCGCAAAAATGCGTCCCAGTCTGCCTCAGTATGAGAATCAAACTGCATGAAGGCAGCCTTATAGGCATCCATATATGAGTCGCTGAGATACGCGCTGTTGACGGTGACTTCCGCAGTGGATTCCGTGATTTCCTTGCAGCCGGTAATGCCCGGCTCTTTTGCAAGGACATCGCGCAGCATATCGCAGGAGGGGGTGTTCTGCCTGACATAGAGGAACTGATTGCAGTCCGGATATACCGGATACCAGCCGCCTTCACCGGTTTTGAGGCGTGCGATTGTGATAAAAGCTCCTGCGCCGTAAAGCGTGACGACGGTCAGTACCGCAAACACCGCGATGCTGCGGACGATGCTTTTGGTGAGATGTCTGGAACGTGCAGTCGTATTGACGGCAAGCAGCATTTCCGGCTTTCCCTGTGCAAGCAGGTTCTTTCTGGTACGGAAACGCTTGCTGCCGGCATTTTCCGCCATACCCCTGACGCTTTCCACCGGAGCAATTTTACTGACCTTGATTGCGGGGATGAGTGCCGAGAACAGCACAGTCAGCAGGCACATGACGATGATGATGCTGATTTCCTTCACGCCGAATGCAAGGCTGACCGGCACTTGCGCCTGCATACCGGGCTGTACAATCGAGAGCATGGCATCGAAGCGGGGCTTCAGCAGCTTCAGGACGGCAAAAACCGCCCCCATGCCCAGAATAATGCCGGAGGGGAGTGCCGGAAGAAGCAGGCGGAAGCTCTCATAAAAGATGCTCTGACGCTTTTGTCTGCGGGTTGCGCCAACGGAGGAGAGTATTCCCAGATATTTGGTTCGCTCCGCAAAAGACATATTGAACACATTATAGATAAGAATCATGGAAGCTGCCATGATGAACAGCGTGAAGAAGATTTCAAATACAATAACGATAGTATTGATGTTGGAATCGCCGGAGAGGGCAGAGAAGGTGAGCAGCAGTTCATTCGTTTCAAATGTGATTCCGTCCGCCGCAAAGGCATCAACATCCTGCTCGAAATCGGAGATGCTGCGGACTTTTTCTGTGTTGATGCGCACAAGTGCATTGAGCTGATTTGTGCAGGGCTTTTCCAGAAAGGTCAGGGCTGCATAGCTTGCACCGCCGCGCTTTTCATAGGCAGGGGATTCCATGATGCCGACCACGGTATAATCACCTGCAATGCCGGTAAAGACCCGATCCTCACGGTAGCTGTCGTTATCTGTGGGATCGTACGCCATGAAGCCGATCGGCACGGTGACGGTCTCGCCGCAGTGCAGTTCGATGCCGCTGAAGGGGAACACCGTGGTCGCGCCTTCCTTGATGCCGGTGATGGTGCGCTCGAAGAATGCACCGCTGATTTTGTCACCGATGCCGACAGCCGCGCCTTCCTGAATTGCCGAATCGCTGAGGAGCAGCTCATGACTGTTTTCGGGAAATCTGCCTTCTGTCAGCCGGATATTCGCGAGGGCAAAGCACTCTGCGGAGTATGCCTTGACATCAATGAACGGGGTGAAATCCGGATTGCCGCTCTGCGGAAACTCCAGATTGCTGAGCTGTTCAGAGAATCCGACGCTTTCGACGGTATCCATTTGCGCAAGTTTTTCCGTCTCACCGGTACGCAGCCCGAACACGCTGACGTGCCAGCTTCCCCGTTTCAGCGATGCAACCCTGTCAAGATACTGCAAAACGGAATTCTTGCCGATGAATACACAGGTCATCATGATGACCATGAAAACGATGCCCATAAAGGCGACTGCCGTGCGGCGGCGGTTGCGTGCCATATATTTTTTTGTGACTTTGAAAATGATATTGTTCATGTTTGTGCGCTCCGTTTACGATATTTTGTCAGGACTGTTTCATTCCGCAGCAGTTTGCCGTCTTCGAGGCGGAAAACGCGGACTTCCGGATGATCTTCGTGCTTTGTTTTATATGCTTATTATAAACCGGCAGCATGACATTCCGGTGAATAATATGGTGACAATTTTGTCATTTTTAACAGTGCGGATTTCATAAACAGATGAAATATACACCGGATACAGCAAAATTACAGACCTGTATGCTCGAAAAATGCACATGAAAAAGACCTGTTTTGTGTAAAATGCATATACGGTAAAATACGCGCAGTATAATCCTTGTGCATCTATACAATCTTTAGGAAACCACTTCTTTTTTTGTGAAATTCATGGTATAATATGTGTGCAATGAACAAAAAAACGCATCCCAAAACAAAGCAATTTATGATTACGCCCAAGAAAAGGATCATATACTATTATGAAGAAAAATGAGATACGGAAGCGTTTTTTTCAATACGTTTTCTTTAATATACTCAGTTCGCTCGGTGTGTCTGTGTACCTGCTGATCGACACGTATTTTATCTCGAAGGGCATGGGTGCTGACGGTCTCGCTGCGTTGAATGTCTGTCTGCCGGTGTTCAATTTCCTGAACGGCTTCGGGCTGATGCTCGGCATCGGCGGCGGCAGCCGGTTTTCTATGATGTACTGCAATACGGAACGTGCCGAAACCGACAAGATTTTCACGAATGCATTCTATGCTTCGGTGCTGATTTCAGCGGTGTTTTTGCTGGCGGGATTGTTTTTCTCCGCTCCGCTGACCAGGCTGCTCGGCGCGGATGAACGCATCTTTGAGCTGTCGCACGGCTATCTGAAAACCGTTTTGCTGTTTGCACCGGCGTTTGTGCTGAATAATCTGCTCGTCTGCTTTATGCGCAATGACTGCGCGCCGCGGCTTGCGACACTTGCGGTTCTCGGCGGCAGTTTTGCAAATGTCATTCTCGATTATGACTTCATCTTCGTGATGAATATGGGAATGCGCGGGGCAGCACTCGCAACCAGCATTGCCCCGATTGTCAGCATGGCAATCCTGAGCATCCACTTCCTTTCCGGCTGGAATGCCTTCCGGCTGCGGCTGGAGAAACCCCGTTTCGAGATTATCCGCACGATTTTCTCCCTCGGTCTGCCGACCTTTGTGACAGAGGTTTCCGGCGGCATCGTGATTCTCGTGTTCAACTTCATCATCTACCGCCTGACCGGTAATACAGGTCTGGCGGCTTATGGCGTCATAGCAAATCTGGCAATCGTCTGCACGGCAGTCTACACCGGCCTTTCGAGCGGTGTGCAGCCGCTTCTGTGCAGTCTGCACGGGAAAAAGGATGTCAACGGGCAGAAATATCTGCTGCGGCTTTCCATCGTCAGTGCCTTTGTGCTGGCGGCGGGCATCTACGCGGCGATGTATCTGTATACGCCGGATCTGGTCACGGTTTTCAATAGTGACGGCCATGCGGAATTTCAGCTTATTGCGAAGCAGGGCATCCGGAGATACTTCCTGTTTATGCCGTTTATGGGCGTGAATGCACTGCTTTCGGTGTTCTTTATGTCCTGTGAACTGCCTGCACTTTCGCAGTTGATTTCGCTGCTGCGCGGCGCTGTGCTGGTCATCCCGATTGCCTTCCTGTTTTTTGCTCTCAAATCCATGAGCGGCATCTGGCTGACAGTTCCGATCTCTGAGGTTCTGACGGCTGCAACAGGCGCGGTCATCTATTATTACTTCGCGAAGCCTTATGAGGTTTATGTCTATCACTATGTTCCGAATAAAACGGATACCGCTGAACTCCCGACACAGCCTTCTTAAAACAGCATTCAAAGAGGGACGCCCGCTTTTTGCGGGCGTCCCTGTCAGTCTGTAGATAAAGTGTCTCCGACGGATTTATATTGAGAGCGCCGCTCGCTTCGCATGAATTTGCAGGCAAATTCACCTCAAACTCCCGCTTAAGGGCTACTAGCCCTTAAGAATCCCTTATTTTGTGAGCCTAGAATTTCAACGCATTTACATTACTTTTCTTATAGTGGGATTCCAAAGGGATA
>DGVV01000140.1 GCA_002395085.1 Ruminococcus sp. UBA4275 | reverse complement strand
AGGTCAGTGCCAGCACCGCTGACCGTCCCAAGCTGCAAGAGCTGCTGGAATTCGCCCGCAGCGGCGATGTGATTTATGTGCATGACTTTTCCCGTCTGGCGCGGAATACCGCCGATCTGCTGCGGATCATCGAGCTGCTCGGTGCAAAAGAGGTCACCCTGATCTCCGCGACGGAGCATTTCGATACCAGCTCCGCAACCGGCAAGCTCATGCTGACCATGCTCGCTGCGATCAACGAATTTGAGCGGAATATCCTGCTGGAACGGCAGCGCGAGGGCATCGAGCAGGCGAAGCTCCGCGGCGTTTATCACGGCAGACCGAAAATTGAGATTCCCAAAGGCTTTGACGATCTGGTGAAGCAGATCGAAAACAAGATCATCACCAAAACGAAAGCAGCTGAGCTGCTCGGCGTCTCCCGCACAACGCTGCGCAATATGATGGCGGAAAACAGCAAGCCCGCGTATAAGCAATATGAGGATTTTCCGGAAGGATTTGCAGCGATGTATTCCGAATATCTCGCCGGAAATATCAACATACCGGAAATGGTGCTTGCGCTCAGAAAGCCCCGCCGCGAGGTCGAGCTGCTGATCCGCCGTTACACTGCCCTGCTGAAAAAGCAGGGTGATGCAGACACAGCGTCTTCTGTTCCGCCGGAAAACTGACCGCGCCGGCGCGTGTCATTTCCGCCGTATCTGCGATCAAAACACGCTCCCTCTCATAATCTGTTCACATTTTTACTCTGTCAACTTACTATCTTTACAGTATCATCATGGAGGCGTTTGCAATGAAAAAAACTGATTCCGGTCTTTTCCGCCGTTGACACGTTATATGCAGACAATGCCCCGAAGTTCATCGCTTCGGGGCATTTTTATCTGTTCACACGGATCGCGCCTCACAAATTGCACATCATGAGAACCGCCGCCTCATCCGGCTGCGAATAATAGCGCGGACGATAGCCATTCTGCGCAAAACCAAGCGATTCGTAAAGCGTCCGCGCGGGGATGTTGCTCTCCCGCACCTCCAGATAACACACGCTGCACACACCGGTCATCATCTCCGTGACCGCAGCCCACAGCCGCCGTGCAATCCCCTGCCGCCGGTACTCCGCATCCACAGCAAGGGTATTCAGCGTCAGTTCATCGAGTACAAAATTACAGTGGATGAATCCCACAACCCGCCTGCCGTCCATACAGGCAAACCCAACAGACTGCGGATTTTCCAGTTCCCGCTGATAAATCGACTCCGACCACGGTGTTGTGAAGCATTCAGCCGCCAGCGCCGCAACGCCCTGAATGTTGTCCGGAGAGAACATCTCCAGCCGCAGATCAGCCTTTTGCGTCATACCAACTCGTCCCCTTCTGCACATCGGCGGTCAGCGGCACAGAGAGTTTGCAAGCCTGTTCCATTTCCGTGTGCAGGATGTCCGCTGCCTTCTCCGCCGCATCAAACGGCGCTTCCACAATCAGTTCGTCGTGAATCTGCAAAATGAGCTTCGCTTCCGGAACTTCCTCACGCAGCCGCCGCCAGACCCGCACCATTGCCGCCTTGATGATGTCGGCTGCCGTACCCTGCACCGGCGTATTCATCGCGATGCGTTTGCCTGCTGCCTGCATAATCTTATTCGAGGCGCGCAGTTCCGGCACAAAGCGCTTGCGCCCGAACAGTGTTGTGACATAGCCATTCTCCTTCGCGTGCGCAACCGTATCATTCATGAATTGTTCCACGCGCGGAAACGAATGCAGATAATCCTTGATATAGCGGTCTGCCTTTGCCACACTGACACCAATATCCTTCGAGAGCGAAAATGCGCCGATGCCGTACAGAATGCCGAAATTGACAGCTTTTGCGGCACTTCGCATCTCCTTCGTGACCATCTCCTCCGGCATATTGAAAACCTGCGCGGCGGTTGTGCGGTGAATATCCCGATTCTCGGAAAAGGTGCGCCGCATATTCTCGTCACCGCAGAGATGCGCGACCAGCCGCAGTTCAATCTGACTGTAATCGGCGTCCAGAAGTGTACAGCCATCCGCAGAGATGAAA
Organism: Ruminococcus sp. UBA4275; assembly: GCA_002395085.1. GTDB lineage: Bacteria > Bacillota > Clostridia > Oscillospirales > Ruminococcaceae > Firm-04. The sequence goes on along the minus strand of DGVV01000140.1, from coordinate 43,067 downwards.
AATTTACGCATTTCACGCCCCAGCGCCGTCCGCACGGGAATATTCTGGAGATTCGGTTCGGTAGACGAAATACGGCCGGTCCGCGTTTCCGTCTGCCGATAGCAGGTGTGGATTCTGCCGTCCGGTGCGACTGCCTTCAGCAATCCCTCCACGTAAGTGGAATTCAGCTTGGTGAGCTTCCGGTATTGCAGCACCAGATCCACAATCGGATGCTGTTCACGCAGACCTTCCAGCACCTCTGCGTTGGTAGACCAGCCGGTTTTTGTTTTCTTGCCGGCAGGCAATTCGAGTTCCTCAAAGAGAATAACGCCAAGCTGCTTCGGCGAAAGAATATTGAATTCCCTGCCTGCCAGCTCATAGATGCGCGTCTGCAACTGTGCAATTTCCGTTTCCAGCTTCTCACCAAACTGCCGCACGCCGTCCGCATCCACGCGCACGCCGACGTGTTCCATCTCCGCCAGCACCTCGACCAGCGGCAGTTCAATCTCGCGGTGAAGCTGTTCCATTCCCTGCTCCGCAACCTGTTTTGCAAGCGCATCAGAGAGGGCAGGCAGCGCGGTAATTCCGGCAAACTCTGCCGGTTCAGCGCTGTATGGCAGATGCTCCCCCATGCACAGCCGTTCAATCGTATACTCCGGCGTAGAAGGATTCAGCAGATACGCGCAGATCACAGTATCCAGCACAAGATTTTTCAGTGTACTGCCGCGCTCCATGCAATAGCGGTAAACTGGTTTTGCATCAAAGGTGCGCTTGCGGACATCCCCTGTGAAAAACTTGAAAATGAGCGCAGAATCCGTCACGCGGGCAGCTTTGCCGTCCCACGCGATATACAGCAGCGGATCACAGTAGAGAAAATCAACCGTAGTGTCTGCATTGCAAAGCGCCTCAAATGCGGCAGCATCCAGCGAGACAATCTCCGGCAGCTTGATGTCCGGTGCATCAGACACAGCAGATTCCGGAATCTCTGCCGGCGAAATATGCAGACGTTCCATCAGCTTAAAGAGTTCCAGCTCGGTGAGCAGCGCGGAAAGCGCCGCAGTATCCTGCTCTTTTTTCGCGTAATCACTGAGATTTTCCGGAATCGGAGCATCAGTCACAATGGTTGCGAGCCACTTGCTCTGTTTCGCATCGGCTTCGCCCGCCTCCAGTTTCCTGCGGACGGCAGGTGTCAAATCGGCATCCGGCAGCGCAGCATACAGAGACTCAATGTCACCGTACTGCTGCACGAGTGCCTTTGCGGTTTTCTCACCGATCCCCTTGACACCGGAAATGTTGTCCGAAGCATCACCCATCAGTGCTTTCAGGTCAATGAGATGTTTCGGCGCAAACCCATATTCTGCTTCAAACCGCGCAGTATCGTAGAAAACCGGTTCACGGTTCGTTGCGAGCCGCACGCTCACCCGTTCGCTGATGAGCTGAAGATTATCGCGGTCACCGGTCAGCAGAACGCATTCTGCGCCGGTATCAGCCGCCTTCACTGAGAGTGTACCGAGGATGTCATCCGCCTCCCAGCCTGCGCAGGTCACAACCGCATATCCAAGCGCTTCAAGGATCTGCTGTGTCAGCGGAAGCTGCATCGCCAGCTCATCGGGCATCCCCTTACGGTTCGCCTTATAGCTCGCAACAGCCTTATGCCGGAAGGTTTTCTCCTTGCGGTCAAAGGCGATAATCACGTCCGTCGGCGCGGTATCGTCCATAGCCTTCAGGAGGATATTGAAGAATCCGAAAATGGCATTCGTGAACACGCCCTTGTGGTTTGAGAGCGGTTTTACGCCGTAAAAGGCGCGGTTCAGAATGCTGTTGCCGTCAACAATCAGCAGTTTCATAGCGGTTATCCTTTCCGCGGGCAGCGCCCGCTTGCATTACCGTGACTTTATTGCAGTATGAGAATTCAGTGCAGCGTGCTGACCGAACGCACAGGAAGGCTTGGGGTCTTTCCATACCCGGAAATCTGCCCGAAAACACACCCCGCAGCACGGGTCTGCACTGCGGGGAGAGATGTTTATTCAGGATCGACGCTGACGCCTTCCTCTGTGCCGCGGATATGAATACTTGCAGGAGCAATCTCGCCCGAAACAATCAGCTCAGCAATCTTATCCTCAACGTCATCGCGCAGAACACGGCGGATGTCACGCGCACCGTAACGCTGTCCGTGTGCCTTTTCCGCAATGCGCTGCAGCGCGGTCTCATCCCAGTCAATCGCGACACCGCGTTCGCTGAGTGCCTCACGGGTTTCCTTGAGCATAAGATCTGCAATCTTCGTGTAATCCTCAACTGTCAGCGGCTTGAACACGATCACCTCGTCGATTCTGCCGACGAATTCAGGACGCAGGAAGTCTTTGAGGGCTTTCAGCGCCTTATCGCGGGAAATCTCCTCCTCCGTGCGGTTAAATCCGACGCCGGTGGATTTATCAGTGCTGCCGGCATTCGAGGTCATCACAATGATGGTATTCTCAAAGTTGATGTTTCGGCCCTGTGCATCATCAATGCGGCCCTCATCGAGGATCTGAAGCAGCAGGTTCATGACATCCGGATGCGCCTTCTCAATCTCGTCAAAGAGGATGACGGAATAAGGTCTGCGGCGCACCTTTTCGGTAAGCTGACCCGCTTCATCGTAGCCGACATATCCCGGAGGCGAACCGATCATACGCGAAACAGCGTGCTTTTCCATATACTCTGTCATATCGAGACGGATCAGCGGCTCAGTCGAATCGAACAGTTCCGAGGACAGCACCTTGACCAGTTCCGTCTTTCCGACACCGGTCGGGCCGACAAAAATGAACGATGCCGGTCTGCGGCGCGCACTCATCTGCACTCTGCTGCGCTTAATTGCGCGGGCAAGTGCGGAGATTGCCTCCTCCTGACCGATGATATGTTCACGGAGATGCGCTTCGAGGTCACGCAGCTTGGCATATTCGGTTTCCTCGATTTTGTTCGCAGGAATCCCCGTCCAGATCTCAATGACGTGTGCAAGGTCGCTTGCCGTGACCTGCACTTCTGTCTGATTTTTGATCAGTTCTTCGCGGCGCTTCGTCAGATTGATGAGTTCAAACTTACGCTCCTGCAAGAGCTGATAATCCGTGGAAGTGCCGTCATCAATCTCATCAATCTCCGCTTTCAGCTCATCAATGCGTTCCACGAGACGGTCAAGTTCAGTCAGTTCCGGATGCCGGATGCTGACATACGCGCAGCTCTCATCCAGCAGATCAATCGCCTTATCTGGCAGGAAACGGTCTGTGATATAGCGCTCAGACAGCACAGCACACAACCGCAGCATCTCCTTCGGGATACTCACGCGGTGGAATTTCTCGTAATACTTTGCCACACCTTCGAGAATCTGCACGGTATCCTCAACGGTCGGCTCATCGACCTTGACCGGCTGGAAACGGCGTTCCAGTGCGCCGTCCTTCTCGATGTACTTGCGGTACTCGGTAAAGGTCGTCGCACCGATGACCTGCACCTCACCGCGGGAAAGCGCCGGCTTTAAGATGTTCGCGGCGTTCATAGAGCCTTCGGAATCGCCCGCACCGACCAGACTATGCACCTCGTCGATGAACAGAATGACATTTCCCTGCTCCTTAACCTCCTCGACCAGCCCCTTGACGCGGCTCTCAAACTGTCCGCGGAACTGCGTACCGGCAACAAGAGCGGTCATATCGAGCAGGTAGATTTTCTTATCCTGAAGGTGGAACGGCACATCGCCGGAGGCAATCTTCTGTGCAATGCCCTCTGCAATCGCGGTTTTACCGACGCCCGGTTCACCGATGAGGCAGGGATTGTTCTTCTGCCGGCGGGAGAGAATCTGGATCACGCGCGCGATTTCGGAATCTCTGCCGACCACGCCGTCCATATCGCCGTCCTCCGCCTTTTTGCTGAGGTTCGTGCAGTAGTTATCGAGGTATTTGAGTTCACCTTTGCGCTCCTGTTTTTTGCCGGGGCGCTTGCCGTCTCCGGAATCCTTCTTGCCCTTCTCACCGCTTCCGCGGGATGCAGAAGGCTTCGGCGCAGGACGGTCAGAAGGGGGCTCAGCATCGGTAATTGGATGATCGGTAAACAGCCGGCGCATGAAATCGGGCATCGTGCCTGCGCCGCCCATCTCGAAATCTTCATCGCCGCTCATAATATCCATCATCTGATCGCTCATCTGCTCGATGTCTTCATCCGAGATGCCCATGTGTTCCATATAATCTGCAACCTGCGGGATATTGAGCTTTTTCGCGCAGACAAGGCAAAGCCCCTCGTTCTTCTTTTCAGAGCCCTGCATGGTCGTAATGAATACCACAGCGGGACGCTTTTTGCAATTACTACATAAAACCATGTATCTATCCTGCTTCCGCGGCCTGCGAAAGCACACTCCTTTCCATATCTGAATGAAACGCTCAGATCATCAGATTAAACCGATGATAGAGATACCGGAATACACCGGTCGATTCGATCATAGTCTCATTGCACCAGGATGCCTGATCGCCGCTCAGCAGAATAATCAGCCGGACAATCAGCGTCAGCAGCACCAGCATCGCTGCAACCTCCAGCAAGCCGATGAGTCCTCCGAGGAAATGATCTGTTTTTTCTGTCACATTGAAGAAGATGCGGTTTTGCAGTCCGGCGGAAAGCAGCGCCGCGAAGACCATCAGCAGGGAGAAAATGATCAGGTAAACAAAGATGCGGAGCGTAAGCTGAGAAGGTTCTGCACTGAACCGGTCCTCAATGAAAACAGCACGATCCTGTGCAGTCATTTTCTCGTCGCCGCTGATCGTGACGAAATCACGCATGAGCTGCGGATCAGAAACAGCCGTGCGCCGGAAATACATCCCGACATACCGCGGTGTACGCTCCTGAAGTTCCTTGCTGTATCCGCTGATAAACGCATTGTTCAGCATGGAGACGAAGCGTTCCTTGCTGTAGGGTTCTGCGCCGGTCTGTGAAACCACATAGTCAAACAGCAGGTCATCAAACTTCCCTCGTTTTTCGCCGTTCAGGATTTTTCCCACATGACGCGAATCAATATAGAAGCCGAAATTCTCTTTCTCCATCGCATCTGTAAACAGCTCTGTGAGATCAACTTTCGAGTTGACTGTTTCCAGCGTGGAAATGCTGTTATCCCGCGCAACTGTCTCATAAAGCAGCGGGGCTGCAAAACCTGAAAGCATGGATGAAAGCAATGTGGCAACAATGTATCCGCTGCAAAGCACAATAACCTTCGTCAGACCGCGCTTTGCATTTGAGATCAGAACATAAGCGGCGATTACGATGACCAGTACATCGAGAATCCACCCGAAGTGGTTGTCCATTTAGAAAATCCTCCTGTGTGTTCCACACATTATTTTTGTCCCTTTACTTTTGATAGTCGATGCGATCAATATGATCGTATGACCGCAAAAACAGATAGTCCTCGATCTTCAAAAAGCCTTCATAGCTGTCTGCAACGGAAAGAGAACGCATCGTTTCGCCGGCAGAGGTGATTGCCTCAAAATGATTGCGGAACTGAATCAGCACGGCATTCTGCTCCGGCACTAGCCCGATGCTGCGGATTTCCTTATCATAGGAACGCAGCACAGGCGTAGAAGCATTGCCGTTGATGACAACAACAGTCCGCGTGCGCTTTTCCGTATTCTCCAGCAGCAGTGCGGCGGTGTTTCCGCTGAATACGCCGGAACGAAGCGTATCCGGATATACAAATGTACTCTTGAGTGCGCCTCCCGCTGCAAGGAAACAGCACTGACTATCTCCGAGTACAAACACATCTCCCTCACTGGTATTATATACCGAAATCGCCATCATGTCAAGTGGCTTACTCGTCCAAAGATCCTCATATTCTGTAAAACTATAGGAATGTACCAGAGAATAAAGTCTGCCGTTTTCTGTATAGATGCTGGAAGCGTAGCAGCCGCTTTCATCGGAATGGAACGAAAGGTCTGTCAGTTCCTCGATGCAGTCGCGCTCATAAATGAGCTGTCCCTTCAGATTAAAGACCAGCAGCTTGCAGGCGCAGGTATCTGAGCTGGTCACAAGCGCAATGAGTCCGCCCGGAGAAATGCGCCCGAACACAATCGGATCAGAGAGCAGTTTCTCGAAACGGGTTTTGGCGGCGGTCTCAACCCGGAACTGCATTCCGCCGCTTTCATAGACCAGCGCGTACTCACCGGCTGTCCGCATCACGGCGCTGCCGTAAGTATGCTGGCGTGATGTCAGCAGATGACCGTCCGTATCATAAATCTGCAAATAGGAATCGCTCAGCACAAGAAGCCTGTTGCTGATGGTTGCAAGCTGCGGCTCTGAACCGCTGTAGAGATAAATCGGAAGATCGCCGTCTGCGGCATCGGCTTCCTCAGAGCGGTATGTCTGATGCCGGTGACCGATTGTTTCCAGTGTCGGAATCCACGAATCCCGCCGCTGATACAGCACCAGCACAGCAACCGCCATCAGCAGAAAGATGATGCCCTGCCGCAGCACTCTCCTGCGTTTCCGCCGCTTTCGCATCGCATAGATGTCTTTTTCACGTTGCTTCTGCGTTTTCATTGCCTACCCTTCTTTCTCCGTCAGATGCCGGAGTATGTCTGTATTTCCGTAAGATCATAAAACACACGGTTGAGATACAGTCCGTGCGCCATTGCCGTTCTGCCGGCGCTGAGACGGTCTTTTGCAGCGAGAATCCGCGGGAGTGCATCCGGCTCAAAAACGCCCTCGTTGATGTCCAGCAGCGTCCCGACGAATATGCGCACCATATTATAAAGGAAACCGTCTCCGCGGATGCGCACCGTCACCTCTGTGCCGTCGCGCTCCACGGATGCACCGTAAATGGTGCGGAAGCAATCGGTCTCCGGCTTTGCCTGCGCACAAAAGCTGTGGAAATCGTGCCGCCCCACAACAGCCTGTGCCGCCTGATGCAGCATTGCCGCATCCAGCGGTCTGCGGTAATGGAAGGCAAGATCCGTGCGAAACGGATCTTTGCTTTCGTGACAGTGAATCCGGTAGATGTATTCCTTGCCCTTGCAGTCAAAGCGCGCATGAAAATCAGCGGGTGCATCCTCGCAGGCAAGCACCGAAATATCATCAGGCAGATAGCCGTTCATTGCTCGCACCAGATTCTTGCAGCGGATTTCCCGCTCTGTATGCAGATGCAGCACAAACTCATTCGCGTGAACGCCCGTATCCGTGCGGGAGCATCCGTATACAGTCGTGTCGCCGTTCAGCACACGGGAGAGCTGTTTTTCGAGTTCACCCTGTACTGTCACCGCATTGGGCTGCCGCTGAAATCCGTGATAACGTGTGCCGCGGTATGCGACTGTCATTTTCAGTGTCCGCATCGCATACCTCAGCCGTGCTGCGGCACATACGCGGAAGCTCCCGCTTTCGGATGCTTCTTTCTGTAAACCGCGAGAATGATCTGCACAATCACCAGAATCAGATACAGCGCCAGCGCACCGCCGGAGATCACTGCACCGAGGAAGAGTCCGTTCTGCTGATAAACAAACTGCACCGTGTGTTTGCCTGCCTGCACACGCACGCCGGTCATGGCGCCGAGTGCGGGTTCAATCGCCGTCTGCTGACCGTCCACATAGGCGGTCCAGCCTTCGCGATAAGGCATGGAGATGTAGAGCAGCGAATCAGTCTTTGCGTTCACAGATGCCGTAAAATGATCCTGTCCGAATTCTGTCAGCGTCATGGCAGATTCGTTCAGCTTATCTGCCGCCTTCTCAAACGCCTTTGCGTCAAAACGCATCAGCGAGAGCTTCGTGCTGCCGCTGTAGCCTGCAACAACGAACATCCGTGCGGTAACAACAGTTCCTTTTTTCATATTTTCAAGCAAAACTACCTGTCTGCCCTCAAGCGATTCCTCGTGATTCGACCATACAGAGGATTGCAGATCCTTATCGAACAGCACTTCCTCATCTGCCATGATTTTGAGCCGGCTGAGTGCGTACAGCAAATCAGAATCATGCTGAATGTCCAGCAGATAGCTGCCGTCCGCCGGCACAGTCAATGTCACATCCGTCTTGCATTTGACCGAATTCGGATCATCGGCAGCATCCGCCTGAATCTGAACCGTATGATCTGCAAGGATCTCAGCCTTTGTATTTTTGACCTCGGCAATTTCCGGCTTTACACCGGATTCCGCATAAATCGGATCTTTGATACCGGTCATTTTCTGTGCAATCGCATTCTGAACCGCCGTCTTGCTCATGGTTTTCAGCTCATCCAGCGAAGGCGTATCCGCTACACAGTAGCCCAGACTGCACGGATACGGGAATTTCAGCACAGCCGAATCGCCCAGCTTTTCGTATGGAATCTGCGTCCTCTTTTCCTGCGCCTCCATGATGTAATAGGGTTCGTCGAGCAGCAGTGCATTCAGCGGCATCAGTTCACCGAATCCATAGTAATTTGAGCCGCCCTCCAGCGAGAGCTGATCACAAAGCGTCAGCAGATCCGCGGGGATCATCGACGAAAACAGCGAAGTGCCGCCGGGGAGATCATACAGCAGCTCCATATCGCCGCAGGCAACGTCTCTGACAATACCTGTGCGGTAAAAGAGACTGTTGCCGGCATCCGCACGGACAGCGGCTGCATCTGTTTCATGGGTTGTGCGAACCGCTCCCAGATCGCCCGCTGCAAAGAGTGCTATATCATTGAACGACAGCCAGCTGTTGACAAAAACTTCTGCCGTCACCGTCATGACCAGCAGCAGCGTGAGGATGCTGCGCTTTTTCGGGATGAAGCGGATCAGCCCGACGAGAATCAGCAGCAGCGCAGCCGCAGCCGCCGGAATGAAGAACACATCACTTCTGCCGGACGACCATACACACCAGATCACGCCTGCTGCACCTGCGCCCATCAGGATCAGCTGCCCGTAATGCAGCAGTACCCCGCCGACGGTCGGTTTCTCCATTTCCTGCTCCGCAGAATTCGGAACAGAAGTCAGGAAGCGCCAGCCCATATAGCACAGCACCATCGGCAGCAGATAGGCAAAGCGATCCACCGTCACACGCGGGAAGCGCAGACCGTGCCAGACGAAGTTCAGCGGTGCATACCACAGGCTGACCCAGATAAATCCCGCAGCAAACAGCCCGAAAATGCGCTCGCCCAGCGGAATCCGCTTCGTGGTCATGTAAGCCGGAATCAGCAGAACCGCCAGCATGGAGCTGCAAATATTCGCGGGATGTGCATTGAGAGCCGGATACACACAGGTCGAAAGCTGTGCAATCATCTCCTGCCACGAAGCATAGAACTCCGTGAAATCCAGCGAGGCGAACGATGTCTCCGTGAAATTGGAAGTCGCGCCCATCGAGAGGACAGTCGGCACAAGCACAACCGCCGCGATACAGGCACTCAGAACGGAAAGCCCGATGAATTTGAAGAACTCCTTCGGCACTTCCTTCCACGGTGTTCTGCGCGAGATCAGCAGACCGATCCAGAAAAGCCCCGTGATCACCGCGGTAAACAGCGACATATAGCTGCTCATCATCAGGGAGAATGCCAGCATCAGCGGATACAGCACCATATCCCGATTGCGCACCAGCCGCAGCAATCCCAGCAGCACCAGCGGTGTCACAATCACCGTACCCATCATGGTGATCTGCCAGAAGCTTGTCAGCATCCACATATTGACCGCATAAGCAGTTGCGAATGCCACCACTGAACCATCCGGCTTTTTCTCAATCGACTGAAGCAGCAGCGCGAAGCAGTAACCCGCAAGTCCCAGCCGTACACAGGTCATCAGCTCGATATAGGTTTCATACATCGCATCCGGCAGCAGCATTCCCAGCAGATTCAGCGGGCTTGTGCAGAAATTGATGATGACATCCGGCACGACGGCAACGCCGAAACCGGAGCGCCATGTATACAGCAGGCTTTCCCCGTTTTTGAGGATGCGGCGCAGCAGCAGCAGATTCGGGTAATATTCCGCGCCCGCGTCTCCGATGAGCGGGGATACTTCATTCCCGAACGGCACAAACTGATAGACAAAGAAACACACCATCAGCACAGCGGTCGGAATCACAAAGCTCAGCAGGCGGTAAATCCGCCGTTTTGATCGCTCAGAGGCAAGCATGGTTTCATCCTCCTATGATAAGATTGATGATAATGACCGCAGACAACATGAAGATCATCAGTGCCAGCGCAACATAATCGCGCAGACTGCTTTTGAGCTGCCGCAGACGGGTACGCCCTTCACCGCCGTGATAGCAGCGGCACTCCATTGCAAGTGCAAGCTCCTCTGCACGCCGGAATGCCGACACGAACAGCGGAATCAGAATCGGGACTAGGGCATGGGCGCGCTGCATCAGGCTGCCGCTTTCGAGGTCTGCACCGCGCGCCTTCTGTGCCGCCATGATCTTATCGGTTTCCTCAATCAGCGTCGGGATGAACCGCAGTGCAATCGTCATCATCATTGCCAGCTCATGCACAGGCATATTCAGCTTTTTGAGCGGCGAAAGCAGCGATTCGATCGCATCCGTGAGGACAATCGGTGAAGTCGTATAGGTCAGCAGCGATGTCCCCGCAATCAGCAGGCAGATGCGCACAAACATGAACACAGAGGTCTGAATGCCCTGTTCCGATATTTTCAGGAAATGCCACTGCCAGAGCAGCTTTCCGCCGTCCAGCCAGAAAAGATTGAGCAGACCGGTGATAATGAGAATCGGCACAATCGGCCTGATGCTCCTGATGATCATTTTCGGCGGGATTTTTGAGCAGACCGTCGCGAGAATCACGAAAAGCAGCCCCGCAATCAGCGAGGTGAAATGCTGTCCCCAGAACAGCATCACCAGAAACAGCAGCGTAATGATGATCTTATAGCGCGCATCCATTTTGTGAACCACGCTGTCAATCGGGAAATACTGTCCCAGTGTAATGTCCTTCAGCATTGCGGTTCCCTCCCTTCGAGACGGGCGAGAAGCTGTTCCGCACCGAATTTCACAGTATAGACCTCCTCCGGAATATCAATGCCGCGTGCGCGCAGACCGTGAAAGACACGGGTGATCTGCGGCAGGGCAAGTCCGATGGTCTCCAGTTCTTTTCCGCGGGCAAACACATTTGCCGGCGTATCATAGCAGACAACCTGCGCATGAGACAGCACCAGCAGCTTCGAGACGTATTTTGCAACGTCCTCCATGCTGTGAGAAACCAGCATGACCGTACAGCCCGTGCGCTTATGGTACTCGCGGAGCTGCGTCAGAATCTTGGTTCTGCCCTTCGGGTCAAGACCCGCAGTCGGCTCATCGAGGATCAGCACCTTCGGCTCCATTGCCATGACACCGGCAATCGCAACTCTGCGCTTCTGACCGCCGGAAAGTGCATAGGGGGCTTTTTGCAGCAATTCCTCGCGCAGCCCGACTGCTTCTGCCGTCTCGCGCACTCTGCGGTCAATTTCCTTCTCATCCAGCCCCATATTTTTCGGCCCGAACGCGATGTCCTTGTAAACAGTTTCCTCAAAAAGCTGATATTCCGGATACTGAAACACCAGCCCCACCTGAAACCGGACTGCACGGCGGTCGGCTTTTTTCTCCCAGATGTCCTGTCCGTTCAGCAGAACCGTACCCTCTGTCGGTTTCAGCAGACCGTTCATCATCTGCATCAGCGTTGATTTGCCCGAACCGGTATGCCCGATGATTCCGACAAATTCGCCCTGTTCAATCTGCAAATTGATATGATCGACTGCCGTTTTCTCGAACGGCGAACCGATGCTGTATGTGTAAGTCAGATTCTTTGCTTCCAGAATCGGCATTGATTTCTCCTTCTTCTTCATATAGATGCCGGCTTCGGCATCAGACCGGAACGCTGTTGTTCCGGATTACACATTCCCCGATTGCTTTGTCATCAGCGCCGCAACTGCATCCACGCATTCCTCAACCGTCATAATCTCCGGATCAAGATCATAACCCGCCTGCCGCAGCAGATCCACCAGTTCCGTCGGCTGCGGAACATCCAGACCAAGTTCCCGCATAAGCTGCACATGGGAGAACACCTTTTCCGGCGCAGCATCCATGCGCACCTCACCGTGGTCAATGACCACCACACGCTGACACTGTGCAGCCTCATCCATCTCATGCGTGATGAGAATGACCGTGATGCCGTAATCGCGGTTCAGCAGCTTGATTGTCCGCATGACCTCTTTTCTGCCCTGCGGATCCAGCATCGCAGTCGGTTCATCCAGAACGATGCAGTCAGGGCGCATCGCGATGATACCCGCGATTGCCACACGCTGTTTCTGTCCGCCGGATAGCTGATGCGGTGCGTGTTCGCGGTATTCGTACATTCCCACGGCGTGCAGCGCCTGATCCACGCGGTCACGCATTTCATCGCTTGGCACACCGAGGTTTTCCAGCCCGAATGCCACATCCTCCTCAACAATCGTCGCAACAATCTGGTTATCGGGATTCTGGAACACCATGCCGACGTGCTGCCGGATTTCAAACAGCTTTTCCTCGTCGGCAGTATCCATCCCGCAGACCGTGACCCTGCCTTCTGTCGGCAGCAGAACAGCGTTCATCAGTTTGGCGAGGGTCGATTTGCCGGAACCGTTATGCCCCAGCACCGCGACCAGTTCGCCCGGTTCAAATTCCAGTGAGATGCCCTTCAGCACCTCGGTATTTTCAGCCGGATTCTCCTCATTCGGATAGGAAAACCGGACATTGTCAATCTGAATCAGTGGTTTCATAATACTCCCTATATCATCCGCGGGACAGTCGCCCGCCGTCAGCAAACCGATTCCGTCAGTTCACAGATTGCCTGTTCCAGCAGCTGAAACACCCGCGCAATCTGATAGCCGTCCGCCGCAGCATGATTCAGCCGCACCGTCACCGGCATCCGGAATCTGCCGTTCTCCTCGCGGTAAGCGCCCCAGTTGACGATGGGGCTGAAATACAGATAGCCGTCGGGCAGTTCAACGTGCAGCGCATCATAGGAAAGCCACGGCACACAGGATGCATCAAACCAGTTCGGATGCGCCGCGCTGTCCAGCCCGTAATCGCGGGTCTGCCGTGCGGCTTCGCAGTCTGCCTCCGCCCTTGCATAGAATACGCGGTAATCGGGGTCATATTCCGTGTATGCGACTGTGAATGTCTCCGTATCTTCGTGGAAAATATACTGCGTCGGATGAATCCTGTCCCAGCACAGCAGCGTTTCGGTCTGCCAGTCCCACGCAAGGCGGTAATCCTCACGCGCATTGAGCGCATGGCTCAGGCAATACAGAAAATTGATGTAAAACCGCGTACCTGTGCGCTTTGAGAACGCCCGCAGTTCCGTGACATCTATGCGGTTTGTGATGGACACGGAGCATTTGCAGTCCTCTGAGAAATGCCGGAACACGCCGCGCCGGTAGTAGGTTTCCATGTCAACTTTACGGAACTGCATCGCTGTCTCCTTCCGCGTCTGCAAGAGACGCATACCCGTTTTCATATCTGCTGTCTGCATCCGCATTCAGCATCTCGTCTGTCAGATCGCCCTTCCCGTCAAAGCGGTAATATCTGCCGCTGTCCGCAAGGAATTCCAGCACACAGTAATCCGGATCATTCATCCCCTGCGGATAGTATTTCTCATCGCCGGCATTCCAGAGCAGTTCCCGATAGAATCTCTCCGTGCGGATCTCAAATCTGCCGTACAGACATAGCCCTTCAAACGCCGCATCATCTGAGAAATAGAGACAGGCATTGCCCTGCCGGATCAGGCTCTGCACATGACAAGAGCCAAAATTGGTCGAGATGAGATGCCGCCCAAGCCCCTTGTGCCAGACGCAGTACACTCTGCGGATATTCTGTCTGCCCTGTGCATCCGTATAGCCAATCGCCGCAAACAGCGAACGGTTCACCAGATGCAGCAATTCTTCCCGCGTCATTTGCTCTGCCAGATCGCAGTCGCACCGCAGGGCAGTGCTGCACCGGCGCATTCCACCGGCAGCCCGATCTCATCCGCAGATACCGCCCCGCCGAATTTCGGCACAATCAGCGAATGCAGCAGATAGCCCATAACAGAAGGCGAGAGACCGGTCGTGTAGCTGTTGAGCAAAAAGAACAGCGGATTTTCTGACAGAACATCCAGACAGGCTTCCACCAGTCCGTAGATGCTGTTTTCGAGCTTCCAGATCTCGCCGCCCGGCCCGCGTCCGTAGCTCGGCGGATCCATGATGATTGCATCGTAATGCTTGCCGCGCCGCGCCTCCCTGCGGATGAATTTCTCGCAGTCATCCACAATCCAGCGGATCGGCTTCTCCGTCAGTCCGGATGCCGCCGCATTCTCACGCGCCCACTGCACCATACCCTTTGCCGCATCCACATGACAGACCTCTGCACCCGCCGCCGCACAGGCAAGCGTTGCGCCGCCGGTATAGGCAAAGAGGTTCAGCACCCGGATCGGGCGTCCGGCATTCTGAATCTGCTCCGTCATCCAGTCCCAGTTGACCGCCTGCTCCGGAAACAGTCCGGTATGCTTGAATCCGGTCGGGCGCACGGTAAATGTGAGATCGCGGTAGCAGATCTGCCAGCTCTCAGGCGGCTTTTTGCGGTAAGACCACTGTCCGCCGCCGGATTTCGAGCGGTGATAGTGACCGTCTGCGTGCTGCCAGAGATCCGAGGCAGGCTTTGTCTGCCAGATCACCTGCGGATCGGGACGGATCAGCGTGATATTCCCCCAGCGCTCCAGACGTTCGCCGCAGGTCGTGTCGATCAGGCGGTAATCCGCCCAGTTTTCAGCAATTCTCATATTGGTTATCCTTCATATCATAATTGAATAAACTCCGGAACATCATGATGAATCCCTCGTCATCGCGGCATGATTTTCCACCGTCAGATGCCCGTCCGCAGCGCCGATTGCGAAATAACGCTTTTCGCTGCCTTTCTGCGTAAAGAGGCAGAGCGAACCGTCATGCCGTGTCAGCCCGACCAAATCGCCCCACGATTCCATATAGAACACATCATCGTAGCAGCTTCCGCTGCTCTGCAGGGCGGTCAGCCCGACGGTAAACACCCCGAAGGTCGGGCCGTAGTGCAGAAAGACCAGCTCTCTGCTGCCGTTGCCGTCCACATCACAGAAAGCGGTGTCAATGACCCCCGGATTGCTGTGAAGCCATCCGAACCAACCACTCAGCAGCGCCGCAGGCAGAACAGCCATCGAAAGGAACAGCAGCCAGAACACGCTGATTTTGCTGTCATTCGTCTGTGACATTCACTGCCCCTCCAGAATGTAAGAAACAACCTCTGTATAGTCGTGGACAGCCTTAATAGCCATTGCTTCCGAATTCGCTTTCAGCAAATCAAGCATGGATTTCAAAAGCTGGAATTTATGTTCTGCTAAACTTCTTTCCGTAACAATTACAGCCGCATCCGCTTCGGATGGCATCTCCGCTTCCAAAAGTTCTGACGATTCTTCCTCTGTGACCGCCGGGCTTTCGGGCTCTGCATCCTGTTCGGATGCAGGTTTATCGGTAAATGTCAGCACCTTCGTACACTGCTCTAAAGGAACCCTGCCCGTTTCAGACACCGGAGTCCCCACAGTCTTTGGTGCTTTTCCCGCAAGGCGTTTCTTTTGCAGTTCTTCGCGCCGGATATGGACTGCTTTTTTTGTGCGATGAAGCAGCTGTGCCAGCACATCCTCGCTTTTATACGGTGTTTCCATGAGCTTTTTGTCTTCTTCCGCAGTCCATGGCGTATTATCTGATTTCAGCTTTTGGTTCGGCGCTGTGCTGTTTTGGACACCGGCTGCCTTTTTTTCCGCAGCGGCAAGCTGCTCCGTCACACTGCGTTTTTTCGCAGCAATGCTTTGCAAGCTTCTGCCAAGCTTCACGGCAAGCTGCTGATTGCTCATGGTCGGATTTCTGATTTCTTTTTGAATCAGCGCTGTATCCTCTGCATTCCACTTCTTTGCCATATTACACTCCCGATTACGGAATCCACCAGTCCGGCGTAATATCGCCGAGACGCACCGTGCGCCGTGTCTCCATATCCATCATGATCTCAATATCATGATAAGTCTGCGGCATGAGCTGCACCATCAGTTCCCGGCACGCGCCGCAGGGCGCACCGCTGCTGCCGTCCGGGAGAATGGCAAGCACCTTGTCAATCTCCTGTTCGCCGGCGGTCAGCATCGCAAAAATCGCGCTGCGTTCCGCGCAGATGCCGAGCGTGGAGCAGGTATCCACGCACACGCCTGTATAAATTCTGCCGGATTTCGAGCGGATCGCCGCCGCGACCTCGCCGGCAGTCACATAATCCGAAATGCGGCGCGCATTCAGCACAGCTTTCGCCGCGTCATAAAGTGTCTGCCAGATGTCTTCCATGTGATGTACCTCAATCATTATCATATTCCGAGGCAAGCATCATCGCCGTGAGGAGCTTGACAATGCCGTGATTTGCGGCATCCAGACCCTCCGGCTGATAGCTGCCCTCTGCGAGAATATCACCCGCTTCGAGAAAGCAATACAGCGTCAGCCCGTAAAAATCACACACTGCCTGCACGCCTGCAAGCTCCATTTCCACGGCGATGCAGCCTTCCTCGCGCCGTTTGGCTGTGAGTCCGCGTGTCTCGCGGAACATCGAGGCGGTTGTCCAGACGCGTCCTTGTACATAGGGGATACCGCGTTCTGCAAACCGTGCCGCAAGGGTATCGCTTGTGCGGACGGCAATGTAATCTGCGGGCGGTGCATAATAATAGGATGCGCCGTCGCCGCGGTAGCTTTCCGTCGGGATGATGAATCTGCCCTTTGTCTTTGCGCCGTCGAGACTCCCGCACGAACCGAACAGATAGAACGTATCCGCGCCGGTCAGCCAGTGGACTTCATAGCACAGATCGGAAGCCGCAGCCGAACCGGGCAGCGAAAGATAAAACGCAATCTGCGCCCCGTGATATTCCATGCACCACACCGGCAAAACGCCGCAGCTATTTTGAATCTCCGCGATCTTCGTACACGAAAACCGCGAAAGAAGGTGACTTTGCAGCTCATGAGAAAACAGAATCATGCATTTTTTCACGAGGGAATGCTTTTCACCGTGAAAATCTCCGGGGGAAATGACCGGCTCTGTGACCTGATCGAACGAATCCGTAACCATGTGTCCTCCTGAATGCAGATCATTGTTTCTTTGTCCGCGACTGAATGACCTCCGCAATCGCGAAAGCATAGTTATTGATGCGCCGGAAATCGCGCCCCTCCACCATCACGCGGATTGCGGCATCCTCTTTGCGTTCGCGCACGAGAATGCGGCCATCCGTGCCGAGTTCCTGCTCACAAGCAGCGATGAAGCGCGCAATATCGGGATCGTTTTTCCAGATTTCACGCCAATAATGCGGAATGCGCACAGAGAGTGCAACCTGCGGGTCATGCTCCATGACGGCGGCAAGCTCACTGAGCTTTTTGCCCGTGCGCTGCATCACCTGAATGACACGCGCAACTGTCATAAGCGCATCAGGGGCAGGTGAATCCGCGAAATAGAGACAGCCCGAACCGTCTCCGCCCAGCGGCAGACCGAGATCATGCATCTTCTCCAGCACAAACTGCGGGGCAGGCTGCGTTGTCTGCACCGGAATGCCCCGTGCCTTCGCAAAACGCAGAAATCCGAGATTCGTGACAAAGGTTGCGGCAACGCCCCGCTGCATATCGCGCGGCAGGAGTTCAGGCAGATTCGCCTGCTGATCCAGCCGTTCCTGACAAAGAATCGCAAGCAGACGGTCACCGTCCAGCAGTTCACCGGATTCATCCGCAGCAAGACAGCGCATCCCGTCGCCGTCGAAGGCAAAGCCGGCATCGCAGCCGTAATCGCGCACAAACGAGATGATCTGATCCGTCGATTTGACACCGCATCCATGATTGATATTGAGACCGTCGGGGGTATAGTGCAGCATCAGAACCTCTGCACCAAGCTGCCGCAGAAGCGGTTCTGCGACGGCACTGACCGCACCGTTTGCGCAGTCCAGTGCAATGCGGACAGGCTTTTTCCCGCGCAGATCCATCGGGGTGCTGAGGCGCGTATTCAGCAGGCGCAGATAGCGATTCACCGCATCTGCCTGCCTTGCAATGATGCCGCAGTCATTCTGTGATTTCAGCGGCAGGGCTGCACTAGCCGGCAGCAGCGCCGAGATGGAATCAAGCTGTTCTGCCGGCATCGGAAAGCCTGTTTTCGCAAAGAACCGCACACAGATCTGCTCAAAAGGCTTATCACCGCCCGCTAATGAAATACCGGCATCGCCGTCCTCTGCGGAAAGCAGCAGCGCCATACCTGCCGTCGGGAGAACGCCCAGACAGTGCGCAATACCGCCGCCCGCACAAATGCCCGCACACAGTGCGGCTTCGAGTGCATCTGCCGCACGGCGCGGGTCATGAGAAATATAGATGACAGGTGCGTGCGCACAGCCCTTTCCAAGTGCCTGTGCTGTTGCCCTTCCGATGCGAAGCATCAGTTCGCAGGTAATCTCTGTAATCGCCTCTCCGGAGAGCCCCTCCGGTCTCAGGATCCGCGCCATGCGCATCACCCCTTTCTGTTCGTTATTTTCTCAGAAACCTTTGTTTTTTCAGACATCATCCATCCGCCGTACAGGCAGGCGAAGAACCGTTTTGAGTTTCTCCGGCATCGTTTTCCGCGGATCGCTCAGATAAATTTCGTGATGCAGCCGCGTCTCCGAAAAATCAGGCACAAGACCGTTTTCACTCAAAAACGCCTGCATTCTTCTGACCGTTTCCGGTTCATCATCGTAGCTGCCGATATGCATACACTGCACGCAGAGACCTTCCGTCAGCGTCAGGAATTCCGCGCCGGTGCAGTCAATCTGTTTCCGGCGGGTCGTCGCATCTACCGCCCATGCAAATTCTTCCTCCGTCACAAAATCCGGAAGCCGGATGACTGCAATCCATTGCAGGGCATCTTTATGCAGCGGATCGAATTCACTGCCGCCTTCATACTTCCAGAAGCTTTCCAGCGGCGGCACAACATAATCGAAATAGCCATCCATGCGATGATCCGTCAGTTTGCTCATTTTAATGGTATACACCACACTGTACATCACTTGCAGCGCACGGCGATAGGCACTCTCTGCCACATTCGGGTCGCCCGCACCCCGCACCGCGATGAAGTTCATCTGCGGCACATCCAGCAAACCGGTCTTGCGGGGCGGCAGATAGAATTCCTTGTATTCCTTCTTGAAATCAAACGCCATAGCTTTTCCCTCCGTCATCCGCCGCCGGTTTTTCGGTGATATATCCGAAGATCATGTGTCTGCGAAGATAATCGTCTTCCGGCACATTGATGACATGACCGCAGCGGTTATAGGCATTCCAGACCAGAATGCGCCCCTCACCCGCTTTTCGCATACAGACCGTATGCACCGGCGAACGAAACCGTTTCCCGACCCAGAAGACGTACAGGCAGACCTGATCTTCTGCAAGTGCGGCACGCATCTTCTGCTTGCTGCGGATGCGCTTTGCACGGATGCCGAAATGCCGGAGGCAATGTCCCAGCGAGAGGAAATTTGTCCCCCAGAAGCCCAGCATAACGCGGAAACGCTCCATATACCGCGCCACAGTCACAAAATCTGTGCGGCGGCTGCGCAGAAGCAGCGCATTGTATACTGCAATGACCTCACAGCCGCTGTAGCTGACAGTCGAAAGCCCGAATTTCATGCCTGATACCGTCCCCAGCGACTGACCGTTGATCAGCCCTTCCGGAGACGGTATCGCCTGATTGTGTTTGAAATTGTGAGAAGGTATCAGACTCATGATGTCTCCTCCGTCAGGATGCACCGTTCATCATATCGGAGAGCGAATACTGCTGCCCGATGACATTGTTATCCACCGGATACCCCAGATGCTGATATGCCAGCAGTGTTGCACATCTGCCGCGCGGCGTGCGCGAAAGCATACCAAGCTGCATCAGATACGGCTCGCAGACATCCTCCAGCGTCACGGCCTCCTCACCGATTGCCGAAGCAAGTGTCTCCAGCCCGACCGGCCCGCCGTGATAGCCGCGGATCATCATATCCAGCATCCGGATGTCGAGTTTATCCAGCCCCAGTTCGTCGATTTCGAGGCGTTCGAGGGCGAGGCGGGTTGTTTTGCGGTCGATGACGCCCCCGCCCATGACATCGGCAAAATCGCGGACTCTCCGCAGCAGCCGGTTCGCAATGCGCGGTGTCCCGCGTGAACGCTTCGCAAGCTCCATTGCGCCGTCAGGTTCACAGGGGATGTCCAGCAGCATGGCACTTCTGCGGATGATGTCGCAGAGCTGCTCCGGCGAATAGAGTTCCAGCCGCTGCACGATGCCGAAGCGGTCACGCAGAGGCGGAGTCAGCTGACCGGCACGGGTTGTCGCACCGACCAGCGTAAACGGCTGCAAATCCACACGGATGCTGCGTGCGGAAGGCCCTTTTCCGATCATGATGTCGAGTGCGCGGTCTTCCATTGCGGGATAGAGAATCTCCTCTACCGCACGCGAAAGGCGGTGGATTTCGTCCACAAACAGCACATCTCCCCTGCCGAGATTCGTCAGCAGTGCGGCAAGATCACCGGGCTTTTCGATTGCCGGACCGGATGTAATGCGCAGATTGACGCCCAGCTCATGTGCAATGATGCCGGACAGTGTCGTTTTGCCGAGTCCCGGCGGACCGTAAAGCAGCACATGATCGAGCGGTTCGCCGCGGCGTCTTGCAGCTTCGATGTAGACTGCCAGATTCTCCTTGACCTTATCCTGCCCGATGTAATCCTGCAAAGACTTCGGACGGAGCGAGACTTCCAGATCTCCGTCCTGCGGCAGCAGTTCCGGCGCAGAGATGCGCTCCTCCTGCTCCTCCGGCTCGTAGACCGGTTGTCCTGTTTGTATCATAATGTATCCATCTCCGATTCTCTGCATCAGACTGTCAGCTCAGTCAAAATGCCACATACTGCTCGTATATTTGCTTTCCGGCAGGGGTTCCCAGTCATATTCGCCGGTCTGCACATACCAGCGCTGTTCGGGAACATCCCATTCCATCCAGCCAAAATCGCCGTAGTCAGAGGAGACACCCTCAAACCAATACTGCCAGATTGCCGGTGAAACTTCTGTATTTTTGAAGAAATAGCTGTCTGTCGGCTGATCGTAGTAGCATTCATACTGCTCCGACCATTCTACGCTGCGCTTCAGCGGCTCTACATAGATAGAATCCTGTGTTTCAGTCTGCTGCTGATGATACCCGCTCTGCGCATTGCCGCCCTGCTGCACGGAATCCCCGCGCTTGCTGTTAAAGTAAAGAGCGCCGCCTGCAATTATCACAATCAACGCCAGCGCTGCAAGTGTACCAATGCAGCCGGGCAGGCTGCATCCGGAGCCGCCGTAACCATATCCGGAACCGTATCCGCCGTAGCTGCGGCTGTAATACGAACGCCGTCTGCGCGGGCGGTGATACGAACCGCCGTAACTGCTGCGGTGATGCGATGAGGAACTGTGCGAGGAACGCGGACGGTGTACGGAACCGGAAGGTCTCGAATGCGAACTGTGGGAACTGGAAGGTTTGCTTCTCGGCGGCATAGCGGAATGATCTCCTCTCTGTCAGATATATCGTTTTTTGGGAATGCGGTGTTTCAGCGCTCAAAGAAGCGCTTTTTGCGGATATAAAACGGTTCAATACCGTCCACTGCTTTTTTGGCAGCAGATTCTTCAAGGCTGATAAACACCAGACTGTCGCCGGACTTTGTATAAGACTGCATATACTTGGACAGCGGGAAGAACAGTTTGCGGGTGTTTCCGCTCATGTCAAAGACAAAGAGTGTCTGCGGCCGTTCGCATCCGCGGATCATCTCGACCAGATAACAGGCATCGACATTTGCCTGCCTTGCGAGGTAGCGGATCAGCGGGCGCAGCAGATGATCGACATTCTTCTCACATTTGCGGTACTCAATGGTTTCCTCCTCCTTCATGGAGATGGCAGGAATATTGAGATTACGCGCCACCATGAGAATGCTTTTGATCTCCTGCGAGGAAAACTCCTTGCCGTAGGAATTCGGATTCAGCACCGCATTTGCCGACTGAATCAGGTCAAACAGGCGCAGACAGTTCAGGCGGTAGCAGTTGACATAGCGCTTGGCAAACTGCTGAAGGGAACGGTAACTCGTGAAGAACGGGATGAAAATATCGCCGTTCGGGTTCTGGGTTGTGACCAGTTCCATCGAGATACCGCCGTTGATCTCATCCTGCTTGACCGGACGCTTGCAAATCACATACACATCGCTCTTGATCAGCATTTGCAGGAACAGAGAACGCTTTTCAGGTTTGGTGATCGCTTCCTTCAGTAACTCATCGAGATTCATGGTGTAATCCTCCCTTTTCTCATCAAAATCAAATGAAATAGTTATATGTTATGCCCATAAATCAGGGTTCTGTCTCATTTTCGATCTCATCCGGATCGCGTATCACCGGCAGCAGTACATTCTGCGTGTAGGGATCCACAAGCCAGACGCCGCCGTACATCACAACCGCGGCCGTTTCTTCATTCTCCTGCCCGATCCATTTGCCGTTTTCCTTCCAGCGGATCTGAAAGCGGTACGCATCCTTCACCTGATCAAGGTATGCGATAAACTGTTCCGTCCCCTCCGGATCCAGTTCGATCTCAAAGCCCTTTTCCGCCAGCTTTTCGGCATACACCTTTTCCCGCTCCTGATTCAGACGGGCAGCCGCTGCACTTTTCTCGTAGTCCGCGGCAGCATTTTCGCAGCCTGTGATCTCAAGATGCCTGTGTCCGCGGATGTCCTCCGCAAAATGCCGGAGCGCATCCTCCGTGATTGGTTCGCCGGAATAGCTGTCATCCGAGAAGCTTTCCCAGCAGGGATACAGCTCATCAAGCAGGGAATCGCGCATCATACCTGCCGTATCCGCTGCACGGCATTCTTTATAAAAGCGCTTCAGCACAGCCTTTGCCTGTGCTTTGGGCTGTGTCAGAAGAAATACGCTGAAGCTGCATAAAACAGTGCAGCCCGCACCTGCGAGCAAAATTCCAAGTTTGACTGTTGGTTTCATAATGTCCTCCAGTATCTGACCGGCTTTGCCGGATCAGCCAAACATATTTTTGCCGAGTTTCTGAAGCGACAGACGGATCAGTTCCGAGGAAGGCAGCGCAGGATCCAGCGTACTGAGTACACCGGCAACCTCACCCTGCGAATATCCCAGCACCTGAAGTGCAGCCATTGCTTCTTCGGTGCTGCCGCTGCCGGTCATGGCCGGTGCTGCGGGCAAGCCCTCCGCCTGCACAGATTTTGCAACTTTGTCTTTGAGTTCCAGCACGATGCGCTGTGCCGTTTTCGTGCCGATGCCTTTGATCTTCGTAAAGGTCTTGTAGTCTCCGCCTGCAACGGCAAGTGCAAAACGGTCAGGCGTGAGGTCGGAGAGAATGGCGAGTGCCGCCTTCGGTCCGACGCCTGTCACCGATGTAAGCTGATCGAAGCAGGCACGTTCGCTGCGGCTGGCAAAGCCGTAAAGGGAAATCTCATCCTCGCGGACGGTCAGTCTCGTATACAGCATTCCCTCGTCGTCATTTCTGCCGACTGCCCCCGCTGTCTGGATGCTGGTGCGGCAGGCGTATCCGACGCCCCCGCACTCAATCACAACAAGATTCAGTTCCTTATAGCAGATCCTGCCGCGGATGTGGTCGATCATGCGTACCTCCGTTTCAGTAATCGGGTCTGGCGCAATGCCCGTGACAGATCGCGAGTGCAAGTGCATCGGCGGCGTCATCGGGTTTTGGAATCTCCGCGAGATGCAGAATCCGGCGCGTCATATCCATAACCTGCCGCTTCTCCGCCTTCCCGTAGCCGGTCACAGCGGATTTGACCTGAAGCGGTGTGTATTCGTAGACCGGCACACTGCGCTGCGCACAGGCAAGCAGAATCACGCCGCGTGCCTCCGCAACCGCAATGCCGGTTGTCTTGTTATTGGTGAAGTAGAGTTTTTCGACGGAGACAGCCTGCGGGGTATAATGATCCAGCAGATAACACATATCCTCATAGATCTGTGCGAGTCTGCCGCCGAAATCTGTATGGGCAGGCGTCAGGATTGCGCCGTATTCCACGGTGCGAAAATCCATTCCCTGATAGTCTGTGATGCCGAATCCGACTGTCGCGTAGCCGGGGTCGATGCCGAGTATGCGCAAGATTCCCGCCTCCCTGTACATTCCATTTTATTATACCATGAAACCGCCTGTAATTGCAAGTGTTTTCTGTTAATTTGCATAAAATTCATAATATTTTGCAGAAGCGGGACCCGAAGCAGCTTTTCGCCTCCGGATCCCGCTCTGATTATTCTTTTTCCGCCTGCCTTGCTGCGCTGCCTTTGCGGAACACCACCAGTTTGCTGAACACATAGTTGATTGCAAGGATGATGAACTGCGAAAGGAACGACATCAGGTAGTAATTCCACTCCCAGTGCGCGGTAGTCAGCCACATCACGAACATTTCCAGAAAGAACGAAACAAAGCGTGCGCCGTAGAAGGTATACAATTCATGAAACAGCTCTTTTTTGGTATCGGTTTTGCTTTTGAATACGTACTTTTTGTTGACGAAAAATGCAAATGTTGCCGCGATGATCCAGGAGAAGGTCGTATTGAGAAGATTCGGAACTGTCTCCTTGACACTGTATCCGGCGAGTGCAAGCAGCCATTTGCCCAGCACTTTCGCCAGATAGGAAACAACCGTCGTCCAGAAGCCGTAATAGCAGTAGCGCAGGGCGCTTTCGTATTTGTTCCAGAGATCTTTGATCGGCTTCGGCATCAGCTTCAGCGCAAATTGCAGCAGGGCTTCCAGCATAGAGATTATCCTCCGTGATTGATTTGATATTGTGCAGCAGAGATATTATAACACATCTGCGCGATTTTTGCAAGCCGCAGAGGGCTTTTCAGTGATTGCGCGGCTTTTTGAGGTCATCTGTATCCAGCATGACCGTAAACGGACCGTCATTCAGCAGTTCCACATCCATGTGCGCACCGAAAACACCGCAGTCTACGTGCGGAATGACCGCGCGGCACTGTGCGAGGAACAATTCATACAGCCGGTTTGCCTCATCGGGCTTTGCCGCGTGCGAGAAACTCGGACGTGTCCCCTTGCGGCAGTCTGCACACAATGTAAACTGCGAAATGATGAGCAGTTCGCCGTTCACATCCTGAATGCTGCAATTCGTTTTGCCGTCGGCATCAGAGAACAGCCGGAGTTTCAGCAGCTTGTCAGTCAGCATCGTGACCTCAGCTTCGGTGTCGGTTTCCGTCACACCCAGCAGCACGAGAAATCCGCTGCCGATGCTGCCCTTGACTTCCCCCTCCACCGTCACGGATGCGTGCCGGACTCTCTGAATCAGTGCTTTCATATTGTCCTCCTTATTCGTCGCCAAAGACGGTCTTTGCGTAATCGACCGTTGCCTTTGCGTCCTTGCCGAAGCAGTCCGCACCGATGGTCTCCGCATAATCCGCGGTCAGCACCGCACCGCCGACGACTGTTTTGCATTCGGGATACTGTTCGTGCAGCAGCTTAATCGTTTCCTCCATCGCACCGACTGTCGTGGTCATGAGCGCGGAGAGTCCAACCAGCTTCACCTGATGCTGAATTGCCGCATCAACGATCTTCTGCGGCGGCACATCCTTGCCGAGGTCAATGACATCGTAGCCGTAGTTTTCAAGCAGCAGCCGCACGATATTCTTGCCGATGTCGTGAACGTCGCCCTGCACGGTTGCGATGACAACCTTTCCCTTATCCGCCTGACCGCCGCCCTGCGCAGTCATGTGCTGCTTGAGAACGCCGAATGCACTCTGTGCGGCAGTTGCCGCCTGAATGAGCTGCGGCAGAAAGACCTTGCCGGTCTCGTAATCCGCGCCGACGGTATCCAGAGCCGGAATGAGAATGTCATTAACGATTGAGAGCGGCTCATGCTCTTTGAGCGCATCCTCCGTGAGACGCGCAGCATCCTGCCGCAGACCGTGGATCACCGCGCCGCCGAGGGTGAGGTCGCCCGATGCCTGCGCAGGTGCGGCAGGTGCATTCGGGGTCATATCCTGATATGCCGCGATGAATGCCTGACAGTTTTCGTCGAAGCCGCGCAGCATCCGGAAGGCGCGCACAGTATCGGTCATGCCCTCCGCCATCGGGTTCATGATGGGCAGCGTCAGCCCGCTTTGCAGCGCCATTGCGAGGAAGCTGCGGTTGATGAGCGGACGGTTCGGGAGACCGAAGCTGATGTTCGAGACACCCAGCACGGTCTGCACGCCGAGTTCATCGTGTGCGCGCCGGACGGCGGTAAGCGTCTCAGAAGGTCCGCTTTCACCGGTTGATGCGGTCAGCGTGAGGCAGTCGAGGAAAATATCCTGATGCGGAATGCCGAGTGCTTCCGCACGTTCTATAATGCGTCTTCCGATTGCAATGCGCTCCTCCGCAGTCTGCGGGATGCCGTTTTCATCGAGCGTCAGCCCGACGATGCACGCACCGTAATGCTTCACCAGCGGCAGGATTGCTTCGAGGGATTCCTCTTTGCCGTTGACCGAATTGATGATCGGCTTGCCGGGGTAAATACGCAGGGCGGCTTCGAGTGCAGCGGGCGATGAGGAATCAAGCTGAAGCGGCAGGTCTGTAACCTCCAGAATCGCCTGCACCGCCTGCGGCAATACTGCTGCTTCATCAATACCCGGCGTTCCGACATTGACATCAAGAATATCAGCACCGGCAGCCGTCTGCGAAATCGCCTCGCCGCGCAGATAATCGAAATCGCCGTCAAGAAGCGCCTGCTTCATACGCTTTTTGCCGGTCGGGTTGATGCGTTCTCCGATGATGCGGGGCATATCGAGCAGCACCGTGCGCGTACCCGAACAAACCGCCGCTGCCGGTGTCAGAAGGCGTCTGCCGCGCTTTGTACCGCGGAGCTTTTCGCAGACAGCGCGGATGAAATCGGGATTCGTGCCGCAGCATCCGCCGAAAATCTGCACACCGCAGGCAGCGTATTCGGGCATAATCGCCGCGAAATCTTCCGGTGTGAGGAAATATTCACCGGTCACAGGATCAGGCAGACCCGCATTTGCCTTGATAATCAGCGGCAGGCGCGTCCACTTAGCCATTTCCTGCATCATGGGCAGGATTTCACGCGGGCCAAGGGAACAGTTGATGCCGATGGCAGCCGCACCGAGACCTTCCAGCGTCATGGCGGCGGCGGAGATCGGGCAGCCGGTGAAAGTTCTGCCGTTTTCGGTGAATGTCATGGTGACAATCACGGGCAGATCCGTATGCTCCTTTGCGGCAAGCAGCGCGGCTTTTGTCTCAAGCAGATCGCTCATCGTCTCAATGACCACGAGGTCTGCACCCGCCTCCTGTCCCGCCTGACACATCACGCGGAAGGATTCATAGGCATCCTCAAAGGTCATGGAACCGGCAGGCGGCAGAAGCTGACCCGTCGGGCCGATGTCGAGTGCCACACAGACATCCTCCCCGACGGCATCCTTTGCAATGCGGATGGCTGCCTTGATACTTTCTGCGGCATCCACGCCTGTACCGGCAAGCTTCAGCGGATTTGCACCGAAGGTATTGGCATATACAATCTGCGAACCGGCTTCACGGTAGGCACGGTGAACGGCAGCCACACGTTCCGGCTGTGTCAGATTGAGACGTTCCGGCAGTTCACCGGGCGCAAGATGCAGCATCGTACCCATGCCGCCGTCGAGGAAGACGTATTCATTCTGTAAAAGAGTGCGAAAGTCCATAGTAACCTCCTATGTATATAGATCAGGCGGATGGAAACAAACTGTCATCATATACAAAGATTCGTTTTTTCGGTTTATCTGCCGTTTTTTCTGAAAAAGCTCTCCTTTACCATCTGCCAGAACACTTCTGAGGTGACCGAAGGCACAATCCCTGCCGGTACCAGCACGAACTGATAATAGCAGACAAGCCCGGCAGCGATGCAGAGCGCAATGAGCTTTTCGATGATGCGTTCCGTTTTTTTACCGATGAGCTTTTGCAGAAGAAGGGTTGTCTGCACGCCTGCGATCATACCGATCAGAACAACCGGAATCATCAGCAGAATGGGAATCAGCGGAAAGAGCGCCGAATTATGAAAGCGTTCCAGGTAATGAAACAGGAGCAGCCCCGGAATGATCGGAAAAAGATATGCAAATATGGAATGCTTGAGATTCGCTGCAAGAATCTGTATTTTGCCGGCATTCATTGCAGACACCTCCGGAACAGGAGTCATAGTCTGGCGCGCGGGCAGTCCTCATGATAGGGACATTCCGCGCAGGACTGCCCGCAGCAGAAACGGCGCGCGTCCTTGACGGGCTGATGCGACATCCCGATAACGGCTGTGACCGATTTCAGGGGGAGCAGGGTGCAGTGCGGGGTGACAGTCAGCCCGATTTTGCGGGGCGCATCGACCATGCGGACGAGCGCAGGCTGCTGCGTGATCGGAAAATCGCCGTATCCGCAGGAAAAGCGCGCCGTGAAATACGGGTAGGGATATTTTGCGCGGATTTCGTTTTCGAGGTCGTTGCAGACACGCTCAACGGCTGCCCCTGCAACGGCATCGAGCATGAGTGCGCGGGTCATATCGGTGAAGCCGGCGCGCCGGATGCAGGTATCCACGGGGGCGGAAAGCGTCGCGGCAAGCAGAACCGCCTCCTGACAGCCGGTAAGGTGCAGCGCAATGTCATCGCCCTCCAGCGGCAGGCCGCCGAGTGTAACGCCGCCCTCCGCCGGATGCTCCACCGGCAGCACACGGTAAACTGTCCGCGGCTGTGCGGCGGTACAGACCTCCTCGATGCAGGTATCCAGCACCGCATTGAGATTGTCGTCCAGCGAAGGCGTATTGAGAAACATCAGAATCTCATCGCGGTCGAGGTCAGCGGGATTCATCTGCCTGCCGCCTCCGCAATCTGTTCCATGATGTACCGTGCGACATCCGGATTGTTCATCGTATAAATGTGGATGCCGTCTGCGCCGTTTGCAAGCAGATCATCAATCTGCATGATCGCGTATTCGAGTCCCGCAGCTTTCAGCGAGGCGGGGTCATCCGAATAGCGCGCCATGAGCTTGGCAAGACGGTTCGGAATGGATGCACCGCAGAGCGAAACCATGCGTTCAATCGACTTTTTCGAGGTCACAGGCATAATGCCGGCTTCCACGGGCACGGAAATGCCCGCTGCCGCAATCTTTTCGCGGAAGGCATAGAAATCGGGATTATGATAGAAAAGCTGCGAAATCAGGTGGGAAGCACCCGCATCGACTTTCTCTTTCAGATGCGAAATATCCGTATCAAGATCGGGCGATTCGGGATGCCCCTCCGGATAGCAGGCAGCGGCAATGTCAAAATCGCCCTGCTCGCGTATGAATGCAATCAGCTCAGAAGCATAGTGGAAATCGTCCTTCGGTTCGACATCCGGATTGCGGTCGCCGCGCAGCGCGAGAATATTCTCTATGCCCCGCGCCCTGAACTGTTCCAGCTTTTCAAGGACACTTTCGCGGGTCTCATTGATGCAGGGCAGATGTGCGATTGAGGGAATGCCGTGCGTATTCTGAATCGTCTCACAGATCTCGGCAGTCGAAGCGCCGGGAACAGAACCGCCTGCGCCGTATGTGACGCTGATGAAATCAGGATGCAGATCCTTCAGGGCGGAGAGTGTCTGATAAATGCTGTCGATGGGAACATTCGGTTTGGGCGGGAAGACCTCGAACGAAAGCACAGGCTTTCCGCCGAACAGGGCAGCTGCTTTCATGTGAATTTCCTTTCTTCCTCCGGTGTGGAGGCGTTGCGCGTAATGTACTGATGACCGGATACACCGGCAAATAAAACCAACCACAGGATATTACTCAGGATCAGGACAAAAATGTCACCCTCATTCAGTGTATGCGGCTCCCATGTCAGCCGGGGAGAGCGCTGCATTGCAATGTAGAACATATCTGCCGCCAGAAACGGCAGTGCCATCAGACCGACTAAAAGCCATTCGATAAACCTGCGCTTTTTCGTGTGGTTGACGAGATCGTTGATGATAATGCCGACGAACACAAGCAGTCCGCAGATCTGTGCCGCAGCCGCCGTGAGGAACCACCATTCACCGACGGTGCGCCCGTGCCATTTGCAGGTGTATCCGTGAATGATGCGGGATTCTCCGGTATCCCAGTCATATTCCAGATCGCGGGCAGCATACAGCGTACCTTCCGGATGAAGCACAATGGGCTCACTGAGTGCCTGCACACCGCCGTTTGCGTCAATTGCGGCGATGCGGACAGTGCTGTGTGTTTCGCAGAAGCCGATGAGATCTTCCCTGCTGCCGTTGACGGTATACCAGAGATGCGGGCGGGGGTGTTCTGCTCCGTAACAATGCTCCTCTGCCCCCTGTACATATCCGGCAAAGGCAGCCCAGCCGTCCCGGCGGTATTTCACATTCGCTGAGGCATCCGCGGGCGGCTGAACGGAATTGTCGAGTGTTTCCTCCTGCACCAGCAGGATCGGTACCGTGTTCTCCGGAAGACCGTTTATCTCAATTTCGTTATGCGGCGTTTCGTGACAGGCTGTCAGGAGCAGCATCACCAGCGGGAGAAAAATGAGCAGCCAAAATTGCTTTTTCATAGCGTTTCATCCGTCGATGCTCCAGTTGATCGGCTCCATGCCGTGCTGCACGAGGAAGGCATTTGTTTTGGAGAAATGCCGGCAGCCGAAAAAGCCGTGATAGGCGGAAAGCGGACTGGGATGCGGACATTGCAGCACAAGATGCTGCGGATTCGTGATGAGCTTTGCCTTTGCGCGGGCATTGCCGCCCCAGAGCAGGAAAACCACAGGCTGCTGACGGTCATTGAGCAGCCGGATGACCGCATCTGTGACCTCCTCCCAGCCCATGCCGTGATGCGAATTTGCCTGTCCTGCCCGGACAGTCAGTGCAGCATTGAGCAGCAGGACACCCTGCTTTGCCCATGCGGTGAGATCGCCGTGCCTGCCGCGGTTGTCGATGCCGAGGTCATCGTAGATCTCCTTGAAGATATTTTGCAGCGAGGGCGGCGGCTGAATCCCCTTGCGCACGGAAAAGCTCAGACCGTGCGCCTGCCCTTCACCGTGATAGGGATCCTGTCCGAGGATAACACAGCGCACATCTGCATAAGGGGTGTACTTGAGCGCGTTGAAAATGTCATACATATCGGGATAAATACGCTTGGTACGGTATTCCTGAATGAGAAACTGCCGCAGCTTCTGATAGGATTCGCTCTGAAATTCAGGGGCAAGCAGTGCATCCCAGTCATTGCCGATGTGAACCATGTGTCATTCCTCCTTCATCGAGATAAAATAGTACCAGTTGCTTTCCGGCAGCGGATTGCGCGGCGCACCGGATTCTTCCGGCGGCACATTGCCGTAAGCAAAGGCAGAGCGGCAGCGTACTGCAAATCCGCCGCTTTCAGGGGTCATGAATGTGACTGTGCCGTCTGCATAGCGCACGGAATCAATCTCCGTATGGAGCAGCTCAATGATGCCGTCATTGTAAGCATGATAGGGATCGGTATCCTCCACGGGGATGCCGAAGCGTTCATCAATGGTCGGTACTGCGGTGATGTTGGTTGGAATATCTTTGCTGCATAGATACACGGCGACTGCCTGAAAAGCAGCGCGGTGTTCACTGAAAATTTCCGGCATTGTCTCATCGGTGTGCCTTGCGGGGCGCATCAGCAGAAACCATCCGGCTGCAATCAGAATCAGAAATCCGATTGCGAGATAGATCCAGTGTCTGAGTTTGGCGTTTGACATATCGTATCACCATCCTTTATTCAGCGTTTCCAGATGTTGTCCGAGACATCCACCGGCGTACCGTCCTGAAGGAAGAAGCGCGGAACACGTTCTCCGACGGCACAAACAACCTCATAATTAATAGTGCCGGTGCGTTCCGCGATGCGGTCGGCGGAACAGAGACCGTCCTTGTCTCCGAATACCGTCACAATGTCTCCGACATTGATGTCATCAGCGCCGGTGATGTCCAGCATAAGCTGATCCATGCACACTCTGCCGACCAGCGGGAACAGCCGGTCACGCACCAGCATTTCGCAGCCGCCGGTGCTGTTGGAACGCCAGAAGCCGTCTGCATAGCCGATGGGGACAGTCGCAATCCGGCGTGGCGAATCCGCGATGAAGGTTCTGCCGTAGCTGACGGAATCGCCGGCTTCAATGGTCTTGATGTGCGAAATCACGCTTTTGAGCGCCATGACAGGTTTCAGCAGCGGCAGATTGCGCACCTTGCCCGAAGGCTTCAGCCCGTACAGCACGATACCCGCACGCACCATATCCAGATGTACATCGGGATATTCCGGCACAGAAGGTTTATCGAAAATCGCGGCGCTGTTGGCACAGTGCCGGATGTCAAAATGCACACCCTTCTCCCCCAGCCAGTCAATCGCGTCTATGAAATTGCGGTATTGTTCAGCAGTAAAGGCATCGCCGTCCCCGCCTTCATCCGCCACGGCAAAATGCGTGAAGATGCCTTCGGTTTTCAGGCTGGGCAGCCGGCAGACCGCAAGTGCATCGGCAAGGTCGGAATGTCCGCCGCGGTTCTGGAAACCGATGCGGCCCATGCCGCTGTCGATCTTGAGGTGCATTTTTACGCGCACGCCGTCAGACATTGCCGCCTGCGAAAGCGCCTCGCCGTAAGTACGGGAATACACACACTGGGAGATGTCCTGTTTCGCGAGGACACCTGCACATTCAGGGGGGGTATAGCCGAGAATCAGCACCGGTCTGGTAATCTGCCCCTGCCGAAGCTGGAGTGCCTCCTCCAGATTGGAAACAGCGAACCAGTCCGCGCCGAGCGATTCATAAAGCTGGGCAAGCCGCACTGCATTATGCCCGTAGCCGTTTGCCTTGATGACACAGCAGATCTTGGCGTCCGGACGGACTGCCCTGCGGATCTGCCTGTAATTCCAGAGGGCGTGGTCGAGGTCGATTTCTGCCCACGTCCGCTTTCGGATTCCCTGCATGAGATGTCAGGCTCCTTTCATTTTTGCATACTCATATATTATATCACAACAAGCGGAATTTGTAAAGCGATTTGCCTGCCGCGCAAACGATATTTGCCGCTTTTTGCATTCTGATGCGCCGTTTTCTGCGGCAATGCTGTCCCGCTGTGCGGCTGCCGGAGCAAAAGGCTGCATCCGGATGGCAGGTTTCACAGACATTTCTGCGGCGGGAACAGGAATCTTCACTAAATTGCCACTTGACATTTTGTCTGAAATGCTGTATAATGTTTCATTGTGAACAGTTCTAAATGGAACGATCACAGAAAGGAGCGTGAGACATACGGATTGTGAAACAATGCTTGCGCTGCGCAAAATCAACGCCGGTATCCGGCGCAGCATCGAAAACTCAGACGTCAAACAGGAACTCGATCACCTCACTGGTATGCATGGCTGGATTATCTGCTATCTTGCAGATCACGCCGGCGAAGACATCTATCAGCGCGACCTCGAAAAGAATCTCTGCCTCTGCCGTTCGGCAGTCTCCAAAATCGTTGCGCTCATGGAGAAAAACGGCTTGATTGAACGCGCCCGCGTCGCAAGCGATGAGCGCCTCAAGAAGCTTGTGCTGACCGAACGCGGCAGACAGTATACCGATCAGGTCCGCGCAGACTGCATTCGCATTGAACAGCAGCTTACCGCAGGATTCAGCAGCGAGGAACGCCGTCTGCTGCTGCTGCTGCTGGAACGGATGCGCAATAATATTACGGAGGAATAATGCCTATGTTTCAAACAGTAAAGCGCTGTCTGCGGGAATACAAATCCGCAGCCCTGCTGACAGTGCTGTTCATCGCCGGTGAAGCGGTCATCGAAGCAATCATACCGTTCATCACCGCAAGACTCGTTGACAGCTTCGCAAATGACAGCGTGGCAATGGAGAATATCATCCGCACCGGACTGATTCTTCTTCTGCTGACGGTCATCTCGCTTGCCTGCGGCGGTCTTGCCGGATTCACAAGCGCAAAGGCAGCAGCGGGATTCGCTAAGAATGTCCGCCATGATATTTTTGAGCGTGTGCAGAAATTCGCTTTCAGCAACATCGACAAATTCTCGACCTCCTCGCTTGTCACCCGCCTCACCACCGACATCAACAATGTACAGATGGCATTCATGATGCTGATCCGCATTGCCGTCCGCGCCCCCCTGATGCTGATTTTCTCCATCTCGATGGCGTTTTTCATGGGCGGCAAACTCGCCGGTACATTTGTCATTGTCATTCCGGTTCTGATCGCCGGTCTGCTGATCATTGCACACTTCGCAATGCCTTCGTTCCGCCGTGTCTTCAAGAAGTATGACCGCCTGAACGAATCCATTGAAGAAAATGTCCGCGGTATGCGCGTAGTCAAGGGCTTCTCCCGCGAGAATTACGAGAAAAGCAAATTCCGCAAAGCCGCAGAGGACATCTGCGCCGACTTCACCCGCGCAGAACGCATTGTCGCACTCAACGGCCCGATCATGCAGATCTGCATTTACTTCAATATGGCGTTCATCCTGATTGTCGGTTCGCACATCATCATCACAGAACGCGGCACGGGCATCAATGTCGGTGAAATGTCTTCCATGCTCACCTACGGTATGCAGATTCTTGTGCAGCTTATGATGCTTTCCATGATCTATGTCATGCTTACGATGTCTGCGGAGTCCATCCGCCGCATCTCTGAGGTGCTGAACGAAGAACCCGACATCCACAACCCCGAAAATGCGGTCACGGAAATCGCAGACGGCACGATTGACTTTGAGAATGTCAGCTTCAAATATTCCAGCAAGGCAAAGAAATTCGCCCTCTCTGATATTGACCTGCACATTCCCTCCGGCGCAACGGTCGGCATTCTGGGCGGCACAGGTTCTTCCAAATCCACCCTTGTACAGTTGATTGCGCGCCTCTATGATGTCTCGGAAGGCACTGTCAGAGTCAGCGGCACGGATGTCCGCGCCTATGACCTGAAAACACTCCGCGATAACGTCGCGATGGTGCTGCAAAAGAATGTGCTGTTCTCCGGTACGATCAAGGAGAATCTGCGCTGGGGCAATCCGGATGCAACCGATGCGGATCTCATCGAAGCCTGCAAGCTTGCACAGGCACATGATTTCGTGGAAAGCTTCCCCGATGGCTATGATACCATGATTGAACAGGGCGGCACAAATGTTTCCGGCGGACAGAAACAGCGTCTGTGCATTGCGCGTGCCCTGCTCAAGAAACCTAAAATCCTCATTCTTGACGACTCTACCAGCGCCGTCGATACCAAGACAGATGCCCTGATCCGTGCAGGATTCCTGCGCTATATCCCCGAAACAACCAAGATCATCATTGCACAGCGTGTTGCTTCGGTGCAGGATGCAGACATCATCCTTGTGATGGATAACGGCAAAATTTCCGCACAGGGTACACACGATGAACTGCTTGCAAAGAGCGAAATCTATCGCGAAGTCTATCAGCAGCAGACGAACGGAGGTGACGGAGATGCCGCGTAATACCAAAGGATACGGCGCACCGCGCAGCAAAGGCGATGCGTTCAAATCGCTCAGCAGAATCGTGAAAATGCTGCGGGAATTCTATCCCAGAATGTTCCCGCTGACAGTCTGCTGCATTCTGTTCTCCTCGGCGGCAAGTTCTGTCCCCGCGCTCTTTATGCGCTCGGTTATTGAGGACATCCAGCGCTTTGCCCCCTCCGGTGACTGGGAAACTGCAAAGGGTATCATCCTGCCGAAAGTCGGCATCCTGATTGGCCTGTATATCGTGTCACTGCTCTCCATGACCCTCTATCAGCAGCTCATTGCCGTCATGACACAGGGCTTTCTCAATAAGATGCGCTGCAAGATGTTCGACGGAATGCAGAATCTGCCGATTCGCTTCTTCGATACGCATCAGCACGGCGACATCATGAGCTACTACACCAACGACATCGACGCACTCCGTCAGCTTCTCTCGCAGGCACTCCCGCAGATTGTGGCAGCAGGTGCAATCGTGATTTTCGTGTTTGCGATTATGCTGTATTACAGCCTGTGGCTCACGCTTGTAGTGATTGTCGGCATCATGCTGATGATGTTCGTCTCCAAGACCGTCGGCGGCGGTTCGGCAAAGTATTTCATCCGTCAGCAGAAGTCCGTTGCAAAAACGGAAGGCTATGTGCAGGAAATGATGAACGGTCAGAAGGTCGTGCAGGTCTTCTGCCATGAGGAGCAGAGCCAGAAGGACTTTGATGCCATCAATGAGGCGCTCTTTGACGATATGTATCATGCACACGCCTATGCCAATGCCCTCGCACCGATCATTTTCAATATCGGCAATATCCTCTATGTCACCATTGCCGTGGTCGGCGGCGTGCTGCTGCTGAAGAATGTCCCGAATGTCTCACTCTCCTTTGCTCCGCTGACAGTCGGCATTCTCGTGCCGTTTCTCAATATGACCAAGCAGTTCACCGGTAACCTCAATCAGCTTACCCAGCAGCTCAATGCGATTGTCATGGCAGTCGCGGGTGCAGAGCGAATCTTCTCGCTCATGGATGAGCCTGCTGAACCCGATGACGGCTATGTCACGATGGTCAACTATAAGGAGGACGCGGACGGCAATATCACCGAAACCGATGAAATCACGCACCGGTGGGCATGGAAGCATCCGCACAGTGCAGACGGCACAATCACCTATACGCCCCTGCGCGGCGAGGTCACGCTGAATGAAGTTGATTTCGCATACGAGCCTGAGAAGCCCGTTCTGCATGATGTGACCATCTTCGCAAAGCCCGGTCAGAAGGTCGCGTTCGTCGGTGCAACCGGCGCAGGCAAAACAACCATCACCAACCTCATCAACCGCTTCTACGACATCGCAGACGGCAAAATCCGCTACGACGGCATCAACATCAACAAGATCAAAAAATCGGATCTCCGCCGTTCGCTCGGAATTGTTCTGCAGGAAACCAATCTCTTTACCGGTACGGTCATGGATAACATTCGCTACGGTCGCCTTGATGCCACCGATGAAGACTGCATCGCCGCCGCAAAGCTCGCCGGCGCAGACGATTTCATCACCCGCCTGCCGGAAGGCTATCAGACGCAGCTCAGCGGCAACGGCGCAAATCTCTCGCAGGGACAGCGGCAGCTCATCGCCATTGCGCGTGCAGCCGTTGCAGACCCGCCCGTCATGATTATGGATGAAGCAACCTCCTCCATTGATACGCGCACGGAAGCAATCGTGCAGCGCGGCATGGATGCACTCATGAAGGGCAGAACGGTCTTTGTCATTGCGCACCGCCTCTCCACGGTCAAAAATTCCGATGTGATCATGGTGCTTGACCACGGCAGAATCATTGAGCGCGGCAGCCACGATGCCCTCATCGAGAAGAAGGGAACGTACTATCAGCTCTATACCGGCGCATTTGAACTCGAATAAACAAAAATCTCCGGCAAACCGCAGAGTCTGCCGGAGATTTTTTATCTGTTTGCACGGGCGCGCAGCGCTTCACAGAAGGCATACGGCACAAGCATCCCGCCCGTTCCCCTGCCAAGCGCAATGTGCGGCTTCGATGCACCGTGAAAATCCGAACCGCCGCTTGAGAGCAGATCAAACTCTGCTGCAAGATCTGTCATGCACTGCGTTTCTTCCGCAGTGTAATCGCCGTAATGTGTTTCCATTGCGTCCAGTCCGTTTTCCTTCGCCTGCGGCAGAAATACCCGCAGCGCATCCACATCCAGCTTGCGCAGCGGATGTGCCAGCACCGCTGTTCCGCCAATGCGCTTGATGAACCGGATCGTTTCAAACGCATCCAGACGCGCAGGCGGCTGATAGAATCCCGCATTGCGGTCCAGTAAACGTTCAAAGGCATCCCGCACGGAACGCACATACCCCTTCGCCAGAAGCGCACGCGCAACGTGTGAGCGGTTGATCTCCTCAGCCTCGGTGTATGCCGCTGCATCTTCATAGGTGATGTCATATCCGGCATCATGCAGCCGTGCAATCAGCTCCAGATTGCTTTGGTGCTTGCTGCCGCGCATCGGCAAGACGAAGGCTTCGATGTCATCCCACGCTTCACGGGGCAGGAACAATCCAACAATATGCTGTTCCCGTCTGCCGTAATCGGTCGAGAACTCACAGCCCGCTATGGTCTCCAGACCAAGCAAATCGCCTGCTTTGAGAAACGCAGCCAGCGCAATCGCGGATAAGCCCGCTGCCTTTGCTGCTGCGGCGAGTTCCTCCGGTGAAAGCGAACCGTCTGAACAATTGGAATGTGTATGCAAATCACAGATTTTCTGCATTTTACGCTCCTTTCCGCTGTCTGCTGAACTTATGAGGCAGCATTTGCCCACTCCCGCGCTGCTGCCGCCGAACCGGTACTCTGCACCGCATCCGCCAGTACATCCACACGCAGGGTGTAATCCTCTGTCAGCGTCTGATATGCTGTTCTGCTGAGCTTAACACGCTGCAAAAGCATCGGTGTCAGCTGATTCTGCTCCAGCGAGCCGGTGAAATAAAAGCAGCCGTCACCGGCGGGTGTACCAGTCAGGTCGCTGTACTGCCAGCCGCTTGTCTCCCAGTCTTCAGCCAGATGCAGCGGTTCATATTTGCGTGGATCTTCCTCCGGCAGCACTTTCGCAAGTGCGCTGTAGAGATTCTTCGGATTGGCAGTCGAATAGGCACCTGGCAGTATCGTATTATACGGAAAAAACTGCCCGCGGCTGTCCCATTCCGGTTCTGCGAGCATCACAGAACCGCTGATTGCAGTCATGCGGTTCGAGACGGCATCTTCACTGTGAAAATAGGAGAGGATACCGGTGATACAAAGCAAAACAGCAAGTGTCAGCGCCGCTGCAAAAGCCATTTTCTGCAGCGGTTTTTTTTTCCGCATTTACTGTATCATTTTCCCAAAGATCATCCGGGTTTTCCCTCCTTTCTTTCCTGCAATTCCTACAAAGATTATAGCATATTGAGTTTGAAAATGCAATGATTATGAAGAAGCAATGATTCGCCCATAAATCTTTAAAAGAATCAAAAAAGCGCCATGCTGCTTGCATTTCGTGCAATTCTATGGTATAATAAAGTGTTAAATACCAAAAACGGAGGAACATCTATGTGGCAAAAACTGCTAAGCAGCATTGAGCAGGTCAATAATGTCCTGAACGGCATCGTCTGGGGCTGGCCTGTCATCATCCTGATTCTCGGCACTGGCATCCTGCTGACCATCCGGACCAGATTTTTGCAGGTCTCACATTTCGGAGACTCCCTGCGCTCAACCATCATCCCCGCGCTGAAAAGCCTCGGCAAGAAAGGCAGCAAGGATACCCGTGTCAATTCCGTTTCGCAGTTTGAGGCGTTCTCAACCGCAATCTCCGGCACAGTCGGCACGGGCAATATCATCGGCGTGGTCTCCGCAATTCTCACCGGCGGACCGGGCGCTGTCTTCTGGATGTGGATTTCCGCATTCTTCGGCATGGTCACCAATTATTCGGAAAATGTGCTGGGGCTTTACTTCCGTAAAAAAGACAAGCACGGCAATCTCTCCGGCGGTGCGTTCTATTACATCGCAAACGGTCTCCGCTGGAAATGGCTCGGCTACTGTGCCGCGATTTTCTGCGTATTTGCTGCAATCGGAATGAGCGGCGTGCAGACCAACAAAATCTCCGGCACACTGGCAGAGGCAATCGGTTCGGTCACATCCGCCTCGGAAATTCCGATGCTGCGCGTGATTGTCGGCATCTGCGTGGCGGTGCTGGCAGCACTCATCATCATCGGCGGCATTCAGCGCATCGGCAAGGTGACTTCCATGCTTGTGCCGTTCATGTCGCTGCTGTTCATCATCATGTCGCTCATTGCAATTTGTATGCACATCACCGCAATTCCTCATGCCCTTGCACTGATTTTCTCCAAGGCATTCAATTTCCGCGCTGCCGGCGGCGGCATCCTCGGCTACAGCTTCGCGACGGTCATCAAAAAAGGTATGGCACGCGGCGTGTTCTCGAATGAGGCAGGTCTGGGTTCGTCCGTCATTGCGCACTCCGCTTCTGAAACCCGCGAACCCGTCAGGCAGGGTCTCTGGGGCGTATTTGAGGTGTTCTTCGATACGTTCATCATCTGCACACTCACCTCGCTGACCTTCCTCACCACCTTCGATACCGAATCCCTCTCCGCAGATCTGGAAGATACCGCCATGTCCATGTCGATGTTTTCGACAAATTTCGGCGGTTTCGGCACGGCAGTTTTCTCCGTGATTCTGCCGCTGTTCGCCTTCACAACGATTATTGCATGGTCGTATTACGGCGAGAAAGCCGTGGAATTCTGCTTCCAGCATCTCGCAGAAAACAAGCGCAAAATGGTCGTGACTGGCTTCAAAATCGTCTACATCATCCTGATCGCGGCATCCGCAACCATCCACAGTGAACTGATCTGGGCGATTGACGACACGTTCAACGGTCTTATGGCTGTCCCGAACCTGATCTGTCTGGTCGCACTCAGCGGACTGGTCGCGAAGATCACGAAAAACTATTTTGACCGGAAACACGGCAAAAACATTGAACCGATGCTCTCCGCTTATCCGGATATGAACGAGGAATTCAAGCAGGATCTCTTCGCAGAGAAGGCGGAAATCCAGTAAATCCAAAAGCCGATGCGTGCCGCATGAACCATGCAGCCTGCATCGGCTTTTTGTCAGAAGAACGCTGTACAAACCCATGCTAACACCGTGCTGACCGCAAGATGCACGGTCATTTCTGCACAGTGTGATTTCCAGTTGTACCCGAACAGATGCGGCCCGACAACCCCCTTCACCTCCGGAAAGAAATGCGGGAAGAAATTGCTGCGGCACAGCAGATACCAGTCAAAGAACGCAATATCAAACAATTTCTGCCCCCAGAACATCACCAGAAACCGCAGGAAAAACTGCCCGAAACGAAACCCGTGCCGGATGCCGTCCCATGCGCCGAACACAATCGCCCCCACCATCAGCAGCGCAGCAAACGCCGCAAGGCAGTATCCGAATAGGTGCTGTCCGCGAAACCGTTCCGGTTTCGGCAGTACGGCATCGCGGATTTCCTGCGGTGCAGATGTGAAAAAGCGCTTATCCTGCACAAATCCGACTGCTGCCAGCAGCAGCAGAAACAGACCGGCCATCATCACAAGCACCAGAATCCAAGTTACCATGTTCATTCCTCCCTGAGATTTGAAATGTAGTTAGCGTTATATAACCGCATATCTATTATAGCACAATCTGCGGAAAAATTCAATTGGTACAGGCAGATTCGTCTGCAAAAATCAACAGGGAACATGGAAAATCCAAAGTACATTCAAAATGCAGCGGGCAATTACTCCTCCAGCGGGAAGGAAACCTCCCAGTCTCCGGAAACGTATTTTTCTGTGGTGCTGAATTCCCCGTACAGGGTGCAGTCCGCAAGCTGATCATACGCGACCGGAATAACCTCCTCCATATAGGAATTCTGATTATCTGCGTCATTATAACAGAAAGCGAGCAATTCGGTTTCTGCAACTGTTTCTCCAGCCGCATTCTTCAGCAAGATAAAACCGTGATTGTCTGTGTGCGCAATATCCTCATATTTTGTGAGAATGTGCAGCGCGCCGTCCACATACCCGATGCCCATGACCGAAACACCCTTCACCGGCTGACAAAGCGGTGTCTCATCCGGCTTCAGATAGCGATAATCCTTCGGGTCAGGTTCTTCCTGATAACAGCAGCAGCAGTAAGCATCCTTCGGAACGCACGTTTCCGGCGCGTCGGGAATGCTGTTCATGTCAATTCCTGTCAGCACAGTATCGGTTTTCTTTCTGCCCTGCAAGAGTTCACGCACCGAAAATGTGACTTTTCTGTCCGGAATATTGCCGCCCTTCATCGTTTCAAGATTCACAATGAAATATGCCGTCTGCGTCTCCGGATCATATTCCGAGAAGCTGCATGAACCAGCCATATCCCGC
Organism: Ruminococcus sp. UBA4275; assembly: GCA_002395085.1. GTDB lineage: Bacteria > Bacillota > Clostridia > Oscillospirales > Ruminococcaceae > Firm-04. The sequence continues at coordinate 1,203 of DGVV01000140.1, read as the reverse complement.
GCAATATGAATATCATAGCTGTCAAACAGATCCCAGGCACCGTCAGGGCAGGTGCCGGTCGTATCATGCATCGCAAGATAGATACTCGCTTGATTTCCGCTGCGCTTTGCGGAGATCACAGTCATTTCAATGCCCTGATCCGTGCAGGATTTCTGCACCGGCTTGAAGGTCTGTGCGGCTGCCGGCGCAATATGATACAAAATCTCATAGGAAGTATCTTCACCGAATGCGGTCAGCACGGGCAGCGGAAAGACAATCAGTGCCGCCGCTGCCGCAGAAATCGTCCAGCAAAGCTTGCGCTTCTGCCGGATACCGGTCTTTGCGGAGGGATTCACATCCAGATACTGCTCGCCGATCATGCCGACTGCGTCAAGAAAAGTCTCGGTTTTCATAGATAATGCTCCTTTTTCAGTTTGGTGTAGAGTTTTTTTCGGGAACGGAACAGCATGGATTTCACCTTGCTTTCCGAGAAGCCATGCGCCTCAGCTATTTCGGATACAGACTGCATATACCAGTAACGGCGCACAAAAACCTTTCGTTCCGCATCCGGTATGCTGCCGAGGAATTCGCTGATCGAATCCGCCAGTGCCTGCTGCGTGACTTCGCGTTCCACATCCTGATCAGATGCCAGCCATTCCTCGATCTCCTCGAACACAACCCGCATTTCCGCAGAACCGCGCTTCTTTGTATGGGCTGCACGCACCGCTTTCAGGCAGATATTGCGTGTCAGCCTGCCAAGAAATGTACGCAGACACGCGGGTTCATGCGGCGGAATGCAATTCCATGCAGCAAGCCATGTATCATTGAGTGCTTCTTCCGCATCCTCTGCGCAGCCGAGAAGCTGCACCGCGATTTTGCGGCAATACGGCAGATATTTCTGTTCCGTCTGTGCAATCGCATTCTCATCGCGCTGAAAGTACAGCGCGATGATCTGATGATCCTCCATGTTTTCCCTCCTTTCGTACAGATTGAGACGTCTCTGCTATTCTACTACCCAAACATTCTGCCGCGGTTGCATCATCTGCAAAAAAATATGGGGCTAATAACAATTAAGGTGGTTTTCAGCTGATCTTATTTGTAATATAAAATAAGGAATCGCTGCGCGATGCTATTTGGGAATGGGCGCCTATATCGCAGGCGCCCAAGCCCCCGAGCTCTTGATACGCTTAGAGAGTTTCGCGATCTGCGGATCGCGACAAGGGG
>DGVV01000015.1 GCA_002395085.1 Ruminococcus sp. UBA4275 | reverse complement strand
CGGAGACACTTTATCTACAAGCTAAAACGGACTGTTTCCTCGCGGGAACAGTCCGTTTTCTGTGGTAATCAGGATTCGTGGAACGTGATGTTCAGATCATCGTCGTTACCGGTGTAGGCATTGCCCCAGATCACACGCATCAGCACAGGGAACACATCGTCAATGATCTGGATAAAAACGTGAAACAGCATTTTCGCGCTCTTTCCCGGATCATCCGTGCGAACCGGCATATCATACTGCGCACTGATCGAACGGTCTTCGCGGTCCACGCAGAATTTGACATACTTGTACTTGCAGTTGATGTCATTCACAGTACGCAGCACCGGAACCAGCATCTCCGCAGGGAATTTTGCCAGATCAAACACGCGAATCGAGACATCGTTGTCATCATCAGAGGAGATGAACTGGATGCTATAGCGGCAGTAGTCACCGGAGATTCCGGCAATGACGCGGCTGTTGTTCTCATTATGTTCGGTGTGATAGGAGATGTCCTCGTCATCAAATGCATTTGCGATCTCATAGGTTGCATGGAACACGGCGATCACACTCCTTCCTTGCTGCTGCCGTAGATGCTGGACATAAACTTCGGGTAAGCCTGGTCGATAATATCACCTGCACGCTGCAGAAGTTCATAGGCAGCCTCTCCGATATTCTCCATCTCACGCGCAAAATCATATTCGACATCGACGGTATTCGTCTTGGTATCAACGCAGAATTTCACAAAACGGAAATCCGAATTCACATCACAGGCGACACTCAGAATATCACCCGTCCGTTCCGGCGGATATTTCAGCAGTTTGTAAATGCGCATTGCCACATTCGTATCATCTCCGCTGGAGATGAACAGCGCACGGAATGTCACATTATCACATTCGAGGGAAAGCGAGATGTAGCTTCCGGAGCCATCCTCATCTTCCTGAATGGAATAATGCATACCATGTTCATCAAATGCACTGGCAATCGCTTGTGTTGCAGGGCAAATCATGTCACAGACCTCCTTTGGAATTGGTATCTCTATTATAAACGATTTGCGGCAAAAAGTCAATACATGAACCGCAGCCCTCGCTGCCGCATAGAATACAATCAGGCGGGCAGACTGCTTTTGCAGGGAGGTGGCAGTGATATGATCAGTTTTTTGCTGGGCTGCATGACGGGCGGCACAATCGGCATTGTGACGATGTGCCTGTGCCGCGCCGCCGCAGATGCGGACAGACATTCGCGCCCGAAATAAACGAAAACACGCCGGTTTCCGTTCAGGGAAGCCGGCGTGCCGGATTTCATCAGGAGACGTAAACGTATCCGGATTTATAAGATGCGCTGAACGTATAGCCTGTCTCATCGGTGAAGCGGGTGGAATTCGATCCCGCAGAAGACGAAACAGAGACAGACAGGAAGGAATCAGACTCCGCGTGTGCGTTCACCTCAAACTCGATGTACGCCAGCACAGCGTTATCCTTCGCAATCTGATCCTTGCCCTTCTTTGCACTCCAGCCGATGTAAAGCGGATAGGAATCTGTGCTGGAGGAGAAGGTCATATCGTAAGCATCGCCCGCCTTGATGGAAACAGGCGTCAGCTTGGAATCATAGCTGATGTAAACCTGACCGCCGGCAGTACCCTTATCGCTGTACACCATCACCGGAATCGTGACCTTCGTGCCGGCTTTTGCAGTCACCGTACCGATCTTCAGGCAGAAGGGTTCGAGTGCGTGCAGCACCGCCATGACATCGTTCACATCAACAGTACCGTCGCCGTTGACATCCGGATTGAATTCTTCCGGTGTCTCCAGCTCGTCATCCTCCGCAACATAGCGTGCGAGGAAAACTGCGTCTGCAACAGTGACATTGCTCTTGTTGTCAACATTGAACTTGCGCATACCCTGCTGCATCGCATAGGCAGTGGTATATGCCTTTGCGGTAGAATAGGCGGTATACGGAACTTCCGGATCGCCTTCCAGCGCCTCGAAGAAGATGCCCTTCTGATCGGCGTAGGTCTTCGCGGTGGATTCCTCATAGCCGTAGATCTTCTGGATCGTCACATTATCCAGCGAGAGATTTCTCATGTTCGGGTTCTTGATGATCAGGCGCTTGAGCGTGCAGCCGCTGAACGCGCTGTAGCCGAGTTCCGACAGCGAAGAAGGCAGCTCAATTTCGTACAGAGCATTGCAGTTATAGAACGCGTTACCGCCCAGCTCCTTCAGATTCTGCGAAAGCACGACGCTGCTCAGCGATTTGCAGTTATAAAAAGCACTGCTGCCGAGGTTCGTCACATTGTCCGGAATCTCGATAGATTCCAGCTTTTCACAGCCATAGAAGCAGTTCGACGGAACAACCTTGATGCTGCCGGAGAGTTTGACCGTTTGCAGCGCTCTGGCATTGTTGAATGCGGAATAACCGATCGTATCAATCGAATCCGGAATCGTAACCTTCGTGATTCTCGAACAATTCTGGAAAGCACCCGCACCGATCATCGTGACGGGCAGACCGTTGTACTTTGCCGGAATGTTGACAATGCCCTCTGCGTCCTCATCGCACTTGATGAGCGCTGCGGAATCATCATACTCCATAAAGGTCAGCTTTGAGATATCCACGTTTTGATCCACTGCCTCCGTCGTGGTGGTCTCCTGCGATTCCTCTGCCGCAGACCGGACCGTCATGGTGGTCTCCGCAGCCAGAGCCTGCATCGGGAAACCTGCACAGCCTGCCGCAGCCGCTGCCGCCAGAATAACAGCCATTCCTCTGTTCATTCGCTTCATGATGAAAAACCTCCTTGTCATTACCTGTTAAAATTTGGGATAATGCTATTATAACATCAATTAAGAATGGTGTCAATGCGCAATTTCAACGAATTATAATTTAATCAATCCGCTGCTTTTCTTGCTTTTTTCTGCATTTCCACGGTTTCAGGCTAAAACAGAGCGGTTCATCAAAACGGTCAGTCCTCAATGCGGAGCATTTTATTGGACTCCAGCAAATACAGGAATTGCAGGCGTACCTCATCGCGGCGTTCCGGCTTCACCATATAATACATATAGGTTTCCAGAATATTCAGCAGATTGGACGAGCGCCCCTCAATCTTGAAATTCTGAAAGCCCATCGGCACGTATTTTTCGTAGATGTCGTCCGGCGAAATATGGGTCGAATACTTGGTGATGTCATAGATGCAGCTTTCCGTATGCGGACAGACGAAATCCTCAAAATCAAATCCGCGCGGAGAACCGTGCTTTTTCACATAATCAATGAAGGCAATCTGCAATCTGCCGAGGTAATTGTAGTGCTTGCCGCGGCGCGGACAGGCGGGCGGGCAGAGCGGATTGCACAGCAGCTCAATGCGATCCTTGTGCGGGAGTTTTTCGAGCAGCTCGAAATTGTTGTTGAAATTGTAATCCAGCACAACGCAGGCATAATCCTTCTCCAGCTCCTCGCAGAGCAGCTCAAAATCGGTGATCTGCTTGCAGGTTGAGGAGACGATGCGGTAATGCGGATACTTCTTGCGGATGTATTTTTCCAGCTCCGGCGAGACCAGAATAACCGCATTCAGGCAGTCTTCGCGGTCTGCGAGCTTGAGACAGCGGTTGCAGTGGACGTCATCGAGATGCGCCTTGCTGATGAGCGGATTGGTGAAGGTATAGCGCAGCGAGATGCCCTTGCTGTTGATGCCGTTGATGATATAGCGGATATTCTCCTCGCTCAGATTGCCGCCGGTGACGCGGCCGCCGTTCCAGAGGGAGGACGGAAATTCGCCGTAAATAGAGCCAATGTCAGTTTCCGGACGGAAAGCATCCGGCATTTGTTCCATCATCATTTGCAGGAGCAGATTGAGGTGATAGGTCTGGACGATGCCGGGAATATGAAAATGTGCGGGCATGATTGCATTCTCCTTTTCTTTGCTTCTCAGCGGATACAGCCTGCGGACGCATCATCCGTCAGGCGATTCATGCGTTTCCGAGCAGTTTCATTATACCATGCCGCCGCGGAAATTGCAATAGCTTTCTCTTTCTTTCAGGATGCTGTTCCGGCAAGCCTGCATCTCCATACAAAAAGCCCTGACTGCCAAAAGGCAGCCAGAGCCTCTGCATTCGGGATGATCTTGCAGATCATTCGCGTATCTGTACAGATTTAGTCAATCGACTTCATCGTCGGGAAGAGCAGCACGTCGCGGATGGACTGGCTGTTCGTCATCAGCATGACCAGACGGTCAATGCCGAAGCCGATGCCGCCCGTCGGGGGCATACCGATCTCCAGTGCGTTCATGAAGTCCTCGTCGATGTGGTTTGCTTCCTCATCGCCCTGCGCGATCAGCGCTTCCTGTGCCTCGAAGCGTCCGCGCTGGTCGATCGGGTCATTCAGCTCGGAGTAGGCATTGCACATCTCACGCGCAGTGATATACAGCTCAAAACGCTCGACATAATCGGGCTTATCGGGCTTACGCTTGGTCAGCGGCGAAATCTCGACCGGATGATCCATGATGAAGGTCGGCTGAACGAGCTTTTCCTCAACGAACTCATCGAAGAACAAATTGAGGATGTCGCCCTTCTCGTGGCGCTTCTCATAGTGGACACCCTTCTCATCTGCAATCTTCTTTGCAGCAGCAGTATCCGGAATCTGATCGAAGTCCACACCGGTATACTCCTTCACAGCGTCGATCATGGTCAGGCGGCGGAACGGCTTGCCGAGGTCGATCATGATGTCCTCGCCGTTCTCATCCTTGCCGAACGGAATGCAGGTCGTGCCGCAGACGGTCTGTGCGATGTGACGGAACATATTTTCCGTGAGATCCATCATGCCGTGGTAGTCGGTGTATGCCTGATACAGTTCCATGAGCGTAAACTCCGGATTGTGCTTGGTATCGACGCCCTCATTGCGGAACACTCTGCCGATCTCATAGACCTTTTCGAGTCCGCCGACGATCAGGCGCTTGAGGTACAGCTCCAGCGAAATGCGCAGCTTGACATCCTCATCAAGAGCATTATAGTGCGTCTCGAAGGGTCTTGCGGCAGCGCCGCCAGCATTTGCAACCAGCATCGGGGTCTCAACTTCCAGGAAGCCCTGTGCATTCAGCCACGAACGGATCGCGGCGATGATCTGGCTGCGCTTGATGAACGTGTCGCGGACGTCCTCATTCATGATGAGATCAACGTAGCGCTGACGGTATCTCGCGTCGCGGTCGGTGAGACCGTGGAACTTCTCCGGCAGCGGCTTCAGCGACTTGGACAGCATCCTGACCTCCGTCGCGTGGACAGAGAGTTCGCCGGTTCTGGTGCGGAACAGCGTACCGGTAAATCCCATGAGGTCACCAATATCGCCGTACTTGCGGAAGGAAGCGAAAGCCTCCTCACCAATGTCATTCATACGGACATAGACCTGAATTCTGCCGGTTCTGTCGCGCAGATCGAGGAAGTTTGCCTTGCCCATCTTGCGCCAGCTCATGATTCTGCCGGCAACCGTGACAGTGAACTTTGCATTCAGCTCCTCGACAGCAGCCTTCTTTGCCTCCTCATCGAGGTCAGCGGGCAGTGCAGCCTCCGCCTCCTCGTACATCTTCCGGCACTCGGCAGTCGATGCGGTCACATCAAACTTCGTGATGACAAACGGGTCATTGCCGTTTGCCTGCATCTCCGCGAGCTTATCAAGGCGCACCTGACGCAGCGCGTCAATGTCCTCAGCAGTCTGCGGGATGTTCTGCTCCTGCATATTCTGTTCGCTCATTTGTGATTACTCCTCTGCAGCGGGAGCGGAGAGAGAGATCTCCAGCACCGTAAAATTCATAAAGCCAATCGGCGCTTCGACCTCAAAGCGCTCATTCAGGCGCTTGCCGATTGCAGCCGAGCCGATGGGAGAGTCATCGGAGATCTTGTGCTTGCTGTAATCAGCCTCCGAACGGCCGACGATCTGGAACGACTCGATCTTTTCCGGCTGACCGTTGAACGCATCGCGGCGCAGCTTGACATAGCTGCCGGTCTCGATGACATCCGCGCCCTCATTGGTATCGACCTTGATGATCTCCGCATTTTCGAGGGTATGTGCGAGCTGAACGATCTCTGCTTCGAGACGTGCCTGCTCGTTTCTTGCTTCATCGTACTCAGCGTTTTCGGAAAGGTCACCGTGGCTTCTTGCCTCGGCGAGTGCAGCCGCGATCTCATCACGGCGGGTACCCTTGAGGTATGCAAGCTTTGCCTGCATCTCCTCAAAGTGCTGTTGTGACATTTTTTCCTTGTATTCTGCCATGATCGGCTCCTCCTTAACAGTTGTTGAAAATCCAGAGAGGGAGCAGTGCCTTTGGATGCGCTGCTCCCTGCCCATATTTGCGGGTTCAGTGGGATTAACCGGTGATCTCGCTGTGGAATTCCTGGAGCGACTTGACGCTCAGTGCGCCGCCCTGCTCCTTGACTGCCGCAATGCCCTCTGCGGTTGCGAAGGCAGCCGCCATCGTGGTGATGTACGGGATGCGGTACTTGATTGCAGCCTTGCGGATGTAGCTGTCATCGTGGAGCGAATCCGCGCCGGCAGGCGTATTGATGATGAGGTCGATCTTGCCGTTCGTCATCGCATCGGTGATGTTTGGTCTGCCCTCATAGAGCTTCTTGATCTTCTCCGCCGGAATGCCTGCCTCTGCGATCATATCGTAGGTCTTGCCGGTTGCGAGGATCTTGAAGCCGATTTCGTGGAACTTTCTTGCGATCGGCAGCAGCTCCGGCTTATCCATATCGCAGACAGACAGCAGCACCGTACCGGAAGTCGGCAGCTTGGTCTGGGTTGCTTCCTGCGCCTTGAAATATGCCTCGCCGAAGTTCGGGGAGATGCCCAGAACCTCACCGGTCGAACGCATCTCCGGTCCGAGGACGGGGTCAACTTCCTGGAACATATTGAACGGGAACACAGCCTCCTTGACGCCGTGATGCAGGATCTTGCGGTCATGCAGCTCCGGAACAGGAGACGGCTTGCCGGTCAGGGCGGAGGTCATGATCTGGGTTGCGATGCGCACCATGTTGATGGCGCAGACCTTCGAGACCAGCGGCACGGTTCTGGATGCACGCGGGTTTGCCTCAAGGACGTAAACGGTGTCATCCTCGATTGCATACTGCATATTCATCAGACCGCAGACGCCCATCTCAACGGCAATCTTGCGGGTGTACTCTTTGATGGTCTCAACGTGCTTCTCGCTGAGGTTCAGCGAAGGCAGCACGCAGGCGGAGTCACCGGAGTGAATGCCGGCAAGCTCGATATGCTCCATGACAGCCGGCACAAAGCAGTTCGTGCCGTCAGAGATCGCATCTGCCTCGCACTCGGTCGCGTGATGCAGGAAGCGGTCAATGAGGATCGGTCTGTCCGGAGTAACGCCGACGGCTGCGGACATATAGACACGCATCATGTCGTCATCGTGGACGACCTCCATGCCTCTGCCGCCGAGGACGTAGGACGGACGCACCATGACCGGATAACCGATGCGGTTTGCGATCTCCAGTGCATCATCCACGGTGACAGCCATGCCGGATTCCGGCATCGGGATGCCGAGCTTATCCATCATTGCGCGGAAGTGATCTCTGTCCTCCGCGAGGTCGATGGTCTCCGGCGAAGTGCCGAGGATATTGACGCCGTTCTTCTTGAGGTCTGCGGCGAGGTTCAGCGGAGTCTGACCGCCGAACTGTGCGATAACGCCAACGGGCTTCTCCTTCTCATAGATCTGGAGAACGTCCTCAAGGGTCAGCGGCTCGAAATACAGTTTATCAGAGGTGTCATAGTCAGTAGAAACGGTCTCCGGGTTGCAGTTGACGATGATGGTCTCGAAGCCGAGATCTTTCAGGGCGAGTGCCGCGTGGACGCAGCAGTAATCGAACTCAATGCCCTGACCGATTCTGTTCGGGCCGCCGCCGAGAATCATGATCTTCGGGCGGTCATCATTGCACGGAGATTCGTCCTTTTCGATGTGGTAGGACGAATAATAGTAGGCGCTGTCCTTCGTACCGGAAACATGAACGCCTTCCCAGCCTTCACGGATACCGGCAGCATAGCGCGCATTGCGGATGTCTGCTTCCGGCACTTCGAGGATCTGGCTGAGGTAACGGTCAGAGAAGCCGTCGAGCTTTGCCTGACGCAGCACGCCGTCCGCCGGAACTTTGCCCTTACATTCGAGCAGGAGATTCTCCTCCTCGACCAGCTCAAGCATCTGCTCCAGGAACCACTTCTTGATGCGGGTCAGAGCGTACAGCTCATCGACGGTTGCGCCCTTGCGCAGTGCCTCATACAGCACGAACTGACGGTTGCTGGTCGGGTAGACGAGCATTGCGAGCAGCTCTTCCTTGGTCTTCTCGTGGAAGTCCTTGGCAAAGCCGAGACCGTATCTGCCGGTTTCCAGCGAACGGATCGCCTTCTGGAAAGCCTCCTTATAGGTCTTGCCGATGCTCATGACCTCACCGACAGCGCGCATCTGCGTGCCGAGCTTATCCTCTGCGCCCTTGAACTTCTCGAAAGCCCAGCGCGCGAATTTGATGACGACATAGTCGCCGGAGGGAACGTATTTGTCAAGTGTACCGTACTTGCCGCACTCCATCTCGTCGAGCGTCATGCCGGTTGCGAGCATTGCCGAAACCAGTGCGATCGGGAAGCCGGTCGCCTTGGACGCCAGAGCGGAAGAACGGGAGGTACGCGGGTTGATCTCAATGACGATGATGCGGTCAGAAACCGGGTCATGTGCGAACTGGCAGTTGCAGCCGCCGATGACCTGCACCTTGTCAACGATACGGTATGCCTGCTCCTGAAGACGCTTCTGGACATCCTCAGAAATGGTGAGCATCGGGGCAGAGCAGAAGGAATCGCCGGTGTGAACGCCCATCGGGTCAATGTTCTCGATGAAGCAGACCGTGATCATGTTGCCCTTCGCATCACGGACAACTTCCAGCTCCAGCTCTTCCCAGCCGGTGACGCACTCCTCGACCAGCACCTGACCGACGAGCGACGCCTGAAGACCTCTTGCACAGACAACCTTCAGCTCCTCGACGTTATAGACCATGCCGCCGCCTGCGCCGCCCATGGTGTACGCCGGACGCAGCACGACCGGATAGCCCAGTTTCTCTGCGATGCTGACGGCTTCGTCAACAGAATAAGCAACCTCGGAGCGTGCCATTTCGACACCGATGGATTCCATCGTCTCCTTGAACTCGATTCTGTCCTCACCGCGTTCAATCGCATCGACCTGCACGCCGATGACCTTGACGCCGTACTCCTTCAGGACGCCTGCCTTATCCAGTTCCGAGCAGAGATTGAGTCCCGACTGACCGCCGAGGTTCGGCAGCAATGCATCGGGGCGCTCCTTGCGGATGATCTCCGTCAGTCTGGCGCAGTTGAGCGGTTCGATGTACGTGACATCGGCGACATCGGGGTCCGTCATGATGGTTGCGGGGTTGGAGTTGACGAGAACGATCTTGTAACCGAGTTTGCGCAGCGCCTTGCACGCCTGCGTACCGGAGTAGTCGAACTCGCACGCTTGTCCGATGATGATCGGGCCGGAACCAATGATCATGACCTTATTAATATCGTTTCTTTTTGGCATAATGCGAACACCTCACTTCAACTACACATTATATCATAAAGCATACCCTGAATGCAAGCCCTCTGAAAGATCTTTTATAATTTTAACGGAATATTTTTCTGCACACAGCGGCTTTTCGTCTGTTCTGTATGCACAAAAGCCCGCGCACGAACAGGTATTCGCACGCAGGCTTTGTTTTCACAGCGGATCAGCCTTCGTTCTGGTCAGCGATCAGACGGTCTGCGCCGTAGATCTTGCGCAGCTTCGGCTTCTCAATCTTGCCGGTAGGATTGCGCGGGACATCCGCAAAGATGATCTTTCTGGGACGCTTATAGCGCGGCAGTGCCTCGCAGAATTTGTTCATCTCCTCCTCGGTGCAGGTGCAGCCTTCCTTGATGGAGATGATCGCAGCGGCAATCTCGCCCAGACGCTTATCCGGCAGACCGATGACAGCAACGTCCTTGACCTTGTTGTTGGAGCGGATGAAATCCTCAATCTGCACAGGATAGAGGTTCTCGCCGCCGGTGATGATGACATCCTTCTTGCGGTCTACGAGATAGACAAAACCGTCTTCATCCTCGCGCGCCATATCGCCGGTGCGGAGCCAGCCGTCTGCGCTGAGGACAGCTTTGGTTGCCTCTTCATCGTGGTAATAGCAGGTCATGACGCCCGGACCTTTGACGCAAAGTTCACCGACTTCGCCGCGCGGCACGGGATCGCCGTTCTCATCGGTGATCTTGCTCTCCCAGCCGTAGCCTGCCTTGCCGATTGCACCGACCTTGTGGATATTCTCCACGCCCAGGTGCAGTGCGCCCGGTCCGATGGACTCGCTGAGACCGTAGTTTGTATCATAAAGATGATGCGGAAAATACTTTTTCCAGCGCGCAATCAGGGAAGGCGGAACAGGCTGTGCGCCGATGTGCATGAGACGCCACTGAGAGAGTTCATAATCGCTCAGCGCAACCTTGCCGCTCTCGATTGCATCCAGAATATCCTGTGCCCACGGCACAAGCAGCCAGACAATCGTGCAGTGTTCGGAGGAGACAGCATCCAGAATGACAGCCGGCGAAACGCCGCTCAGCAGCACCGCCTTGCCGCCGACCAGAAAACTGCCGAACCAGTGCATCTTCGCGCCGGTATGATACAGCGGCGGGATGCAGAGGAACACGTCATCCTTGGTCTGACCGTGGTGTGCCTGCTCGACCTTGCAGGCGTGCATGAGGCTCTCATGGTTGTGCAGAATCGCCTTCGGGAAACCGGTTGTACCGGAGGAGAAATAGATCGCGGCATCGTCCTGATCAGTCAGGATGATGGGCGGAGTGGTGCTGGGGCAGTTCGCCGTCAGGAGATCGTAGCTCTCTGCAAACTGCGGACATCCCTGACCGACGTAGAGCAGCATTCTGTCGTTGCCCAGTGTATCGACCAGCTCCTCGACTCTGCCGATGAATTCCGGACCAAAAACCAGCACGGAAACATCTGCCAGACCGACGCAGTATTCGATTTCAGAAGCAGCGTAGCGGAAATTGAGCGGCACAGCCACCGCACCGATCTTCAGAATGCCGAAGTAAATCGGCAGCCACTCGATGCAATTCATCAGCAGAATGGCAACCTTATCACCCTTCTTGACACCGCGGGAGGAGAGAAAATGCGCAAAACGGTTCGATTTCTCGTTAAAGACCTTCCAGGTGATCTCGCGGCGGTAGTAGTTGGGGCGCGGCTCGATCAGCTCGTACTCCTTCCATGTCACGCGGCGCGGCTCGATCACGGAGGGATTCAGCTCCACCAGCGCAGTATCATTCGGATAGAGCGCGGCATTGCGCTCCAGAATATCAATGATCGGCATAATATGTTACGTCCTTTCACTTGCATTTGACATAAGCGGGCAGCGGCATCCGGTACACCGGCGCATCTCCCAGTGATATTTTAGCACAAAAAAGCGGTAAAGTCAAGAGTGGGAGCAGAAAATCCTGTACATCATAGAATAACCCGCGATTTTGCAACGATTGCTCAGCGATTTAGCACAAAATATCATTTACGAAGCGATCTGTTTTTGCTATAATATACCCATAATATTCATATCAGGGGGGACTTTTCCATGAAACAGAAAAAACTGACCGCGATTCTTGCCGCGATGACGCTTGCACTGTCCGCTTCCGCGGCGGCAATGCCTGCCGTCTCCGCTGCGGATTACACTGCAAACAAAGCCCGCGTGTCCGTCCACGACCCTTCCGTTTTCAAGGACGAGAATACCGGCACATACTACGTTTTCGGCTCGCATATCGACGCCGCAAAATCCAGCGATCTCCAGAACTGGCGATCCTTCACAAACGGCTATGCCACAACAAACAATGTGCTGTTCGGCAATCTCTCGCAGAGCCTGAAAAAGCCCTTTGCATGGGCGGGAGAAAATCTCGAAGACTGTGCCGGCGGATTCTCGGTCTGGGCGCCGGATGTGATCTGGAATCCCGATTACATCAACACTGACGGCTCAAAGGGTGCATATCTCATGTACTTCTGCACCTCCTCCACCTATATCCGCTCCGTCATCGGATTCGCAGTCTCGAAAAACGTGGAAGGACCGTATACCTGCGTCGATACGCTGATCTATTCCGGCTTCACCAAGAATGACCAGTACGTCACCAGCAGCACCAAGAATGTCAACAAGAAATATACCAGCACCAATATTCCGGAGCTGATCAGTTCCGGTCAGGTCACGATGAACAATTCGTGGTTCAGCGGCAACAACTTCAACAATCAGCTCTTCCCGAACGCCATTGACCCCACCATCTACTACGGCACTGACGGCAGAATGTATATGTGCTACGGATCATGGTCGGGCGGCATCTTCTCGCTGGAGATCGACAAGGCGACCGGTAAATGCATCCACCCGAAAACCGGCACCACCGCCGACGGCAGAATGGTGGACAGCTATTTCGGCACGAAGATTTCCGGCGGATACGGCAAATCCGGTGAAGGTCCGTTCATCGAATACAATGCCGATACCGGCTACTATTATCTGTGGGTCACCTACGGCGGCCTCACCTCCAATGACGGCTACAATATGCGCGTCGGACGGGCAAAAGACCCGCTTGGACCGTATACCGATCCCTCCGGCAAAAATATGGTTCTCCCGACCAATCCCGACCTCAATTCCGTCGGCCTGAAGGTCATGACGAACTACAAATTCTCCAGTCTGGAGCGCGCGTATATGGCCTGCGGCCACAATTCCGTGCTGCGCGATGATGACGGTCAGTGGTATCTGCTCAATCACGCCCGCTTCGATGACGGCTCTGAGTTTCATCAGGTGCGCGTCCACGCGATGAACTTCAACGAAGCCGGCTGGCCGGTCGTCATGCCCTATGAATACAGCGGCGAGGAATGGTCGGAGAACGGCTTTGAGCCGGCATCACTCACCGGTACGTATGAGTTCATCAACCACGGCAGCGGCACAGACGGCAAGATTACAACTGCCTCGAAGATCGCCCTGAATGCCGACGGTTCGATCTCCGGCGCTGTCACCGGTACATGGCACGAATCAGATGATTCCGCTGCCGCCGATTTCACAGTCGGCAATGTCACCTACCACGGCTTCTTCAATCCGCAGTACGATGAGACCGGCAAGGGCAGCCGCGTCATGACCTTTACCGCAGTCGGCAATAATAATCAGACGATCTGGGGTGCAGGTACTTCCGCATGGAACGGCACAGAGCGCAGCGCGGTCAAATTCTATACCGGCAGCGGGCAGCTCCGTTACGATGAAAATGCCGCCGCGGATTCCTCCGGCAATGTGTACATCGGGGAGACAAAGCTCCTCAGCAATGTCCCCTATACAATCACCAATGTCAACAGCGGTCTCGTGCTGGAAACGGCATCCGGCAAGGCGGGCGACGGCTTGCAGCAGTGGGCAAAGCGCGGAAACAAATCCGGCGACAAAACACAGGATTTCCGCATCACCGACCTCGGAAACGGCTGGTGCCGCATCACCCCGATGACCGATGAAACCCTCTGCGTCGCAGTCAATGAAATCAGCGCGGAAAACGGCATTGATACCGGCTTGCAGACATTCACTGGCGCAGAGAATCAGCTCTGGAAGCTGGAGAAATCCGGCAGCTACTACGGTATCACATCCAAATGCGCAAACGGCGCAGCCTGCCTCGATGTCTACGAATGGAGCAAGGAAAACGGCGGTGTCGTAAAACAGTGGGAATTCTGGGGCGGCGAGTGCCAGCTCTGGAAAATCACCCCGACCTATGCAGCCGTTCCCGCCGGTGCTTATACCTTGCGCAATCTCAACAGCGGTCTCTTTGTGAATGCGGCAGACGATGCACTGATGCAGTCTGCGGATGCAAAAGTCTGGAATCTCAAGCCGCAGGACGGCTATTTCACCGTCTCCGATGCGTCCGGCAGAACTGTCACCGCTGCGGACAGCACAGACGGAGCTGCCCTCACCCTCCGGCCCTATACCGGCGATGAGAACCAGCTTTTCGCCGTGAAGTGCAATGCGGACGGCAGCTATGCCCTGCTTTCCAAAGTCTCCGGCGAAGCTGCCGGTTTCGATGTGTACGAAATCAGCAAGGATGCCGGCGCGAAGATCATTCAGTGGAATTACCGCTCCGATGTGGGACAGAAGTTCATTCTTGCGCCCGCAGAAGCCGAAGAAATCATTGTGACGACTACTTCCGCAACCACGACCACCGCGACCACGACCACCACAACCGTCACTACAACAACCGTCACTGCCACAACCGTCTCCGACACCAAGGACAGCACCCTGCCGGATCTGATCAGTTTCCTGCGCGGCGATGTCAATGATGACGGCATGGTCGATGTCAAGGATGCAGTGCTGCTGGCACGGTATGTCGGCGGTGATGTGACCGCATACGTGAATGAACGCGGGCTTACCAATGCAGACTGTGATCTCAACGGTAATATCCATCCCAGCGACCTGACGCTGCTGCTGCGTTTCCTTGCAAGGCTCACAGATTTTCCGGAAGCCTGAAAAACGGCAGTTTCCGCCAAATGAAAACAGCGGAGAACCTTCTGACGGGTTCTCCGCTGTTTGTATGACAATGATTACAGGAGATGCGGACGCACATCTTTTGTGCGCTGAAGTGCCAGCGCCGCGGCTGCATACAATGCACCCGACCCGACTGCCTGCACCGCATTTCCCGGTACTGTGCCGATGAACTGCGCCGTCCAGCCGCCGTAAAGCACAACCGCCGTGATCCAGTACCCGATGATCGACACGATGCCGCAGAGAATCACCGCAAGCACTCTCCGCTTGCAGAAAAGCTGCTCCCCGCCCACTTTCGCAAATGTCAGCGCCAGCAGACCCTTGATGAGAAACGTCGGGAGCGCGTAGACCGCATAGCCCGAAAGCAGATCTGCAAGCATCCCGCCGACCGCCGACGCAGCCACCGCATAGGGCATCGGAAGCATCGCGGCGGCAAGGAAGATCACGGCATCACCGCAGTGGATATAGCCGTTTCCGACCGGAATATGCAGCGTTGCAGTCAGCAGCGCGGTCATTGCGGCAAAAAGTCCCGCATACACCGTGTTCAGAAGCTTTTCATTTTCCTTTTTCATTTGACATAACCTCCCAGACCGGCAAGCAGCGGCTCGAAAACGACGCCTTCCTCAGCCGGTGTATTCATGTGCAGCGTATACTGTGTCGCCTCGGAGACAAATCTTCCGGCAATCGCAACCGCATCTGCAAGCTGCTCCCCGCGGGCAAGCGCGCCGCATAAGACCGATGCAAACAGATCGCCTGTGCCGGAAAACAAACATTCTGTCCTGTGGACGGCTGAATACTGCGCTTTGCCGCCGATGTATGTCAGGTTTCCGATGCAGTTTTCCTGCACAATACCGGTGATGACAGCAGCGCTGCATCCAAGCTGCATCAGTTCGCCTGCCAGTTTGACCGCCTCTGCATCGTGCAGACATTCGCCGCAGTAGAGAGAACCGGTCAGCAGACAGGCTTCGGTAATATTCGGGGTAATCACATCCGCTTCCGCGACCAGCTCCCGCATCGCATCGCATAATTCCAGCGTATAGGTGCTGTAGCGTCTGCCCTCATCACCCATAACGGGATCCAGCAGAATGCGGCAGTGCGGATTCTTCGCTTTCTGCGCGCGGAAGAATCGCTTTACAATGTCAATCTGACCGAGCGAACCGAGAAATCCGCTGTAAATCCAGTCAAAATCCAGACGCGCCCAGCTGTCAAAATAATCCGGCAGCGAATCTGTAAGATCCAGAAAGGTATACTGCGGGAATCCGGTGTGCATGGACAGCACGGCGGTCGGTGCAGGACACACCTGCACACCCATGACGGAAAGCACGGGCAAAGCAGTTGTCAGCGAGCATCTTCCGAAGCCGGACAGGTCATTGATACAGGCAACGCGCGGTACCGTTCGCATTGGCTGCAAGCCTCCTTGTCGTAGCATTGAATTGTGTGTAATTATAGCACATTTTCCGCAAAAATGCAAGACTTCCGGCGATATCCTTTTCAGATAACAAGCGATAGCCCCCGCCTATATCATCGCAAACAGTAAAAACGTATAAAATTCTCTTGACATATTTTTGATTATATGGTATAATTGCAGTATCATATTGAACCGAAAGGATGGTATTCCTATGAAAAAGTGTAAAATGATCTGGATTTCGCTCGATAACTGCACCGTTCTGAAAAAAGGCACAGATCAGGAGCGTTCCGAACTTTACGACATTGCAGAGCTTGTCGGCTACCCGAAAGCGGAAGATGCAATCGGTGAACTGCTGAATCTGGGCTATACCGTCCGGAAAATCCTCCCCTATCACGACGGTCTGCTCGTCTATCTGGAAACGGAGGAATAACCGCAGCTTCGTAACCGGCATGGGGCGCGTCTGCTCCATGCCGGTTCTGCCTTTTCGGAGCATTCCATAGTATGAAGGAGCATCATCACCATGAAAACACTTCTGCAAAACGGCACAGTTCTCAATGTCTTTACCGGTGAGCTGCGCCGCGAAAATATCCTCATCGGCGGCGATACCATTCTGGGTACGGGAGACTATTCCGCCGCTGATGCCGATGCCGTCCGCGATGTCAGCGGATGCATCGTCTGCCCCGGTCTCATCGACGGACACATCCACATTGAAAGCACCATGCTCACCCCCGCAGAACTCGCAAAAGTCTGCCTGCCGCACGGCACGACGGCAATCGTCGCAGACCCGCATGAAATCGCAAATGTCTGCGGCACGCACGGCATCGACTTCATGCTGCAAATGAGCGAAAATCTGCCGATGCACGTTTATATTATGCTGCCCTCCTGCGTGCCCGCCATGCCGCTGGATGAATCCGGCGCAGAGCTGCTTGCTGCGGATCTCCGCCCGTATTTTGCGCATCCGCGTGTGCCGGGGCTGGCTGAGATGATGAACTATCCCGGTGTGCTGGCGGGAGCGGATTTCGTGCTGGACAAGATCAGAGCCGCCCGCGATGCCGGCAAGGTCATCGACGGCCATGCGCCGCTGCTGACAGGGCGCGATCTCGACCGCTACATTGCCGCCGGCATCCGCAGCGACCACGAATGCTCCTCCGCAGAGGAAGGGCTGGAACGCATCCGCAAGGGACAGTGGCTCATGATCCGGCAGGGCACAGCCGCACGCAATCTTGAGGCGCTGCTGCCCATGCTCGATCCGCCCTACTGTGACCGCTGCCTGCTCGTCACCGATGACAAGCACCCCGCCGACCTCCTCCGCGACGGTCACATCGACCACATCATCCGGATGGCGGTCAGAGCGGGCAAATCGGCAGTGCGCTGCATTCAGGCTGCTACCCGCAACGCCGCACAGTGCTTTCAGCTTCGGGATGCCGGTGCGATTGCGCCGGGCTACCGCGCTGATCTGCTCGTGCTGCGCGATCTTGACAGCGTGGATGTCCGCGATGTCTACAGCAGCGGCGAATGTGTCGTCGAAAACGGCGTCTGCAAGCCGATTGCTGCACCGCCTGTGCATACGGAGCAATGGGCAAGGGAGCTGCATTCCTTCCACCTGGATCCGCTCACGGCAGCCGATTTTCACATTGAACCGCAGGCGGGCAAATGCCGCGTGATCGCCCTGCGCGCCGGACAGCTCCTCACCGATGAGCTGCACGAAACACTCGATTTTACGCAGAATAACGGCATCGACACCGCCCGCGATATTCTCAAGCTCGCCGTCGTGGAGCGCCACAGAAACACCGGTCACAGAGGGCTGGGATTCATCCGGGGTGCGGGATTGCAGCGCGGCGCAATTGCAGCATCGGTCTCGCACGATTCGCATAATCTCATTGTCATCGGCACAAATGACGCCGATATGGCATTCGCGGCAAACTGCATCCGCGAGACAGGCGGCGGCAGCATTGCGGTCTGTGACGGCAGAATTCTCGCAGAACTCCCCCTGCCGGTTGCAGGTCTGATGAGCGACAAGGACGCGGAGACCGTTGCAGCACAAAACCGTACCCTCAACGAAGCCGTCCATGCTATGGGCGTGCCGGAGAATATCTCGCCGTTCATGAATATGGCGTTCGTCTCGCTGACCGTCATCCCCGCACTCAAAATGACCACGCACGGGCTCTGCGATGTCACCACGCAGACCCTCCTGCCGCTCTTTGTTCAGGAATGATAGTACAATTCCGCAGAAAGTGGAGATAATTGTGCATTGTCTCATGCAAATCAATTATGGTATGATGTACTTGACAGATTAGACGCACACCATAAATAATTTGATGTTTAAGGGGGATTTGAACATGAAACACACATTCAGACGTGCAGTATCCTGTGCCGCATCGCTCACAATGCTTGGCAGCCTGACTGCCGCTTTCCCGCAGACCGCTGCCGCCGAAGGCATCGTTGCGGATCTCAACGGGGACGGTGTCCTCACCGCCGCTGACCTCTCACTCATGAAGCAGGCACTCATCTCCGGCGATGCTGCCTATCCAAACGCACAGGTTGATACCAATGCGGACGGTGCATTTACCGCAGCAGATGCAAAACTGCTCCAGCAATTTCTCCTGACGGAAATCACCGAATTTCCTGCCGGCGCAGAATGGCACGTCACGACCGGCCCGCAGCGCTACTGGGCAATCGAAGCCGCCGGCGAAAACGGCTGGAATGAGGATACCAACGCCGGATTTGAAGGCGAAGGCTACTGGAATTACAACAATGAAATCGGCAGCAGCCTCACATGGACGGTCGATGCGCCCGCAGACGGCAATTACAAACTCACCTTCCGCTATGCAAACGGCGGCAGCGCCGACGATGCCCGTCCGGTGCAGATTACGGTCAACGGGGCTGCTGAATCGCTCAAAGTCAGTTTCCCGTATACCGAAGCGTGGACGAACTGGGATACGGTCTCGGTCGTCATGACGCTGAAAAAAGGCGAAAACACGATCAAGACGGTCTCTGCCGGCAGCGGCGGCGGTCCGAATATGGACTATCTGGAAATCGAACCGACTGATGCACCCGCAGATGCCCTCACCAAAGCGCCGAAACCCGGCGCACTCCGCGTTGAAAACCTTGACCGCGGCGTCATTGCGGCAAATACGAACAAGGGCATTCTGGTAAGCTGGCGCATTCTCGGCACAGACGATGAGAACACGCGCTATGAGGTCTTCAAAAACGGTCAGACGCCCCCGATTTATACCGGC
Organism: Ruminococcus sp. UBA4275; assembly: GCA_002395085.1. Taxonomy (GTDB): domain Bacteria; phylum Bacillota; class Clostridia; order Oscillospirales; family Ruminococcaceae; genus Firm-04. Next base: position 26,404 of record DGVV01000015.1, on the reverse strand, counting down.
ACGGTCAAGGATGCATCCAATTATCTCGATGCCGCCGGCACAACCGCAGACAACTATACAGTTGACGTCTATCAGGGCGACAAATGCACTGAATTTGCCTGCGCCGCAACCAAGCTCTCCTCGTTCAATTCCGGCACATCCGGCGCATATTTCGACATCATCATGGATCGCCCCGCAGGCGGCAAAACGCCCGACGGCGTGGAGTATACCTACGCCCCCAATGACTGCTCCGTCGGTGACATCGACGGCGACGGACAGTATGAACTGTTCGTGAAATGGGATCCCTCCAATTCCCACGACAACGCCGACGCCGGCTATACCGGTCCGGTCATCATTGACTGCTACCGGCTCAGCGGCGAGAAGGTCTGGCGCATCAATCTCGGCATCAATATCCGTGCAGGTGCGCACTATACGCAGTTTATGGTCTATGATTTCGACGGCGATAACTGCGCAGAGATGATCTGCAAAACCGCCGACGGTACGACCGACGGCACGGGCAAGGTCATCGGTGACGGCTCGAAGGATTACCGCGATACAACCCAGATGAAGCTGCGCGACGGCTCCTATGCACCCAGCGGACGCATCATCTCCGGCCCGGAATATCTCACGCTCTTTGACGGCAAAACCGGCGCAGCGCTCGATACCGTGGACTATGTCCCCGGCAGAGGAAATGTCGGTGACTGGGGCGATACATGGGGCAACCGCGTGGACCGCATGACCGGATGCGTTGCGTATCTGGGCGGCTCCGGTGAGAATGCTTCGGCGGTGTTCGGCAGAGGCTACTATACGCGCGTTGCCATTGCTGCATGGGATGTGCAGAATAAGAAACTCAAGCAGCGCTGGCTCTTTGATACCGGAAACAACAAATCTGCTGCCGGCTACGGCGACGGCAACCACCATATTCTCGCGGCAGATGTGGACGGCGACGGCAGACAGGAAGTCGTGTACGGCTCCGGTATCGTGGATGACAACGGCAAGCTCTATTCCACCACCAGCCTTGCGCACGGCGATGCAATTCACATCGGTGACTTTGACCCCACCAATCCGGGGCTGGAGATCTTCCAGTGCCTAGAAGATCAGGTGCATCCCAACGGCACAAAGGTGGATTTCGGCACGATCCTGCGCGACGCAAAGACCAATAAGGTGCTGTTCCGCGAGACCGCGGGCGGCGATACCGGCAGAGCCCTCGCGGATAACTTCATCCCCGGCAATCAGGGCGCGGAAATGGTCGGCTCGCACAATGCCGTGGTCTATGACTGCGTGACCGGAGAGAAAATCTGCGACTGGTCGGCTGTCACGAAATGGGGACAGAATTCAGTCGTCTACTGGGACGGCGATCTCGAACGCGAACTGCTCGACCGCACAATGGTTGACGGCTATCAGAAGGGCAGAGAGTTCACCGGAAACGGCGTTGTCTACAACAACTATTCCAAGTCCAATGCCTGCCTGACCTGTGATCTGTTCGGAGACTGGCGCGAGGAGCTGATCTTCGGGCTGAGCGATGCAAGCGGCGTGCGCGTCTTTACGACGACCTATGCAACCGAATACGGCATCGTTTCGCTGATGCACGATCCGCAGTACCGTGTGCAGGTTGCGGCGCAGAATAACGGCTACAATCAGCCGCCGCACCTCGATTACTTTCTCGGCACCGGCTTCCCGATCCCGCAGAGCCCCGCCGTTTACACGGATTAAGCGGACAGCAGGCGCATCCTTAGCACACAAATAAAACAGCGGGGAACCTTTCAGAAGGTTCTCCGCTGTTTCTGTATAGAATTTGCAGGTATTTGCTGCATTTTTTGAAATTGACATACGATTCGTGTCACGGAGGTATCAAATGGAAAAGATCATGCGTTCATGGAAGAACATCAACTGGAGAATGTTTCTTGCCTTGCTTGTCATGGGGCTTTGTCCGGCTCTGTACACAACACTGCGGACATTCTTTCTCGGACAGCTGCCGGGAGAATGGTCGTACTCGATTGCAGGACAGCTGTCATGGGTCAATCTGCTGTATGAAGTCATAAACGAAGCGATCATTCTGCCGCTTTACTTCTTTATGGGACAGGCGGCTGCAAACAAAGAAGCATACGCCAACAGAATCCGGAGCGGACTGCTCGTCTCGCTCGGCATATATGCGGTTAGCTCTGCGGCTGTGATGATATTTGTGCGTCCGCTGCTGAAACTCATGGCGGTATCCCCTGACATCCTCTCAGAGTCGGCAAGCTATATCCGTATCGAGTGTGCAGCAAATGTCTTTGGCATCCTGTATAGTTTTCTCTGCGTTGCGCTGATTACCGTCGGCAGAGATCAGCTTGTCTATGCGATCACGGCTGCAAAACTCATACTGAGCATCATGCTTGACACGCTGCTTGTTTCCAATCTGCCGGTATCGCTTCAGCTCGGCGTAAACGGAATCGGCATCTCCAATATCATCTCAAACCTGATCCTGTTTGTGACAGCCGCTGTCCTGATCAGCAAATGCGGATATCCGATCTTTGGGAAGAACAAGCTCTCGTTTGAATGGATGAAGGATTTTGGCAGGATTGGCGGTATCTCCGGACTTGAATCTTTTGTCAGAAACATCGCCTATATGCTGATGGTATCACGCATGGTAAACATGGTCGGAGAGCAGGGAACCTACTGGGTAGCCAACAACTTCATCTGGGGCTGGCTGCTGCTGCCGGTTCTTCAGCTGGGTGAGCTGATTAAACAGGAAACCGCCACAGATGAGAACGCTGTCCGGAACAATACGCCCGGATACTTTGCCGTTACTGCATTAACGTGCCTGGTCTGGATAGTCTCCATCCCGCTTTACAAGCCGTTTATGCGATACATCCTGAATTTCAGCGATGTGGATAAGCTATTCAGGCTTGTTATGGTGCTGCTGGGATTCTATGTGTTATTCGCATTCCAGAATGTATGCGACGCAACATTTTACGGCAGAGGCAAAACGACATATATGCTGTTTGAATCCGTTGTGACGAACAGCGTTTATTACGGAGCGTTCTTCATTCTGTATCTGTGCGGAGTATGGAAGCCAACGCTCATCGGGATCGCGCTGATGTTCGGCTTCGGAAATGCTTTTGATACTGTCGTATCTTTCGCTGCATACCGCCATTTTCTGAAAAAGGAGAAGATCAGAATCATAAAGATGAAACGGTAACCTGACTTTTTGGAGAGAGAGGCAGGAGCTGCATTACAGCGCATCGTGCAGCGAGACCTTATCTGACAAACCAACAGCGGAGAACCCGTCAGAAGGTTCTCCGCTGTTTTGCATTGTTCGTTCATAAATCCTGCTGATTCCGTTTTACGGCTGGAAATCGGGATCGTATGCCTGCACATAATTCAGCGTCAGGACAGTGCCGCTGTGCCACGTCAGCTGGACAGCCGTATCGCTGAGCCAGTGAACCCCCGCAGGCGACATATCATCTGCGCTGCAAAAATGAAACATTGCACAATCCGCAGATTCCATCTCATACGTGAAAGGAATCGGTGTCCACGTTTCCGGATCGCGGCTCGCACCGCTGCCGTCACCGTAGAACAAATAATAATGCCCCGGCTCACTCTCAAACTCTTTCGCAAGCCAGATGCTGCTTCCAAAATCTCTGTAAATATGTGCAAGCGGCTCAGTTTTCTCAGTCGTAACTGCGGTTATTTCCGTTTCCGTGACCTCTGTCGCAGCCGTTTCCGCTGCGGTCAATGTGGTCTCCGCCACAGGCTCAGGAACCGGATCAGCCAATTCGGTCGGCTCGGCAGCAGGCGCAAGCACCGGCGCATCCACCGTAAATGTGACGCGCACCGATGTGGTCTCTGCGGGCAGATCCTCCGCAGCAGGCTCAGCAAAACTGCTTGCCGCGGTCTGCTCCGTCTGGAGCGCTATGCCGTCAGCAAGCGGTGCATCAGCAGGGATCAGCGGCGCACAAGCCGTCAGACCAAGTGCTGTGAGCGCACTCAGCAGCAGAATCATTCGCTGCTTCATGGTATCATTCCTCCTAGTGCTGTCCAAAACAGCGGATACATTATACAACGAAACACGAATTTTGTCAATAGGCAAACCAAATATCTTGACTGATTGAACAGATAATATACACTTTTGTGACCTATAGACCGTATTTTTTGCGAATACGCTCCATTTTATCCCCGATCGTCCTGGCGAAAACCATAAGAAAAATGAGATTAGAAATCGCATACAGCACTGTATACGGAACGGCAGTCATCAGCGCCGCACCATATTCTGTAAACGTGAACTCCTTGTATGTCCAGACAGTTGTCCAAATATCCAGCAGCATGGAGTATGCAATACCGGAAAACAGTCCGTAACTGTAAAGCAGCACCCGTGAACGCTTCAGCGGTTTCGCAAATATGCCTGCGAACAGCCCGATCAATCCCCACGCAAGCATCTGAAAAGGCGTCCACGGGCCTTGTCCCATCACGAAATTTGACAGCACCGCAGACAGCGCCCCGACCAGAAATCCGGCTTCTCTGCCAAGGTAAATCGCGGAGAGAATGGTCAGTGCAGTAATCGGCTTGATCAGCGGAAGCAGTCTGCCGAGAACGGAAAGCGCCGTCATCACGGAGACCAGAATCAGACGGCGCGTGCCGAGTTCGCGCTTATCAAAGCCGGAAATGAACAGCAGCAGTGCCATCAGCACGAGACAAAAGCTCACAAATGCGTAATACTGCGCCTGAAGCCCCAGCGGAAGCAACAGCACAATCGAAGGCATCACGGCAAACGGGAGCGCAACGCCAAGCAGCTTCCGGATGCGCGCAGAACGAATCACAATCATGAACAATCCTCCTGCTTCGCTGCCTCGGCGATGTCATCAACTGTTACAGCGCCGTCGCAGAATCCGCGTGCAATGCGGCAGACTGCTGTCGTATAAAACGCATTCGAGGGAAAGAAACGGTGCGGCGTATCCGCAGAAACAAGTTGCCCGCGCGACAAAAAGCCAACCCGGTCTGCGTGATCAGCAGCAAATTCGATGTCATGCGTCACCATCAGCACCGTAACGCCCTGCGCCGTCAGACCATGCAGCACCTCCGCCAGACAGCGTTTCGACTGCGCATCCAGTCCCTTCGTCGGTTCATCCAGCAAAAGCAGACGGGGATTCGTCAGCATGACTTTCGCCAGCGCAGCGATTTGCTGTTCGCCGCCGCTGAGGTCATAGGGATGCTGTTCAAGCAGCGGCGTTAAATCAAACGGAAAATCACGCAAATGCGATGAAAAATCGCGGTCAATCTCAGCAAGTTCCTCCCGGACGGTATTACACAGAAAAACAGTCTGAACGTCCTGCGGCAGAAGCGTCACACAGTTCCGGTGCAGCGAACGGTCTTTGTAATCCCGAATGCGGTGGCCGAAAATCCGGATCTCGCCCGCGTAAACACGGTGCAAACCGGAAGTCACCGCAAGAACCGTAGATTTGCCCGCGCCGTTGCCGCCAATCAGACAATACAACTCGCCGGCGGCAACCGAAAAGGAGAGGTCTTGCAGAATATCCCGACCACGTCGCTCATAGCGAAAATACACGCCGGAGAAGGAAAGCGCAGGGGCAGTCTGAGGCGCTGTCTCAGAGACAGAAATAGGACGAAATTGCAGATGCGGCATCAAGGAACGGCGTGCATCGTTGACCGAGATCGGACACGTTCCGTTCATGCCGAGCGCATGGTAAATCCGGACCGCAGCAGGCATACCGAGCAGCACAGGATGATCATGAGCAAGATTCTCCAATATTCGCCGCGGTTCAGCTTGCTGAACAACTGTGCCGCGATCCATCAGCAACATGGAATTCGCAAGAGGAAGCACATCTCCCAGCCGGTGTTCCGCAATGAGAATCGTAATCTGAAAATCCTGATTCAGACGATAAAGTGTGTGTAAAAATTCAGCCGCAGCAATCGGATCAAGCTGTGCTGTCGGCTCATCCAGCAGCAAAAGACGTGGCTGCATAATGATGACAGAAGCAAGATTCAAAAGCTGTTTCTGACCGCCGGAAAGCGTTGCAGGATCGCGGTCAAGCAAATCTTCAATATCAAAATATGACGTAATTTCTGCAATTTTGCGATTCATAACGTCAATCGGCAGTCCCATATTTTCAAGCCCGAATGCAAGCTCATGCCAGACCTTGTCAGTCACAATCTGCTGCTCCGGATGCTGCATGACAAAGCCAATTCCAGAAGCAGAATCCAGACGGCTGAGTGATGCGGCATCCTGTCCCTCAAACAGCACACGCCCCTGCTTTTCGCATAATGGTGTCAGCTCCGGCTTGCAAATACGCAGCAATGTTGTCTTGCCGCAGCCGGTTGGCCCGCAAAGAACTGCAAAGTCACCCTGATGCAGCAAGAAATTCACATTTTCGAGTACGGGAGATGCGGTTTCCGGAAACGAAACCGTCAGATTTTCGACCGCAAGCGATACCAATTCCATGCCTCCCCTCCCTCATGAATCAAAGGCAGAATCACCAAAGCTGCATACGCTGTCAGCCCACAGAAATAGGAGAATGTTGCGGAAGGAAATACAATCCGCGGATAATACTGCCATGCCATGTTTCCGCTCATAAGCGATTGCAAAACAGCCACCGTGAGCAAGATTGTTATAACAAAGAGAACCACATCGGAGATCTTCCATCTAAAAATAGCGTAACTGCTTCGTTTTCCGCATCCGTAGCCTCTGGCGGACATACTATTCGCAGTAATGATTCCATTTTCCAGCGCCCATGTTAACAAAATTGAGAAAATGCGCAGTCCGCCGCGTACATCATCTATCAAATGGCCTTCACGATAAAGGCCCAGTGCGCGTTGAGATTCTTGAATTTTGCGCATTTGCTGACGAAACAGTGACAAGTTTCTGACAGCCATAGAGAAGATCAATGCAAGCTGCGGTGACAAAAAGCGAAAAAGGTAAAACAATTTCTCACTCGTCATCAAGTCCGAAAAACAACGAAACCAATACAAAACCGCAGCGAGCCGGATTCCGGTTACTGCACCATAAATGAGGGCTTCCACTGTGATTGCGCGATCATTCAAAAAAAACAAAACCGTGCTTCCATGCTGATTCCACAACGGATTGATCACCGCAAACAGTGCAGGAATTCCAAGTGCAACAGCATGAAATCCCACGTTTTTACATCCATTTTGGGTGAAGAAAAAAAGGATGCCGCATAACAGTGAAAGTGTCAGCAAGACCGGTTCCATGCAAAAAATTGTGATACAAGCCGTCAGCAGCAGATGCACTGCAACTGCTGCCGGATTCATGGACTCAAACGCGCGCAAGCGATCACCTCCGCAATATTGTTATAAATCGACCGTATATGCCCAGACGACCACATCACCGTCACGCAGCGTGTATGCGCCGCATCCAACCGGTGGCCGCTCTCCGTTTACAGTATATGTCCATCCGGACAAATCACCGAAATCGAACTCGTAAAGATGCTCAATTCCACGTACATACGCGGTTTCAAGCACTCCATTGCTCACACCGTCCACCTCAATTTGCAACGCATTTTCGCGCACCGCATCGTAAAGAAGCGTCAGCACGCTCTCGTTTTCTTCGATTGATAACGTCGTCTCCGGCATAATCACGCCGTCCGCGGGAAACGCCTCACTTCCAAGAAGCCCGCAAATGACGTCACATCGAATCGACATCGTAACGCTCCCGCCGCCCACATGATCCGTTTTGGTGTAATATTGCGATTTCGTTTCAAACCGCAGCGTCCAGATCAGGAGAATGGCAGCGCCAGCCGCACCTGCTATCGTAAGAAATGTCTTGTAGGATCGTTTCTTGCGGATATAGAAAAATCCAGCTATTACAGTAAATATTGCCAATGTAACCACAGTTGCCGGAAGGCGGTATGTATACCGTTTCATAGATTGCACGGACTGATCTCCCGTTACAGCAGTGGTTATTTTGGTTGATATTTGAGACAATATTGCTGTATCAGTGATTTCTTCTGATGCACTGTCTGATGTCTTGCATTCCGTTGTGTTTGTTGTTAATTTCGTCGCAGATACGTTTGTTTTCGTAGTTCCTTCTGTTGATGATCCTGTTTTCGCGGGAACAGTTCCCTCAGACTCGGATCCACTCGCTGACTGTATTTGCTGTGCCGTCACACCCGCTTTTCCCTGCGCCGTCTGCACTGTGCTGGTTACCGCCGGTTCAACAGGCTCATCCGCCTGATTTGCAAATAAAAACAACGAACCTTCGTTATTTTCGCACATTTCTGCTGCGCGGTATGCAAGATACGTCTGTACGGTTGCCATTTTGTTGGCAGCCCCGTCTTTTATATGACAATATTGCCCGTTTCCGGTTCGATATTCCAGCAGACTTTCTAATATTGTTCCGTCTTTGATAAAGCGCTCATCGGTAAGCGGATCAATTCCGAGCGCAGACAGTGCAATCCAGACCTGCGCTGTGCTTTCGGGATTTTCTGTTCCCCAGCTTTGATATCCGCCATTTGATAACTGCGTATCTGCTAGAAAATTCACGCCTCTTTCAACTGCATCCGAGATCGTTTGCCTGCCAATGCAAGGTGCGAGCGCCTGTAAAGTCATCGCAGTAACGTCAGTGTCTCCATTTACACCGGAGACCGCCCATCCGCCGTCCGCAAGCTGATAGTCCACCAGAATATCTGCAACATCATTTGTACGATATTGCGCACTGTTCACACCGTTATGCAGCAAATGAAGCGCAAAAATCCAGCTCATAATCCCAAGCTGCCCCGCTGAATTCTTCAGCAACTCTGCACAGCAAGCAGGAGCAGGCGTCTTGCAGGCGCACAAAGCCAGAGCCATTCGTTCGCGCGATGTAGCTGATGTGATTTCATTCGTATCTATGTAGTTTTCGAGCGCATCCGCGTATGCCGAAAGATCATAGCCCTGATGCGACAGCGCCATCGCATACCAATCCGGACTGCTGTTTCCGACCATTGCGGGCAGTTCGTTGTCAATCCAGCTTTGCACATCCTGACCGCCGCACTGTGCTGCAAGAATCTCCTCAGCATACGCCGGAATCTGCGCATCATACGCAGCGGCGTGTGAAAACAGCCGGAGTCCGCTGAGGGACACGCCCGCAGCGAGGACTCCGGCTGCAAGATATTTCCAATTACGCATTGCGGCGGCGCGTTGCAAATGCAGCGCCCAGCGCCAGCACGCCCGTGACCGCGAGTGCCGGAATCGCGGTGCTGTCACCGGTCTTGGATGCACCTGCCGTCGTTGTACCTGCTTTCGTTGTCGCGCCAGCCTTCGTCGTGGTCGCTTTCGTGGTGACTGCCTTCGCAGTGGTGGTTGTTGCGGAGGCAGATGTCGTCGTTGCAGCAGTCGTCGCTGCGGTGGTCGTGCTGGTTGTCTCCGCAGCCGTCACATTCAGCTTTGCAATCGGCGGAACTATCGTCTTTCCGGTATAATTCGCGCTGATTACCACATTGCCGGCGGTTTCAACCGGCAGACTAACCTTGCCCTCAGCGTCGGTTTTATAGGAGGTTTCCTTGCCGTTGACGGTGATCACCGCATTTGCAATCGGCTCCTGCTTCATTCCCTTCGCATCGCTGTCATAATACGTACCGACAAGCTTCAGTTCCGCAGTATCACCGGTTTTGGCATCCTGCACCTTCTTGCCCGGATCGCCTTCAAAGTACGTATATTCGTCAGAATAACCGTCTTTATAGGCGTATGCATAAAGCCAGTCGCCTTCGGATACCGGATCGGTTAGACCCATTGCAAACACATTGTTGACCGTATAACCGTAGTTGCCGCCGTTATCAATGCCCCAGATTTTCTTGATGCTGAGACCCCAATCGGTTTCTGCGCTGGTATAACCGGCAGCCGCGCCGCCCTCGTAGAACTGGTCGTGTGCAATGATCAGTGCGTCATTGATGGTGAGTTTTTCATCGCCGTCCTTGTCCGTCACGGTAATTTCCTCCGCCGCGACCTTGATCTCACCCGCGCCGGTGATCGTAACCTTCATTTTGACGGAATCTGCCGCAGATGCGTGCAGAAACAGCGGTGCTGTCTGGAGCATAAGTGCAGAAGCGATGATGCAAACAGTTGTCTTTTTCATGTCAATGATCTCCTTTGTTCTTTTCAGCAGATTTAGCTTCCTTTCGGGCGATGTTCCGGCTTCGTTTTGCAGCGATGCGCCGCTGTTTTTGCTTTTCTTCACGGTCATCAGCACGCGGCTGTTTGAGGCCTGCCGCTTCGAGTGCGCGCGGGAACGGTCCGAACGCGGCTTTCAGCAGCACGAAATCTTCAGCGGAAAAATCGCTGCGCTGCGGAAGACGTTCGATGCCCTGTTCCTGCAAGCGAAACTGCATATTCCGCAGCAGCGAGACTGCATAGGCTTTGCGTTCTTCTGCGTTCATAGCTGACCTCCGCGCATAAAAAACCGCCCTCTCCGGAATCCGGAAAAGAGCGCAGTCAACCGCAGCCCGCGGCACAGAGATACAGCCGGGACTGTCAGGCGGCTGCACTTTTCTTACCCAAAAATGTGTGCGTAATGATACACACCTGTCCGCAGCGGCACGCGGCAAGTAATCCGACTGTAACGGCAGTGGCAGCTGCGGCGGATTTTCACCGCCCTTCCCTCTCATCCGCGGCTTGCGCGGAACCGTGTGCCTGATATGCTATTGTAGCATCATTATAGCATATCAGGCAAAAAATGTCAATGGGGATACACGAAAAAGTACGCCTTCCAACTGAAAAAAGCGCATTTCCCATTCACGTACGCCTGTAGATCCGGAAAGCAAAGATGATTCTTTACACGTCAGATGCAGCAATCCCCAAGAGCATAAATGAAAACGGAGAACCTCTCAGAAGGCGCTCCGTTTTTTCAGATGCGGTTATTGTTTTGCGGCGATTTTATACTCATCGCCGTCACGGTAATAGGGACAGTGTGCGCGGGAATCGTGCAGCAGTCTCGCGTACTCATCTTCATCGAGATCCATTTCGCAGACCCAGCACTCCCAGTCCTCATCATACGCATAATATGCACAGGTATCGCATTCGTTCATCACGTTCACCGTTTCACAAAGTATTCCTCATACCACACAAGGAAGGTGTAGATCGTCCAGATCTTGCGCCAGAGATCCGAATTGCCGCCGACATATTCATCGTAGATTGCCTGAATCTCTGCGGGCTTGAAGAATTTTGCACAGATCTCGCTGGTCAGCAGTCTGCGGACATCGCCGTTGAACTGTTCATCTGCCAGCCAGAGACGGATCGGGACAATGAAACCGAGTTTCTTGCGGAAGGCAATTTCCTCCGGCAAAACCTTCGCGGCAGCCATGCGGAATGCAACCTTATTCTGTTCCGCATTGACCTTATAGGCAGAGGGCATCCGCGAAGCAATATCGAAAATGCGTCTGTCGGTCAGCGGCATCCGGATTTCCAGACCCGCTGCGGTACTCATCTTGTCAACATTGAGATAGATGTCGCCTTCCAGCCAGATGCGAATATCGACATCCGACATTTTCGTAAGCGGATCGAGACCCTCATCCTCTGCATAGATGTCTTCGACCAGCTTAATCGGCAGCACTTCGGGATTGTAATGCTGAAGGATGCGTTCCTTTTCGTCCTCCTTCATGATGTTGGTATTGCCGACATAGAAGGTCTTGAGGTTTTCGCCGTAGCGTTCCGCATTGCGGTACATATTATAGCCGCCGAAGAATTCATCTGCACCCTCACCGGAATAGCACAGTCTGGTATGTTCCGCTGTCGCGATGCAGCCCAGCGTAAAGACGATTGCAGAAGCATCGCCGAGCGGCTGTTCCATATTATACATGACATAAGGCACGATTGCGAAATACTGTTCCGGCGAAATCTTCGCAACGCTGTGTTCCACACCCAGAAGCTGCGCCGTCACGGCAGCCACACGGGATTCATCAAAGCGCTCCTCCTCATAGCCGCAGGAATCTGCGCGCTTTGCATCAGACATTGCCAGCACGTAGGAGGAATCGACGCCGCCGGAGAGGAAGGATTCTGCGGTCTCACCGGCAGTTTTCACCTCAGTCATAATGTGCTGAAGCGTGGTGTGAATCTCATCGGCGTACTCTGCAATCGAGCGGGAATCATCGGGATGATAGGTCGGATGCCAGTAGCGCGTGATCGTATATTTGCCGTTCTGCCATTCCAGCAGGCAGCCGGGCATCAGCTTTTTGACACCCTTGAAGAAGGTCTCCTCACCGGCAACATAGGTTAGCGTGAGGTAAATCTGGAGCATTTCCTCATTCAGTTCCTTGACAAAGCCCTCCTGCTCCATGATCTCGCGGATCATCGTGCCGTAAAGCAGTCTGCCGTCCGCGGTCTGATAGTAATAAAACGGCTTTGTACCGAACTGGTCACGGATGCATACGAGCTTCTGCGCATCGGAATCCCAAAGTGCCAGTGCGAACATTCCATAGAGATGATCGGGCAGTTCATTGCCCCATTTCTCGTAGCCCTTGATGAGAATTGCGCGCTCGCGCACCTCACGGGCGAGGGATTTGCTGAGATCCAGCTCCTCACAGAGTGCCTCCCAGTTGCGGATATGACCGCGGTATGCTTTCAGTTCAATCATATTACACCTCTGAATCTGCTATTCAGGCTGCATAACACTTGCAGTCTGCATAAATATATGTATGCGCTTTCCGGCTTATTATAGCACAATGTGAGCAGTTTGTCAAACCTTACCCCGGATATTCAATGTGCAATGTCTGTTTTCCGTCAAATTCCACGCTGTCTGCGCGGGTGATGCGCAGTTTCTGATCTGCGGTAAACCCGATGGTCTCGCCGTCATGCAGCGTGACATCCTGTCCGATGACATAACCGGAAAGCTGTGTGAGGAACAGCAGCAGCGCCGCCGGTTCATCCGAGACGTGCAGCACTTCAATCTCATCCTTGCCGAAGTTCTCCAGCCCGATGGTATAGCCGTGCAATCTGCCGTCTTCCTCTCTGCCCAGCCCGTGCCACACAAGATTGTAAACCGGCAGAACATCATCGCGCAGCATCTGCGCCGCCTTGACATAATACGCCGGCTCATAGACTGTGCCGTTTACATAGAAGCCGCAGGCATTGGGATCACACAAAAGCGATTCTGCCGCACGCACGAACATCTCCCCTGCCTGAAGCGGCTTACAGTCTTTGCCGATCACCGCAATCATGATATGCGCAGTATGCTGTTTTGCGGCATCGACTGCGCCGCGCCACATATAGTTGAAAACCGCATTGTCTTCTGCTTCGCCGTTCGGAACGGGCGCAGGCATATAAGCAGCGGAGACCATTGCACCGCCGCAGAAAAATACGAGTGCATCGCCGCTTTGCTGCACATCTTCACAGGCAGTCTGCCAGCGTTCCGCGAGCAAATCCGGAAGCTGCGAAAGATCGCAGACGGGTTCTTTCAGCAGGATAAATCCGAGAAATTGACTGTTCATTCCTGTTCTCCTTGTCTGTGCAGCACAAGCTGCGGATACGGAATCTCAATGCCGGCGGCATCGAGTGCATATTTCGCTGCCTCCCTGACAGCCGCCTCTGCCTGTGTGCAGAATTCCGGCTTCACCCAGCAGTAGATACACAGCACGACGCCGTGATCGCCAAGTTCCGTGACGCTCACAGCAGCTTCAGGCTTTTTCAGGATATGTTCCGTTTCATAGACTGCCTTGAGCAGCACGTCACGCGCGGTTTTGATGTCAGTGCTGTAGGAGACCGTCACCGGAACGGCAAGCCGCAGCTCGCCTTTCTGCGTGAGATTTTCCACCGCACCCGCCGAGACAATGCTGTTTGGCAGGTAAATGAACCGGTGATCGCGCGTGCGGAGCTGTGTGTGGAGGATCGTCACGGATTCCACAACCCCCTCTTTGCCGCCCGCGATGATATAATCGCCCGCCCGAAACGGCTTTGAAAGCATGATGACAAATCCGCCGGCGAGATTCGAGAGGGCATTTTGCAGCGCCAGACCGACCGTCACACCTGCCGCACCGACTACCGTGATGATCGACGCCATCGGTACGCCGAGGATTGAGAGACAGATAATAATCAGCAGCGTCACGCAGAGAATGCGCACCAGTGACCGGCTGAAACTTTTTGCCGTCTCGTTCATCTTCGTTTTTCCCATTGCATGGCCGATGATTTTCAGCAGCAGCCTGCTGAGCAGCATTCCGATGAGAAAAACAGCGAGTGCAATCAGCGCTGTCGGCAGATAATTCGCAAACTGATTGAGCAACTTCTCAAACAGTCCGGTGGTATGCTCAACCGCTTCCCCGACCGCCTGACCGGCTTCTTCAAGTTGTTCTTTCGCAAGATCACCCATGATCAATCCTCCGCATCCGCATCGGCATCCTGTTCCGGCAAATCCGGATCATCGGGGAGATTCAGCGGGGAAAGCGGCGCGGTGATCGCCTTGCCCATCGTATCACGCAGCGGATAGATCTCATCAAAAACGGCATAATACTTCACCGGCACATAGCGATTGAGATGGCATTTGCCGAAATACCACTGGAAAAAGCTGCAAACCTGCGTGAGATCTTCAAAGAAAGCATGAACTTCCAGCCGCTGCCATGTATCCACGCGCAGACAATCCTTGAGGGAGGCAGGCGGCTCATGCGTGATGATATAATCCACCGCATTGCCGTGCGATTTGAGATTCTCGACTGCATACATAATCTCACTGCGGGTCGGCTGTTCCCGTTCCCACCAGTTTTCGGCAGTCCGGTATTCAAAATCCTGACTGTGTCCGCCGCCGAACGTGAAGAAGGTTTTGCCGCAGATGGTATAGATTTCGCCGCGCATCAGGTGAATGAGGTTCGGCATGATGACGCGCGCCTTGCCGCCGCACCATTCCGTCACGGGATATTTTTCGAGCATATCGAAATTCTCGTGGCAGCCGTCCACAAACGCGACGGTAAACTTCAGATTTTCGAGCTTTTTGCGGGCTTTCAGCTCCGCCTTACTGTCGTTCCAGAAAAAGCCGAAATCGCCGCAGACGATCACGACATCATTCGCACCTGCGCCTTTCAGCACAGACGACTGAAACCGCGAAAATTCACCGTGGGTATCACCGGTCACATAAACCATTTTGGATCTCCTTTTATGGGTTAACGTTCTGTTTGTCTGCGATGATTTCCCGGCGGAGCGCATTCACGGGGATATTCCGGTGATGCTTTTCGCTCTGCTTCCCAAAATCATGCAGCATCGTTTTCGTTGGAATGTTCTGTTTTATTATACCATACTATACAGAAAAATTCAATGCCGAAACGCATAAAAACGCAGTGCCCCTCAAATGGATCCGGCGCCTCTGATGACAGGCACGCCTGCAAAGAACTTCAGCATATTGCCTGCGGGCGCTGCCCGCCCCCATTCGACAGGTTTTGCAGAGAGAATGCGGTACAATAATAGCATAAAACCTACAGAAAGGAATTTCTCGCTATGGTAGAACTCAAATCCGAGCCGAACCGGCTCACAGCCCTCCTCAGCGGTGAACTCGATCACCACCACGCAAAAGAAATCCGCGAAACCATCGACTTTGCCGTCCGCGATCAGCTCCCGCCCGTCGTCATCCTCGATTTCCGCCGTGTCACCTTCATGGACAGCTCCGGTATCGGACTGATTATGGGGCGATCACGCCTCACCGATGAGTACGGCGGTACACTGGAAATCCACAACCCATCCCCGCAAATCCGAAAGGTGCTGCGCATTTCCGGTACAGACCGCCTCGCCGTTATCCGCAATACATCGCCCGCAGAAGGAAAGGAACAGGATCATGAAGAAACTGAATGAACTCCGCTGCACATTCCCTGCACGCTCCGAAAATGAGGGATTTGCCCGCACAATGGTCTGTGCGTTCGCGGCACAGCTAGACCCCACAGTCGAAGAACTGGCCGATCTCCGGACTGCCGTTTCCGAAGCCGTCACAAACTGCATCGTTCATGCGTACCGCGGCATGGAAGCCGGCGATGTGACCGTCACGGTGCGGCTTCTGCCTGACCGCGTGATCCATATTCGCATTGCAGACAGAGGATGCGGCATTGCAGACATCGAACAGGCAATGCAGCCGCTGTATTCGAGTGCGCCCGCAGAGGAACGCGCAGGGCTTGGGTTTACGGTCATGCAGGGGTTTACAGACCGTCTGAACGTGACAAGCAAGCCCGGCAAAGGGACTGTCATCACCATGCGAAAGAAGCTCAGCAATGGCGATCAGGGCTGAGGATCATCTTGGGCTGGTGCATCTCTGCGCAAACCGTTTCCGCAGCCGCGGCATCGAATATGAGGAGCTGTATTCCGCGGGCTGTCTTGGTCTCATGAAAGCGGTCAATGCCTTTGACGACACACGCGGTGTCTGCTTTTCAACCTACGCTGTGCCGGTCATCATGGGCGAAATCCGGCATCTGTTCCGTGACAGCGGCAGCATACGCATGGGGCGGCGGCTGTATGAATTGTCCGTCAAAGCAATGCGGACGGCAGAGACACTCCGGCAAAGCAGCGGCAGAGAACCTTCTGTCTCCGAGATTGCAGCCGCGCTGGATCTGCCTCCGGAGGAGATTGCAGAGGCACTTTGTGCCGCACAAACTCCAATGTCTCTGACCGTTTCCAATGAGGACGGCGAGAATGTTCTGGATATACCCGTGCCGTCCCCCGCACAGGACATTGAAAACCGCATGGCGCTGCATCAGGTACTTGCGCTGCTGTCTGCGCAGGACCGAAAACTCATTGCCCTGCGCTATGAACAGGGCTGCACACAGGCAGCAACCGCCGCGCAGCTTGGCATGACACAGGTGCAGGTCTCGCGGCGGGAGAAGAAAATCCTGCTGTTTTTACGCGAACAACTCAGCACATAGTATCAGTCTGACAAGCCTTTCCGGAATGCGAATCGGCAACGCAGTATTTTCGCAGAAACCACGGGCAAAAAACGCCCCGAAGCGGTCACTCGATCACTTCGGGGCGTTTATTACGGTGCAAGTGAGATGTCGTACAACGCAGTACCCTCACCCAGACAAAGCATCAGTGTGCCGGAATCAGGCAGGCACTCCGGCAGTGCTGCCGTACAGGCAGACGGTGCATCAAAGCTGTCGGCGGGCGGTACGGTGCAGGAAACCTCCGTCTCACCGATCTTCACACGGATTTCCGCCGCACCCAGCAGCGCAGCAGCGGTCAGAGTGAGCGTTTTCATGCCGGAAAACGCAACACCGTCATAGCAGACGAAACTGCCCCAGCCCATTTCCCGCACATAATGTGCCTGCCGTACCCTTGACCACCCGATTGTCGTTTCGTCCGTATAATCGAACATTTCCGCACGAAAATGCGAGCGGCGCAGCGGAAGCTTCTCCCCTGCAATTTCCAGATCTGCCGTCAGCGGCAAATCAGCAGATGAACCGCCCGCAAAGAACCGGTACACACCCAATTCCGTCAGCATCCGTTCACTGCGGGTGTCGTATATTTGCAGGATATACGCAGGAACCGGCACATCAACAGTACGCCGTTCCCCTGCTGCAAGCCGGACGCGCAAGAATCCGCAGAGCTTTTTGGCGGGACGGATCACATCAGACTGCGGCACAGTGAAGTAAACCTGCACGACCTCATCGCCGTCTGTCTGCGCAATGTTTTCCACTGTCACGCGGGCAATGCAGCCGCCGCCGCAATGGGCAAGTTCCAGCTTGTGATACCGGAATGCAGCATAGGAAAGCCCGTATCCGAACGGATACAGCGGTTTTCCGCGAAACCACAGATAGGTTGTGCCGGTCCGCACGATGTCGTAGCATTTCATAGCAGGCAGTTCCGCCTCAGACCGATACCACGTCATCGGCAGCCGCCCCGCCGGATTAACCGCACCGGAAATCACACGCGCGGCAGCAGTTCCAAGCGGCGCACCCGCATGACTGCTCCAAAGAATCGCCGGCAGCGCTTCCTGTTCCGCACAAATTGCGTAGGGATAACCGGAAATCAGCAGCATCACCGTCTGCGGATTCACCGCCGCAATCGCCTGCGCCATTCCAGCCTGCACATCCAGCGCAATTGTCCTGCGGTCATAGCATTCCTTCGCAGTCTGCACCGGATGATTGCCCGTACAGAAAATAACCGTGCCGCAGTCCGCCGCAAGCTTCTTTGCACGGTCAATTCCGCGGCTGACGGGATTCAGTGAAAACAGGCAATCCGGCGAAACCGTCCGTGCAGAAGCAAACCGCAATGTGCCGTCCGGCTGAACCGTCATGCGCTTCTTTTGCAGCATCTCCTCAATGACCGTGCCATCGGGCGTGTCGCACATCCGGAAGGATTCCCGTGTAAACCAGTCAAATATCTGCCGCTCTTGCAGACGCAGCGTGCCGTCATCTGCAAAACGCAGATATTTCGCGTATTTCGGGGAATAAAGATTCCGCCAGCCGCCGCCCCAGTCCTGAAGCTCAAACTGCGCGTCCTCGCCCGCCTCACCGGATTCCGCCCGCACAGAACCATCCGGCTGAACACAGAGAAATCTGCCGTCTGCGGTCTGAACTGTGACGATGTCCCACAGGCTGTCATGCACAATCTCGCTTGCAGGAAATGCACGGCGCATCCCCTCGCACACCGTAACCGCATCGCGGTACACACCGGAATACCAGTCCTTGAGATTTTCGTCCGCCAGCGCACCCACAACTGCAATGCGCTGCGGCGCATCCCGCAGCGGCAGCAGACCGTCATTTTTGAGCAGGACAATCTGTTCTTCCGCAGCCTGCTGATTGACCGCCTGTGCGTGCGCATTGCCGATCACCGTTTTCGTGATGCTGTCATACGGACAGTCGGCTGCGCCCATGCCCAGCCGCAGCCGCGCATAAATCACATTCTCGATTGCGCGGTCAAGTGCATCCTCGGTCAGCAAACCGTCGGCAAGCGCCTTTTCCGCAGCCATCCGGGTCAGATCCGGATTATCCGTCATGATGTCACAGCCCGCCTTGACGGCATCCGCATACGCTGCGGAATGCTGTCCGCAATACCGGTGCGCAACCACAGTCTGCTGAAAATCAGCGCCGTCCGTCACCGCAAACCACATTCCCCAGTCATCCTTCAGGATGCGGTTCAGGTCGGGATTGCAAAGCGCCGGAATCCCGTTGATTTCATTGTACGCAGTCATGACGCTGCGCGCCCCGCCATACCGGATTGCGGGCATAAACGCCGCATAATAATACTCATACTTCAGGCGCGGCGGCAAAACAGAATTCTCAGAAGAACGATGTTTTTCGCGATTATTTGCACAAAAATGCTTGAGTGTCGGCACGGTTTTGAAATACGCTGGATCATCCCCCGCGAGCCCTGCCGTATAAGCGGCAGTCAGTTCGCCGGTGAGCAGCACATCTTCGCCGTAAGCCTCCTCAGTACGACCCCAGCGCGGGTCACGTTCCATGTCAACGGTCGGCCCCCAAACGCAGAGATGCCCCTTTTCGCCGGCGTTGAAATAGGCACGGCACTCATCTCCGGCGATCCTGCCAATCTCCCGAAGCAAATCGCGGTGAAAGGTCGCTGCCAGACCAATCGGCTGCGGAAAAACCGTTGACCAGTGTTCGGCATCGCGCCCGATGTAGCCCCGCGCTACCTCCCCGCCGATGTAAAACTCCGGCAGATTCAGCCGCGGGACGGCTTCCTGATGTGTTGTCAGCAAACCCAGCTTCTCGCTGCGGGTAAGCAGCCGGACAATTTCCCTTGCACGCACACGAAATTCCTGATGATCAATCATAGCTTCTTCTCCAAATCAAATCAGTTTTTGCAGTTATATCTTTGTCTCATTATAGCATAGCGGCAGATAGAATACAATAAGCAATCATCGCCACTATATAAACAAAAGATGCCCCGCAGAAAAGCGGAGCATCCCTTTTTATGCGATTTGAGATCAGACCAGCTTGATGATCGCCATCTCAGCCGCATCACCGCGGCGAGGGCCGATCTTCACCATCTGGGTGTAACCGCCGTTGCGCTCAGCATAACGGGGGGCGATCTCGTCAAAGAGCTTCTTTGCGACGCTCTCCTTCGTCACGTATGCGAACACCTGACGCTTATTGTGCAGGGAATTAGCACCATCCACGCTGTTGGCATCCTTTGCAATCGTGATCATCTTCTCAGCCATAGAACGAACTTCCTTCGCTCTGGTGACGGTCGTCTCGATCTGACCGTTCTCCAGAAGGAAGGTCACCATACCGCGAAGCATAGCCTTTCTGTGATCCGTGGCTCTGCCGAGTTTTCTGGAACCCGCCATTGTGTTTCACTCCTTTGTTTATCCATCCGGGGCAAATCAGATGCGCCGGAATCGGGAATTAGTCGGAATCATCCGAGGTGAGGGTGAAGCCCAGCGAAAGGAGCTTCTCCTTGACTTCCTCAAACGACTTTCTGCCGAGATTACGAACCTTCATCATTTCGTCCTCAGAACGGCTGATGAGGTCTGCCACGGTATTGATGCCCGCACGCTTCAGGCAGTTGAAGGAACGGACAGAGAGATCAAGCTCCTCGATGGTAGTCTCAAGCTTCTTCTCCTGACCGCCCTCAGTGTTATCCTGAAGGACAGGCTCAGCGACCTTATCGTCAGAAAGATTGATGAACAGCTCAAGATACTCTTTGAGAAGGCTGGCAGCCTGCGAGAGTGCATCATTTGCACCCAGCGTTCCGTCTGTCCAGACCTCAATCGTCAGCTTGTCATAGTCCGTGACCTGACCGACGCGCGTATCCTCGACCTTGTAATTCACCTTCAAGACCGGTGTGTAAATACTATCAACCGTGATGACATCAAGCGGCAGATTCTGCTTATTCTGCTTGTTGCGCTCAGCGGAGACATAGCCTCTGCCCTTATCCAGCCAGATCGTCATGTGGAGACTTGCACCCTTGCCGACCGTAGCAATATGCGGGAACGGCGGAATGATCTCGACTTCGGAATCGCACTGAATATCCGCAGCGGTGACCTCACATTCACCCTGGGCGTCAATACAAATCGTCTTGGGGCCCTCGCCAAGCAGCTTGGCGTTGAGACCCTTGATAGCAAGGATGATCTCAGTGACATCCTCCTTAACGCCGGGGATGGTTGAGAGCTCGTGGTGAACCCCGTCGATCTTGACGGCATGAACTGCCACTCCGGGCAGAGAGGAGAGCAGGATTCTTCTGAGGCTATTACCGATCGTGATGCCGTAGCCGCGGGGCAGCGGGGTGATGATGAATCTACCGTACTTCCCGTCCGGATGCAGCTCCTCGTTCGTAATAACCGGCTTTTCCATTTTCAGCATAAATACCCTCCTGTTGTGCAATCAGTTGTGGTTCGGCTGCTGAGCGTGATCTCCGCAGCCGCTCGACGAAATGTCAATTGCTTACTTGGAGTACAGCTCAACGATGAGGTGCGTTTCTGCCTCGTACTCGATGTCATCAACAGAAGGCATACGGGTCACGGTAGCGGTGAACTCATCCTTCTTTGCATCGAGCCAGAGCGGAGTGACTCTGTCCTTAGTTGCCTCGATCGTCGCCTTGAACTTCTCAGAAGTTCTGTCCTTCTCGCGGAGCGCGATGACATCGCCGACCTTCACGCGGTAAGAAGCGATATTGACCTTCTGACCGTTGACGGTGAAATGTGCGTGTGCGACGAGCTGTCTTGCCTCACGTCTGGTGAGCGCAAAACCGAGACGAAACACAACGCTGTCCAGTCTGGATTCGAGAACAGTGATGAGGTTATCACCGGTCTTGCCTTCCATCTTGGAAGCGATGACGAAATAATGACGGAACTGCTTCTCAAGCACGCCATAGATGAACTTGAGCTTCTGCTTCTCCTTGAGCTGGAGACCGTACTCAGAGATCTTCTTGCGGTTGTTTGCGTTCTTGAAGCGATTGGACTCTCTCTTGGAGACGCCCATGACCGCCGGGCTGATGCCGAGCGTTCTGCACTTCTTCAGAACCGGTTCTTTCTGAACTGCCATCTTAACTTACACCTCCCTGTAATTAGACACGTCTTCTCTTCGGAGGACGGCAGCCGTTGTGCGGAATCGGAGTGACGTCCTTAATCATGCGGACCTCAAGACCGACGGTCTGAAGCGCACGGATTGCAGCTTCTCTGCCGGAGCCAGGGCCATTGACATAGACCTCAACAGCCTTGAGTCCATGCTCCATTGCAGCGCGTGCAGCGGTCTCCGCAGCACTCTGAGCAGCAAACGGGGTGGACTTCTTCGAGCCGCGGAAGCCAAGCTCGCCGGCAGATGCCCAGGAAATGGCATTGCCCTGCGTATCGGTGATGGTCACGATCGTATTATTGAACGTGGACTGGATATGCACCGCGCCGTTTTCGATATTCTTACGCTCTCTGCGGCGTCTGACGGTGGTAACCTTCTTCTTCTGCTGTGCCAAGATACGGTCCCTCCTTACTTCTTCTTGTTCGCGATGGTCTTTGCCGGACCCTTACGCGTTCTGGCATTCGTCTTCGTGCGCTGGCCTCTGACAGGCAGGCTCTTGCGGTGACGCACACCGCGGTAGCAGCCAATATCAACAAGGCGCTTGATGTCCATCGCGATCTGGCGGCGCTTGTCGCCCTCGACAATGCAATTACTATCAATGTAGGCACGGAGTGCTGCGACATCCTGCTCAGTAAGATCCTTGACTCTGGTATCCGGATTGATGCCGGTTTCCTTCAGGATCTTGGTAGCCGTCGTACGACCGATACCGAAGATATACGTGAGACCGATCTCAACGCGCTTGTTCTTCGGGAGGTCCACACCAGCGATTCTAGCCATATTCCTAATTACACCTCCATACGGTCAGGAGCATCAGCCCTGACGCTGCTTATGCTTCGGGTTTTCACAAATAATCATGACTTTGCCCTTGCGCTTAATGACCTTGCACTTTTCGCAGATGGGCTTCACGGAAGGTCTGACTTTCATTGGAAATACCTCCTTGTCTCCGGCGCGAAAGTGATTACTTTGCGCGCCAAGTGATTCTGCCCTTTGTCAGATCGTAGGGCGACATCTCGACTGTAACGTGGTCACCGGGGACGATTCGGATATAGTTCGTTCTCAGCTTGCCGGAGATATGTGCAAGGATGACGTGCTTATTGCTCAGCTCAACCTTGAACATTGCATTCGGCAGGGCATCAATGACCACGCCTTCTACTTCAATTACATCCTGCTTCGACATCAGCGATGACCTCCTTGCGGGATTCATTTAATTTGGACTGCGGACGCGAGACGGTCTCGTTCAGCGGTGCAAGGTACGCGCGGAGCGCCTTGTCCGTCAGACCCGAAAGCGAAAGCGTCTGCTTGGTTTTCTGAACGTGTGCGGGATTTTTCCGCTTGGGATGCGCAAGCGTTCTGCGCTTTCCGTCCGCGAGAATGAGGTCGCAGCCGTCCAGAGCGGTCACGAGATAATATCTGCCGGCATCACGTCCTGCTTTTGCAAGCACGACTGTACCCGGCTCACAGAGAAACCGCTGCATCTCTGTCACCGTTTGGTCAGGATCACCGGACCGTTTTCCGAAATGAGGATCATGTGTTCAAAGTGTGCCGACCAGCAGCCGTTGTCCGTGACGACAGTCCAGCCATTGGAAAGCGTATGCACACCGTCCCCCTTCATGTTAATCATCGGTTCGATGCAAATGGTCATCCCCTCCACCAGCCGCATACCGTGACCGGCTCTGCCGTGGTTCGGGACTTCCGGCTCCTCATGAACTTCTCTGCCGATGCCGTGACCGCAGTAATCCTGAACGATACCGTAGCCGCGTTCTCTGCAATAAGCCTCAACGGTGTGGGAAATATCACCGAGTCTTGCACCGACCTGTGCAGCCTCGATTGCAGCATAGAGACTGGCGTTTGTATCTTCAAGGAGCTTTTTGACTTCCGGCTTCACTTCACCGACCGCAAAGGTATAGCAGGTGTCGCTGTTCCAGCCCTTGTAGCGAGCGCCGAGATCCACGCTGACAATATCGCCCTCATTGAGGCGTCTTGTTCCGGGGATGCCGTGGATGACTTCTTCATTGACCGACACACAGGCGCTGGCAGGAAAGCCATACAGACCGAGGAAATTCGGAATGCCGCCGTGCGCGGTGATCTCATGATGAACAATTTTGTCAATATCCTTTGTTGTCATACCGGGCTTGAGCTTCTGTTCCACGACATTCAGAGCGTGGCCAGCGATCTTACCGGCTTCGAGCATCTTTTCGATGTCGGATTTACTTTTAATTGATACCATTGAGCGCCTCGATCAATCTACGATGCCAAGCGCATCGAACACGAGCTTCGTGGTATCGGCAACTTCCTCCTGACCCTCAACGGTCACGAGCTTGCCAGTCTTTGCGTAATACTCCTTGAGCGGAGCAGTTTTCTCCTGATAGACCTGAAGTCTGGAGAGG
The DNA here is from genome assembly GCA_002395085.1 of Ruminococcus sp. UBA4275. Classification (GTDB taxonomy): domain Bacteria; phylum Bacillota; class Clostridia; order Oscillospirales; family Ruminococcaceae; genus Firm-04. Next base: position 2,118 of record DGVV01000015.1, on the reverse strand, counting down.
ACGGTTTCCGGAGCGTCATCCGCACGCTGAACGGTCTTGCCGCCGCAGCTGTCGCAGACACCCTCGTCCTTTGTCGGCTTATACTCGATATGATAAGAAGCGCCGCAAGCCTCGCAGACACGTCTGCCAGACATTCTTGCAATGATGCGCTCATCGGGAACATGGATTTCCAGCACCTTGTCGATCTGAACGCCCATGGAATCGAGCGCTTCTGCCTGAGCGACCGTGCGGGGAAAACCATCGAGAATATAGCCATTCTTCGCATCCGGCTCAGCGATGCGGTCCTTGAGAATACCGATCACGATGTCATCAGAGACCAGCGCACCGCTGTCCATTGCAGCCTTCGCACGCAGCCCCAGCTCCGTGCCGTTCTTGACGGCTTCACGGAGCATGTTGCCGGTGGAGATCTGCGGAATGCCGACCTTTGCGGAGATTGCCTCTGCCTGTGTGCCTTTACCGGCACCGGGCGCACCCAAAAGAATGAGATTCATAATAAGCAGCCTCCTTCAAATATTTGTTAGCGGAGGAATCCCGGATGATGACGCATCATCAACTGAGATTCGAGCGTGCGGACCGTTTCGATTGCGACGCTGACGACGATCAGGATCGAAGTACCGCCCATAGACGAAACGTCAATTTCGGTGAGCTTCAGGAAGATGATCGGGAAAACAGCGACAACACCGAGGAATACCGCACCGACAAGAGAAATCTTGCCCAGCACACGCTGGATGTAATCCGACGTGGGCTTACCGGGACGAATGCCGGGGATACCGCCGTTAGACTGGCGGAGGTTATTTGCCATCTCAACCGGATTGTACTGGATCTGAACATAGAACCAGTTAAACAGGATGATCAGGATAAAGTAGATAGCAGCGTAAGAGTAGCTTCTCGTGCTGAAGAAATGCACGAAGTGAAAATAGAACTTCTCACCGCCGGTTGTCGTATCGGTAATCGCTTCAACAGGCTGCTTGAAGATCGTGAACATCGACGGGAGAGACATGAAGCTCATCGCGAAGATGATCGGCATAACACCGGACATACAGATCTTGACCGGAATGTGGGAACTCTGACCGCCGTACTGCTTTCTGCCGACAACGCGCTTTGCGTACTGCACCGGAATGCGGCGCTCAGCTTCGTTCATGTAAACGATACCGATGACCATTGCGACGAAGATCAGCAGATAGATGACGACCTTGAAGAAGTATTTCTTCGGCTCGTTTGAGACATACGCAGCGAGCGTACCGAGGTCAGCGGGAATTCTCGCGGTGATACCTGCAAAGAGGATCATGGAGATACCGTTGCCGATGCCGCGCTCATTGATGCGGTTGCCCATCCAGATAACGAGAGACGAACCAGCCATGAAGCAGCCGATGATGACTGCCATTGCAAAGATGCCGGTTGCGCCGGAGGTATACTTGACAGCGGAGCTGCCGTCACTTGTCGGACTCTTCAATGTCAGGTAATAAGCCACGGACATAAACGCGGCGAGGCCGAGCGCCACAAACGAGGTAATCGCATTGAGACGCTTTCTGCCGTCCTCACCTTCCTGCTGGAGACGTTCCAGCGGAGGGAGGGCGTATGTCAGAAGCTGAATGATGATACTCGCGTTGATATAAGGCTGAACGCCGAGCGAGAACAGCGAAGCCTTGGAAAGCGCGCCGCCGGAGAGGATGTCAAGGTACTCAAGGAAGTTACCGTTGCTCGCCTTCTCAGACATCCACTGGGTGACGATCGCGGCATCCAGAAACGGAACCGTAATAACGGATCCAAGACGGTAGATTACGATGATGAAGAGAGTGAACAAAATCTTCTTCCGGATCTCGGGGATACCCCAAGCATTCTTGAGCGTTTTGAACACTTAAATCACCTCTGCCTTCCCGCCTGCCTTTTCGATTTTTTCTTTCGCAGCAGCGGAGAACTTCGCTGCCTCGACGGTCAGCTTGACGTTCAGGTCGCCGCCTGCGAGGATCTTAACGCCGCCGTTCTCGATCTTGTTGATGAGACGGGAAGCGAGAAGCAGCTCTGCGTTGACAACAGTGCCCTCAACGAAACGATTGAGGTCACCGACGTTGACGGTAGAATAACGGGTTGCGAAGTTATTGTGGAAGCCGCGCTTCG
>DGVV01000051.1 GCA_002395085.1 Ruminococcus sp. UBA4275 | reverse complement strand
ACACTCCGCGGTGAGTTTGCAAGCAAACTCACCCATACCCCGCCAAAGGGATACTATCCCTTTGGAATCCCATTTATGTGAAATATAGCAAATACGTTCTTTTTCATATTGTTCCAAAAAAGGGATTCTTAAGGGCTAGTAGCCCTTAAGCGGGAGTTTGAGGTGAATTTGCCTGCAAATTCATGCGAAGCGAGCGGCACCCTCAATATAAATCCGTCGGAGACACTTTATCTACAGACTGACAGGCTCACAAACAATTGCGTTTGTGAGCCTGTTTTGATTATTCGGAATCGTCATGCTGCTGTTTGCGTAGTTTTTCCGCGAGGGCGGAGATGCGCTGCAATCTGTGATGCACCCCCGAACGCGACAGCGGAGGCTTGCACAGCGCACCAAGATCACGCAGGTTTGCTTCCGGATCATCCAGACGCAGTCTTGCGATTTCCCGCAGCGTATCCGGCAGTGAATCGAGTCCGAGTTTTTCCGCAATCAACTGAATATCAGCCGCCTGCTGTGCGCCCGCAGCTACCGTCTTGTCGATATTGGCGAGGTCGCAGTTTGTACGGCGGTTGGTCTGGCTGCGCACACTCCTATAGACCTGCTGGTCGATCATTGTGATGGCTGCGGAGGGCGCGCCGAAATAGGTCAGCGCATCGCAGATCTGTTCATTCTGCTTGAGATACAGCACGGTATCGCCTTTGCGCGATGTAGCCTTCATGGCAATGCTGGGCTGTTCCGTCTGTAAACGCAGCCGCAGCGCCTCTGCAAATGCGGCATCCGGCAGCACAATCTCCAGATGATACCGCCGTTCCGGATCGGTGACGCTGCCCGCCATGACGAAGCAGCCGGCGGCAAACATCGCGAAGGCGTGGCCTGTGAAGCGGGCGGGAACGGTATCGCGCTGTGCGGGGTCAATTTCCAGGGCTTTGCAGAGGGCGGAGACTGTCTCCGGCGGAATGGAGAAGCCCCAGACAGCCTGTTTGCCGGTGCGTTTGCGGAATTCGGTATCGAAATCCTGCCTGCCGACTGTCCCCTGCATCAGCAGCGGCAGCATGGCAGCAAACGCCTCACATTCGGTCTGTACGGTGATGCCGTCCGCCGAAAAACGCCTGCAAGCAAGCATTGCGCCGGTCAGAAAGGCACGGCGGTCAGCGGTCTTGCGGATGCCGCCGCAGATCTCAGTTTTGGTATCGGCAGAGAAACTTGCCATTCTGCACCTTCTCTCAGCGCCGGAACGGTCAGTTGCCGCCGGTGCGGTTTTTCTTATAGTCGCGGTGGTGGGTGATGACCTGCATATCCGCTTTGCGCAGTTCCTCGGAGACCAGTTCCGCAAAGGTGACGCTGCGATGCTGTCCGCCGGTGCAGCCGAAGCCGATGACGAGCTGCGTTCTGCCCTCATGGATGTACAGCGGCACGAGAAATTTCAGCAGATCCGTGACTTTCTTGAAATACTCCTGAGATTCCGGCGCGTCCATGACATAATCCTGCACACATTTTTCGACACCGGTATGTTCTTTCAGTTCCGGCACGTAGAAAGGATTGGGCAGGCAGCGCATATCAAAAACCAGATCGGTTTCCAGCGGTGCGCCGTATTTGAAGCCGAAGCTCATAATCTGAATGGGCATCGCATCCGTGATGCGCTTGATAAACAGCGTCTTGACCTGTTCCTTGAGCTGAGACGCCGAAACGAGCGAAGAATCAAGCAGAAAATCGGCAGTTGCGCGGATGGTCTGAAGCTGTTCGCGCTCAAAGAGAATGGCGGCATCGAGATCGCCTTCAAATTTCCGTGCAGCCACCGGATGAATCCGGCGGAAGGTGCGGAAGCGTTTCAGCAGAACCTCCTCCGAAGCCTCAATGCAAAGCATCCGGAAACGGATCTCCTCGTGAAAGAGTTTTTTCATGGAACGGTAGGTTTCTGCCAGTTCGGAATAGCGGTGGCAGGAGCGCAGGTCAATGACCGCAGCCGTGCGCGAATAACGGCCGCCTTTTTCCAGACAGTGCCGCAGATAGGTCTCCAGCATAGCGAGCGGCAGATTGTCAACGACGTAATAGCCGATGTCCTCCAGCGCATCGAGGGCGCTGGTTTTGCCCGCACCCGCCATACCGGTGACAAGGATCATATCCATCATGATAGCTCACCCCTGTTTTGGGATTCTGTTTTCTTGCAGCAAGGCGGCGTTTTCCCGCTGCTGTGCATATTCTGCCGGATCAGCTCTCAGGCTTGCTGAGATCGGTGATCTCCTTTTTATGCTGTTCCACGGCAGCGCGCATGGCGCTCAGCTCCGTGATGAGGTCAGCGTCCTCTGTTTTCAGGCGTGCGATTTCAGCGCGCATAGCGTCGCGCTTCTGCTTGAGCAGGGCGGGCTGTGCGTGGAACTGGATGAGCTGGGTCTGCATCAGCTTGATTTCGGCGGAGAGCTGCTTGTTTTCGGCAGCGATTTTGCCGAGTTCCGCATCCAGCTCGCGCTTGCGGATGCGCAGTTTCATCAGTTCATCGAGCTGCTTGGCGCGATCATTTTCCAGCCCAGTGACTTCATTTCGCAGGGCAGCATTGGGATCATTCGCCGCAGAAACAGCAGGTGCCTTCGGGACGGCAGGCGCAGACGGCGCAGCAGCCGCCTGAACGCGGTTTTCCGCAATGCGCTTGGTAAGGCTTTTTACCTCCTCGCCCAGCACACGAATCTGCTCCTCCAGAACGGCATTCTGTGCGCGGAGCTGAGCCGCTTCATCGGCAGGCGCTTCTGCGGGCGCAGGAGCGGAAACCGGCACAGCAGCGTCGCTTTCCGCGGGGGACAGAGCGGGGTCTGCCGCAGGGATCTCCGCATCATCTGCGGTAATGGTTTCCGGCGTCACAGATGCGCTCTCCGGCGCTTCTGCGGGCGCCTCAGCGGGTGCTTCGATTTCCGGTGCGGTGAAGGTTTCTTCCATCGGTTGATTGTTTTCCGGTGTTTTGGTCAGATCAGTCATGGTAGCATTTCCTTTCTCAGCCCGTTTGGGGTTTTGTGTGAGGGCTGCCAGTTCTGCGCGGAGCTGAGCAGCGTTTTCCTTGAATGCCTCTGCGCGCTGACGGGATTCCTCGGAATCATCTGCATTGCGCAGGGCAGCGCGTTCCTGAAGCAGCGCATTGAATCGTGCGCTGTATTCCTGAATCAGTTTGATCTTCGTTTCGCGGTCCATTGGTATCGTCTCCTAGTCCATATCGAAGTCCAGTTCAATGTGTGAGAAATCCTGCCGCAGCAGGTCGCTTTGCTTCATCTTGAAAAAGAGATTGCACAGGCAGCCTTCATCATAAGCAAACTGATAAAGCATCACTTCATCATCGCGGAGTGCGCTGCCGTTTGAGCCATAGGGATGCCCCAGCAGTTTATCTCCCGGCTCGCAGTAATCGCTCTGAAAATCGACTGTGCCGCCGAATGTTTCCTCCAGCGCGTCATAAAGACTGCGGCTGTAATTGGAATCCAGTGTGCCGGGGAAATCGGTTACGCTGTCAAAGTCATAGAAGACCTTCTCCAGCGCTTCCGTGTAATACTTGCTGTAATAGGGGCAGGGCGGCGGTGTCGGGCGCAGGGTACTGCGGTCACCGTCCCAGTAAATGACGCGGTGTGTCGCGGTCTGATCGGGCTTCTGCGCCTTCACATCGTACCATTTATCGCTTTTGAGTTCCATGATCTCCCCCGACCAGAAAATCCAGAGCATTCCGTGCTTTGGCAGCAGACCGCCGCTGTCGCAGCCGGAAGCTGCAAGCGCATCGAGATCGAGCTGCAGGACAAGCTGCATGGCACTCTGTTCATATTGCTCGGTCTCACCTTTTGTCTGCCCCTGTTTCCATGTCAGGGAATAGCCGGTCAGGGTGGGATAAGCAATTTCCGGCGGCAGATCGGGAATGCCGCCTGTTTTGGTCAGTGCGGGGGTTTTTGCAGGCATCATCGGGATGCAGCCGCGCGCATACTTTCGCAGCTCCTCCGCTTCATCGGAAAAGCCGGCTTCGATGAGTTCTTTGTATGGCGATTCCATGATGATTCCTCCGCATCAGGTACATGATTCTGCACGCAGAATCTCCGGTTCGAGATCCAGCACGAATCCGGTCTGCTGCTGAACGGTCTCGCGGACATGGGCGCAGACCGCCATGACATCGGCAAAGGTAGCGCCGCCGCGGTTGATGACAAATCCGGCGTGCTTCTCGCTGACCTGAGCGCCGCCGACGGTATAGCCTTTCAGTCCGCATTCGTCGATGAGCTTGGAGGCATAGCTGCCCGCGGGACGCTTAAAGGTGCTGCCTGCACTGGGAAATTCCAGCGGCTGCTTGTCTTTTCTGCGCCCGATCAGCTCCTGCATCCGTCCTCTGATTGCTTCCGGATCGCCCTTTTTCAGCGTGAAATAGGCGTTCAGGATGATCCACTCCGGATGCTCCATGAAAATGCTGTGCCGGTAGCGGAAGTCCATGTCAGCGGCGGGGATGCTGTGAAAGAGACCGTCCGGCTGGAGAACAAGTGCATTGGCAAGCACCTGTGAGATGTCGCCGTCATAAGCACCGGCATCCATGAAGATTGCACCGCCGACCGAACCGGGAATGCCGTAAGCGAATTCCAGTCCGGTGAGGCTGTTTTCGAGTGCGAATTGACACAGCTTTTGCAGCGAAACGCCCGCGCCGCAGTGGATGCCGCAGCCGTCGTCATCGAGTGCAAGATAATTTGCAAGCTGACCGCCGAGCTTCAGCACGACGCCTGCGTAGCCCTCATCCGGCACGAGGAGATTGCTGCCGCGCCCGATGAGTCTGTGCGGAATCTGATTTTCGCGCAGGAAGGCAAAAACTGCCTTTGCGGAATCCAGATTCTGCAAAGTGATGAGTGCATCGCACGGCCCGCCGATTTTAAAGGTTGTGAGCGGGGCGAGCGGGGCATTCAGGGTGATTTCCGCGCCGTTCGCGGCACAGAGTGCGGTAAGTTTTTCTGTATCTGTCATGCCAGTGTTCCTCTCTGATGTTCCGTTATAAGCGGATTACTCCGTGAAGCGGATGCCGCGTTTGGCGGCTGCCAGTTCCATGATGCGCTCCGGTTCGAGGCTGTAGATCAGCTTTGCAGGGAAATCGAGATCGCGCAGCAGCTGCTCTGCGACGGGTGTCTTTCCGACAAGCCCGCTGTAATGCGCATCCGTATTCACGACAATCGGGATTTCATATTTTTTGCAGAGCGCGTAGACGGTTTTCGCGTTTTCGAGTGCGCCGGGCTTCCAGACGAGGGAGCTTTCGTTCAGCTCAACCAGTTTGCCTGCCTCTTTGAACAGCTTGAGAACCGGCTCATAGTCAAAGGGGAACATGGCAGTTGTGGGATGCCCGATGACATCGACGGCGGGGTTGTCACAGAGCATCCGGTAGCCCTGTGAGACTTTTTCCGGCGTGCGCTCAAAGGTGACGCAGGCAGTATGATACGAAGCCACGACCCATTCGCAGAAGGAAAGCTCCTTCTCGTTCATATCGAGCGTGCCGAATTCATCCATGATATTTGCCTCGACGCCGTACAGCATGGTGACATTGCCGATGCGGCGCGGGAGAATCTTGTAATTATGAAAATGCCAGCGATGCGGGGCATCCGGCGCGCCGAACCCGTGGTCGGTGATGCCAAGCAGCGAAACGCCGGTCTGTTCTGCGGCAGCCGCCATTTCGTTGATGGTAGAATAGGCGTGCGTGGAGGCGACAGTATGCGTATGCACATCCGCCCGGATTTGGAAATGTTCAGTTTGCATCATCAGATTGTATCCAGCTCCCGTACAATTTCCTGTGCAGGCATATCCTCATAGCCGAGGGCTTTCAGCAGCTCTGCGGTAGCGTTATAGCCCATTTTCTTCTGGCGGCTGTTCATGGCGGCGACCTCCATGATGACGGCGGTATTTCTGCCGGGCTTCACGGGGATGGTCATAAGCGGCACTTTGACACCGAGGATATTGGCGTACATTTCATCGACGCCCATGCGGTCGTAGACCTTGGAGGAATCCCACGGTTCGAGTGCAATGATCATGTCAATCTCCTGCTGGAGTTTGACTGCGCCCATGCCGAACAGGCTGCGGACATTGATAATGCCGATGCCGCGGAGTTCGAGGAAGTGGCGGATATTTTCCGGCGATGTGCCGATGAGCTGGGTATTGGAGACCTTGCGCAGTTCGACGGCATCGTCTGCGATGAGACGGTGACCGCGCTTGACCAGCTCGATGGCGCATTCGCTCTTGCCGACGCCGCTCTCACCGGTAATGAAGATGCCTTCGCCGTAGATCTCGATGAGAACGCCGTGGCGCGTGACACGCGGTGCGAGGTGGAGATTGAGGAACGAGAGCAGATTCGAGGTGAAATGCGAGGTGGATTCGGATGTGCGAAGCACCGGAACCTGATACTGCTGTGCAAGAGTGAGCATCTCCGCAAAGCAGGGGAGACCGCGGCTCAGGCACAGACATTTGATATGCTGTGCAAAGAGCTTGGTGAGGTGTGCAATGCGCTCCTTCTCCTCAATGGTGGAGAGATAGGCAAATTCCATCTTACCGATGATCTGAATACGCTCCGGATTGAAATACTCATAAAAGCCCATGAGCTGCAAGCCCGGACGGGTAATATCATTTTCGGAGACGAGAATATCTTCCGGTTTGCCGGGGCAATACAGCACCTCCAGATGAAATTCGTCGATGATCTGTTTCAGGGTTACGGTAAATTCAGCCATAGAATGGACCTCCTTCATTTATGGTATGGATATACTCCTTATTATCATACCACAAATTGGTTGAAAATGCAAGTGTTCTGTGAAATTCAACAAAAAAGATACCGTCCCCGCACGAAACGGGAACGGTATCGTCAATGCTTTTGTGCGATCACTCAGCGGCAGCAGCCGTGGTGGTTGTCGTTTCAGCAGCGGTCGTGGTCTCTGCGGCCGTACCGGTCGTGGTCTCCGCAGGAGCTTCCCCGCCTTCCGGAGCAGCCTCGCCGGAGACAGGATTGCACTTCATGGAGTTGCCGTCCTTGTCATAGAAGGTCACGTTGTCGATGTAGAAATCGACATCGTTCTTCTGACCCCATCTCATGATGACGAGCGTAGTGCCCTCATCGTTGGCAGCATAGCCGTTTGCGGGGAGCAGCGCGGGGATGTCGGTCTCTGCGCGCCAGGTATGCTCAGCATTCTCCCAGTCGTCAAAGGCGAATTCGAGGTGATTTGCCCAAGTGTTCTGGATGAGGTTCTCCGCATCATCGTAGCCTTTTTCGGAAGCGATGTTGCCCGCGATTGCGCCGAGGAAGTTGCCGACGACGAGCGACTCAGAGCCGTCATCGTTCTTCCACATCTCATTTGCAACGCAGGTGAAGTCGATGGAAATGTGACCGATGTTGCCGACATTCTCAAGACCCAGCACAGCCGGCAGCTCCAGAACGAGCTTCGGCACGCCGAACTCGGCTGTGGGATCATCTCTCAGGACATGAACCTTGAGCTTCTTGTCGCCGTTGTACTCCGCGATGGAGAGCTCAACGTCAGCCTCATCGCCGCCGCCGCCCATCTGGTGGAAATAGAGATTGCCGTCATCGAAGGTGATCGCGTTGGGATCGACATCGAGCTTCGGTGCTTCGGTGGTGGTGACAGCGGTGGTGGTCTCCGGAGCAGTGGTGGTCGATTCCGTTTGGGCGTTGGTGGTGGTCTCCGCAACGCTGTTCTCCGTGTTGCCGCCGCAGGCAGAGAGACCTGCCGTCATGCAGAGTGCTGCGAGCAGAGCCAGAGCTTTCTTTGCATTCATGGTAAACTTCCTCCTCTAAAAAACAAATACCCGTAAAAAGATGCTGTGGAATTGTGTCTCATAGGAAATGCCCCCCGCGCGGACAGCGCGCAGAGGGCACTTTCTTCTGTTCGTCAGTCAGCGGTTAAGCTGACGGGTGAAGCAATCAGTGCTTCTTGCGTGCTGCGAAAGCAGCAACTGCTGCGAGGGACAGACCTGCAACAGCAACGCCAACGCCTGCATCACCGGTCTTGGAGCTGGCAGCGGTGGTGGTGCCAGCCTTGGTGGTTGCGCCAGCCTTGGTGGTGGTGGTGGCAGCCTTGGTGGTGGTGGTAGCAGCAGCGGTGGTCTCAGCAGCGCCCAGCTCATTGCCGTCCTTATCGAGAACCTTCAGGCTGGTGACAGAGAAGTCGATCTGCTTGTCATCATCCCAGCTCCACTGTGCAACGAAAGCCTGTGCATACTCATCGCTGGAAGCGAAGAGCGGCTCGGACTTCAGCACCTTAACGGTGTTGTCATCAGAAATGGTGATCGGCTTCGGGTCGGAAGCGCCCTTCTGGGAGAACTCCTCCTGCGTCCAGTTCACGCTGGTGGACTGCCAGCAGATTGCGCCGACATTGGACTCGCCTTCAGCCTGGACAGTACCCTCGAAGGTAGCCTCGAAGCCATAGATGTCTGCGAAGGTTCTGCCCTCCGGCAGCTTAATATCGAGCTTGTAGCTACCATTGCTCTCGGTAGCATTGGTGATCTTAGCGGAAGCGGTCACAGCCAGACCGGACACTGCGATTGCGCAAGCAGCAATGCCTGCAACCATGTTCTTGAGTTTCATTGTTACTTTCCTCCATACATAGGTGTGCCGACAGAGCCGGCACGAAATTTATACCCCAATTATAGCATCATTCGCCGCAAAATGTCTATTCGTGAATCTAACAAAGATCAAAAACATAAAAGTGGATAAAACAGACACATTGAACAAAACACAAGCGAATTTTGCCGAATCAGAGCTTTTTTTCAGGCGTTTTCCAGGAAAATACCGATCACATCACGCATAAGCTGTACAGATGTCTCGCCTTTTGCCGGTTTAATGGAGATATAATAGGGGAGTGTGCGGTCATTAAAGGCGATGCGGTCGTAGTAGCTGCGCATGAGTGCTGCGAGCTGATCGCGCTTTGGTGCGGTGACATAGAAGAACATCGCGCCGCGCTTCTGGTTGATCTCGGTGATGCCGAGATTGCCCGCGATATTGCGGCAGAGCGAGACGTCGATGAGGTTCAGCAGAGACTGCGGCGGGTCACCGAAGCGATCAATCAGCTCATCAACCATGTCGGTTTTATCGGCTTGCGTGCGCACCAGCGCGATGCGCCGGTAGATCTCCAGACGGGAGGTCATGCTCGCAATATAGCTTTCGGGGATGTGCGCCTCCAGCTTGATGTCCACCGTGCAGGCGGATTTCGGCGGCGCTTCGCCCTTTTCTTCTGCGATTGCCTCATTGAGCATACTCAGATACATCTCATAGCCGACCTGTTCCATCTGCCCCGACTGCTGTCCGCCGAGGATGCTGCCCGCGCCGCGGATTTCCAGATCGCGCATGGCGATGCGGAAGCCGCTGCCGAACTGCGTGAATTCGCGCATGGCATCGAGCCGCTTTTCCGCGACGTCTGTGAGCGCGGTATTGGGCTGATAGGTGAAATAGGCGTATGCCCTGCGCGTACTGCGCCCGACTCTGCCGCGGAGCTGATAGAGCTGCGAGAGACCGAAGCGGTCGGCATTTTCGAGGATGAGCGTGTTGCAGTTGGGAACGTCCACGCCGGTCTCGATGATCGTAGTACACACGAGAATGTCGATCTCATGCTCCACGAGCTGATGCCAGATCTCGCTGATCTCCTGTTCGCTCATCTGCCCGTGCGCAAAGGCGATGCGCGCATCGGGGAGCATCTGCTGGAGACGCGCCGCGCACTGCATGATTGTGCCGACACGGTTGTGTATATAGTATACCTGTCCGCCGCGTTTCAATTCACGCTGGATTGCCTGAACAATAATTCCCGCATTATATTCCAGCACAAAGCTCTGCACCGGATAGCGGTCCTGCGGCGGCTCCTCGATGACGCTCATATCGCGGATGCCGGAGAGCGCCATGTTCAGTGTCCGCGGGATCGGCGTTGCGGAGAGCGTCAGCATATCAATGCCGTGGAACATCTCCTTGAATTTTTCCTTGTGCGCCACGCCGAAACGCTGTTCCTCGTCGATGATCGCAAGACCGAGTGCGCCGAAGCGGACATCCTTGGAGAGCAGGCGGTGTGTGCCGATGATGAGATCGACTGTGCCGTTTGCGACTTTTTTGAGGATCTCGGTCTGCTGCTTCTTGCTGCGGAAGCGCGAGAGCAGCTCAATATTGACCGGCACAGACTCGAATCTGCGCAGGGCTGTTTCGTAGTGCTGATTGGCAAGCACGGTGGTCGGTGCAAGAATGACGCACTGTTTGCCGGAGAGAATACACTTGAGGGCGGCGCGGAATGCGACTTCCGTTTTGCCGAAGCCGACATCGCCGCAGAGCAGTCTGTCCATCGGGCGGTCACGTTCCATATCGCGCTTGATCTCCTCGGCGCTGCGGAGCTGGTCGTCGGTCTCGACATAGGGGAAGCGCGCCTCGAAATCGTGCATGATTTCGTCGTCCGGATCAAACGAAAAGCCCTTTGCCTGTTCGCGGATGGCGTAAAGCCGGATCAGCTCCGCCGCCATATCCCTGACGGCTTTCTTGACGCGGCTGCGGGTCTTGGACCATTCGCTTGAGCCGAGTTTATTGAGCTTGATGTGTTCGTCATCCTTGCCGCCGATGTAGCGCGAGACCATATCGAGCTGCGTGACGGGCACATAGAGGGTATCCGAGCCGGCGTATTCAATCGTGATATAATCCTTGATGAAGCCTTCGGTTTCGATCTGCCGCACACCGAGAAATCTGCCGATGCCGTGTCCCTCATGCACCACAAGATCGCCCTCTGAGATTTCCGAGAGCGCCCGGATTTCCTGCCCGCGCTTGAATTTGCGCTTTTTCAGCACAGTGCTTTGTGTTTTGCTCTGTGCGATGCAGGCGTAGCCGGTGGACGGAAACTCAAATCCCGCAGAAAGACCGCTGCGCATCAGCAGGACAGTACCGGCTTTTGCCTCGGAATCCGGCTTTGCAATCTCACAGCGGATGCCGCTGCCTGCGAGGTCATCGCGCAGGATGCTGAGGGTTTTCTCCGTGCCGCCGCAGACCATCACCTTCACGCCGCGGCTGAGCAGTTCATTGAGGTCTTCCGTGAGGATGACGGTTGAGCCGCCCCAGGGGGCATTCTGGGTTGCTTCGGCGGAGAGCATCTTCCGGAACTGGAAGGTATTGGCGCTGCTGAGAAACTGGTTCATGCAGACGAGCGGCTTCTCTTTCAGCAGGGCGGTCACGGCGCTCTGCTCGATGAAATATTCAGAGAGCTGCCTGCACATGACACCTTCACTGAGCATCAGCTTGATGTCTTCCATGCAGCGCTTCTGAACGCCCTGCATATTCTGGATGACTGCGGCGCTCTCACACAGCACCGCCGCCCCCGTACAGTGATCGAAGACAGTAGCAGGCTGCGCATAGACGAGCGGGAAATACATATCAATATTGAGCAGGGAAACGCCGCTGCGGAGTTTTTCGGCATCCGCAAGGAGTTTTTCTGCGAGCATCGGGCCGTGTTTGCCGCGCTGCCTGTGCGCCGTTTCGGTGATGGCATCAGCGAGAGCGGCGGGATCGGGCAGAGCTTCGCAGGCAGGCACCACAGCGATTTCCTCTATGATGTCGGTGCGGCGCTGTGTTTCCGGCTCAAACCACGCCATGCTGTCCACCTCATCGCCCCAGAATTCCATACGCACAGGCAGCGGATTCTGCGGCGGGAAGATGTCAAAGATGTCGCCGCGCACCGAGAACTGACAGGGCGCATCGACCTGCTCTGTGCGGGCGTAGCCGAGCGCGGTGAGCTGCTCCGCGAGGGCGTGCTGATCATAGCTTTCCCCGACGGCAAGCCGCAGGGTACGGGATTTCAGCACATCTGCGGGGATGGTATACTGCATGATTGCCTCCGCGGATGCGGCAAGCACACGGCAATCGCCGGAATGCCACGCCCACAGCGCCGAGATGCGCATTTGCTCATATTCGCGTGAGCTGCCGGCGGCATCGAGAAAAATCAGCTCCTTTGAGGGATACGGATATGCCGTGCGGCAGCCCGCCATGAAGTTGATGTCTTCGCAAAGCTGCCTTGCGGCGGCTTCATCCGCGACCACGGCAAGAACGGGCGCATCCTGAGAGAGAGTCAGCAGAATCTGCGCCCTGTGGATATGGGAGACACCGGTCAGGGAGACCGGTGTCAGATTTTTTGCGAGACTGTCCCGCAAATCGCGCACTGCCGGCAGCGATGCCGCAGCGTCTGTAAAGAATTTCATGTGTTATGCTCCGTAATCAAGTGACATATTCAGCAGCGGGGGATGCATCAGGAATGAGCCCGCGGCGTATCGGCTGCTTCCTCCGGCGTCATAAACTCAAATTTGTATTTTTTTGCATACTGTTCCGCAGTAGAGCCTTTCTCTGCAATGAATGTTCCCCAGAAGTAATCCAGATTGCCGCCTTCGGGCTTGTTGCTGAAGGTTTTTTCGCTCTGCGCAATTTCAATTTCCGGATTGCGGATGACCACATCGCGCAGTTCGTGGCAGGTGGAGAATGCCATTTCCCCGATGGACTGACAGCTCTCCGGAATCACGACGGAATCGACGCCGGGGGTGCAGAAAAAGGCGAAATCCGAGATTCTGGTCACATACTCCGGAATGACTACATCGCCGCGGCAGTGCCGCCCGACATCATAGAGGATGCCGTTGAAGATGATGAGGTCGCGGTTGAACAGCAGCCCGTCATACCACGGGGTCAGGGAGAAGGCATCCTGCCCGATTTCTCCGATGGCAATGGGAACAGTCAGCGTTTTCAGGCTGGAACACATGGCAAAGGCGCGCTGCCCGATGACAGTAACACGCTCCGGAATGGTGATGTCACGCAGATTTTTGCAGTCGTAGAAGGCATAAGCGCCGATTTCCGTGAGGCATTCCGGCAGCGTGATGCTGCGCAGGGTATAGCAGTTGCAGAATGCACCGCCGGAAAGTTCAAAGCGGTTTTCCTCTGTTGTCTCCGCGCCTGCAATGCGCGTGACCGGCTTGCCTTCCAGTTCCGCGGGGATTTCCAGCGTTTCCGCCTGAAAATCTGCTGTGTGACCGGTGATCTCAGCGTGTTTGTTATATAGATAGTATTCGACGCCTTCCGGTGTGATGCCCTTTGAGAGAAATTCGGTGTCGTCGGCGTAGGGGTCAGGCTCCGGTTCGTGGATGGTTTCGGAGAGGTATGTACCGTCATCGCGGAGCGGCTCACCGAATTCCGCCTCTGCCGCCGGCGCGATTTCAGTCCAGATCTGCTCATCCTCCGCCTCAGATCTGCCGCGCAGAATGCAGACGGTGGTGAGCGCTGCGGCGGTGACTGCCAGAACACCCGTCAGCGAGAGAACCGCGACGGTAATGCCGCGTTTTAGTGTCATATTGCGCCCTCCTCTGCCGGCTTCTGCGGCTGCTTCTTTTTGACGGCATTGCAGCGATTCATTGCGAGATCGGTTTTGCCGTCGAGCATCATCGGCAGCGCCTCCCCGACGGTCTTTGCGGTCTCCGCGAGGGTCTGCATTTCTTCCGGCGTAAAGACGGAAAGCACCCAGTCCGCGAGGTCATAATCCGGATGCGGCTTCTTGCCGATGCCCACACGGATGCGCGGGAAGGTATCCGCACCGGAGAGATAGATGATATTCTTGATGCCGTTATGGCCGCCGTCGCTGCCCTTTTTGCGGATGCGCAGCGCACCAACATCGAGGTTGATGTCATCATAAATAATAATGGTGCGCTCCGGCGGAAGCTGATAGAACTGCATTGCTTCCGTGACAGCCTGTCCGCTGAGGTTCATGAGGGTATCGGGCTTCATCAGCAGAACGCGCTTTCCATTGCACTCGCCCTGTGCGATCTGCGCCTTGAACTGATGCCTGCCGAATTTTGCACCGATCTGTTCCGCAAAGGCGTCGATCATGATGAAGCCGGCATTGTGGCGGGTATTGCGGTAGCGCTCTCCGATGTTGCCGAGTCCCGCGATGATGAATTCGGGCGGGCCGGTGACGGCGGGGGCATTCTGCTGTTCGAGGGTTTTGAAGATGTCGAAGATGCTCAAGTGGGGTACTTCCTTTCCGTGGGGGATGGCGGCGCAACGACGGAAGCCCTCCTTATCAGATAGGGAGGGGGATCGCCGCAGCAGGGCGGGATATGGGCTGCTGCCGGTCAGGGCAGCGGAATCAGTTCCGGCTGATGTTTCCGGAAGACGGTCAGCGCAGAGAATCCGGCGGCGCGTGCCATATCTTCCAGTTCGTTCATGCGGAAGCCGAGATATTTGGTATCGTGGGCATCGGTGCTGAGCGTGAGGTATCTGCCGCCGAGGTCGTGATAGCGCCGGATGAGCGGCAGCGCGGGATCGGTATATTCCGGTGAATTTTTGAGTCCGGAACCGTTCAGCTCAATCGCTTTGCCTTTTGCAATGACCGTCCGGAAGATCTCGTCAATCACCGGCAGATACGGCGTGAGATCGACGGCGGCGCGGTCCGGCAGATAGCGCAGACCGTAGGTCAGGTGGGCGAGAATATCCCATGTATCCATCTGCGCCAGACGCAGCACTTCACTGAAATAGTCAGCAATCAGCGCGGGAATGTCCTCTCCGGCGTAATCAAGGAAATAAAAATCGGGGCGGCGGGGGAGTTCATGCACCGAGCCAATCACGAGATCAAGCCGCGGATCGGCATAGAGCTTTGCGGCGAGATCGGGGCACTGTGTCATCTGCCCGATTTCTGCGCCGCAGAGCAGCGTGAGGGATTTGCAGCCTGACTTTTCGGCTGTCACCTCTGCAAGCGAACCTTCAAAGGCGCGCTGCCCGTCGTAATTCCAGACCTCTGTTTCCACAGCACCGTAATAGGCGGCAGGATAGAAGCGGTTGATCTCCACATGGTCGGTCACAGCCATATAGCGCAGACCAAGTTCCTCTGCGCGGGCGATGCGTTCCGCGACGGACTGCGGCATCCCGTCAAAGGAATGGTGTGTATGCGTGTGCAGATCCATGAGCATGGGGTTTCCTCCGTTCTGTTTGCAGGTGATAATACATACAGATACTATTATACCACGGCGGCGCGCATTTTGCAAGAGCCAGAATCTGCCTATCACGCATTTTTCTTTGCGCTGTCTGCCGCAGGAAAATGCCGGCACGGCTGTCTGCGCTTGACTTTTTGCAAAATGCAGGGTATAATCAGATAGATATGATTCACTGAGAAGGGAACGATACACATGGTCCGGAACAAAAAATTGCAGGAAATTGATCTTTCGCTGAATTCGCTGGTCGTTTTCCGGAAGCTGCTGACGCATGAGGTGATTCTGCCGCTGCGCGCACTGCTGGATACCGAAACGATGGATCCGCTGATTCAGCTCCGCAAATACACCGAATTTCTCTCGCGGCTGTTTGTCCGCAGCACGAATCTCACGGAATATATCTTCTCGCTGGTCTGCGAGGATGACAATTTCTATGTCCGTGCGAAGGCGCGCGGCGATGAGATTGACGAGATTCTGGAAGCGTCTGTGGTCAATGAGCTTGCCATTATCGAGCGCCTCGCGAGACTCCGCCCGCAGGAATTGCAGAAGGAGGTCTCCTATTACGGTGTGCTGCCGGAATGGCGCACCGCAGATATTCATTTTCCGGAGGCATATCAGGAGCGGATGCAGGAGCTTCACAAATACGGCTACGGACAGTTCTCGCGCAGCAGTATGTTTGTGGTGCGGGAGGAACACTGTGTTCCGGTGCGCTATCCCGATCAGACCCGCCTTTCGGATTTGTTCGGCTATGAGCGGGAGCGGGCAGAGATTACGGCGAATACCCGTGCGCTGCTTGCCGGAAAGCCGGCACAGAATGTTCTGCTGTACGGCGATGCCGGCACGGGCAAATCTTCAACTGTCAAGGCCCTGGTCAATGAATTTTACGGGGAAGGCCTGCGCCTGATTCAGATTACGAAGGAGCAGCTTCCGCTTCTGCCGGATATTATGGATGAGATTCACGATAATCCGCTGAAATTCATCCTGTTCATTGATGATCTGACGTTTGCTTCGGGGGAAGGCGGTTTCGGTTCGCTCAAGGCAACGCTGGAAGGTTCGGTTTCTGCGCGCGCGGAAAATGCCGTGATCTATGCGACAAGCAACCGCAGACACATTGTGCAGGAGCGCTTCTCCGACCGCGAAGGCGATGACATCCACCGCAATGATACGCTGGAGGAAATGGGTTCGCTTTCGGCGCGGTTCGGTCTGCGCGTGAACTTTGCACGGCCGGATAAGAAAGCATACCTTGCCATTGTGCAGGAGCTTGCCGATGCGGCAAATCTGAACATTGCACCGGAGAAGCTTGCACTGGAAGCGGAACAGTTTGCCCTGCGCGCCGGCGGACGCTCTCCCCGTGCCGCAAAACAGTGTGTGGAGCAGCTTTCTGCCGCAGAACCGGACATCTGCTGAACAATGTATGAACATTCCGCCGGAATCGTTGACATCACTGCGGAATTATGCTATAATAACACATATTTCTTATGATCGGAGGATATCAAAATGGCTGAGAACAACATCGAGCCGCAGGAGAAACCCGCTGAGATCATCACGCTGGAGGATGAGGACGGCAATACTGCGGAATTTGAATATCTGGAAGCAGTCAGCGTGGACGGCGTGCCCTATGCCGTGCTGATGCCCGTGGAGGATGACGAGGATCTGGGCGTCGTGATCGTGGAGATCATTGATCTGGGTCTGGAATCGGAGCGCTATGATGCCGTGACCGATGAGGCACTCTGTGACCGCATCTTTGAGCAGTTCCGCAGAGAGTTCGGGGACAAATACGAATTCGAGTAAACAGAGAGACGATACAGGCCGCGATTACCCCTTAGGGAGGAGACAAATCAAAGTATGGAAAAACGGAAACGCCTGCTGCGCGCCTTACTCGACGGCGCTTCGGCAGTGGGCAGAAAGTTTGCCGCAGACCATCTTTCCGCGTATTCGGCACAGGCAACATTCTATCTGATGCTGGCTGTGTTTCCGTTTGTCATGCTGATCTGTATGACGAGCCGGCTGCT
Source organism: Ruminococcus sp. UBA4275 (assembly GCA_002395085.1). GTDB lineage: Bacteria > Bacillota > Clostridia > Oscillospirales > Ruminococcaceae > Firm-04. The sequence goes on along the minus strand of DGVV01000051.1, from coordinate 10,633 downwards.
GCCGTTTCTGAAAGAGGATACCCTGCTGACAATCGTGCGGCTGGTGATGCCGGATGACTATCACAGCATCGGCATCGAGTTTGTGGACAGCTACTATAACGAGAATATCGGATCAGCAAAGTTTTTTCTGATCCTGTTCCTGATCTGGACTGCCTCACGGCTGATTCAGGCGCTGATGAACGGTTTTAACACCGCTTACGGCATCACGGAGAGCCGCAATCAGACATTGCTGCGGCTGATCGGCTGTGTGTATACGGTGGCGCTGTGTCTGCTGCTGGTTGCGCTGATTGTGATGTATGCGCTCGGCACAAGGCTGATCGCGTTCATTCTGGCGCATCTGCCGGACTGGCATCTGCTGGAACTGATCCTCAAGCTCACGCGCAATCTCGCGACGCCGCTGCTGCTGCTGTTGGTCTTCTGGCTGTCCTACGTGATTCTGCCGAGCCGCAAGGGGCATTTTCATGAGGAACTGCCCGGTGCGCTCATCACGACAGTGGTATGGAGCATCGCAGCACCGCTGTATCAGATGTTTCTGGGGCGGTCGCTGGAGCGGTATTCCTATGTTTACGGAAGCCTTGCAGGTTTAATCATGATTCTGATCTGGCTGTATACCTGCGTGTACGTGTGGTTCGCGGGCGCGGAGCTGAACGCCTATCTCAAAGCAAGACGCGAGGCGGGCGCGGCAATTACCGTGCCGGTCAAAACGCTGCTGAAGCGCCTGAAAAAACGAAACAGTGAAACGGAATGAGAAAACGCATCCCTTGTGCATGGCATGAGGGATGCGTTTGTCTGCATTTGTATGCAAACCGTGCAGCGGAAATGCTGCGGATGATCGCGCTCAAGGTGTACGATTGATACGGCTTGCAGCATCCGGTTTTTGTGCAAACCAACAAAAAATGTGAAAACCGCAAGAAAACCCTTGATTTTTTTCCGAAACATGGTACAATAGACTTAGCACTCGGGGAAATAGAGTGCTAAACCTCTCGCAAGTAGAGTGCTAAATTTTCACGGGTGTGCAAAACGGACACCCGTCATAGAACAGGAGGAACCTATCATGACAATCAAACCGCTTGCAGACAGAGTTGTCATCCGCATGACTGAGGCTGAGGAGACCACCAAGGGCGGCATCATCCTGACCGCTTCCGCACAGGAGAAGCCGCAGGTTGCTGAGGTTATTGCAGTCGGCCCCGGCGGAGTTGTGGACGGCAAGGAGATCACGATGCACGTCAAGGTCGGTGACAAGGTGCTGCTCAGCAAGTATGCCGGCACGGAAGTCAAGCTCGACGGCGTGGAGTATACCATCGTCAAGCAGAACGACATTCTGGCAGTGGTCGAATAATACGTATATACACGCTTTTTGAAAGGAGTATATCACTATGGCAAAGCAGCTTAAATACGGCGAGGAAGCAAGAAAGGCATTGCAGGCAGGTATTGACCAGCTCGCAGATACCGTCAAGATCACCCTCGGCCCGAAGGGCAGAAATGTTGTCCTTGATAAGAAGTTCGGCGCACCGCTCATCACCAATGACGGCGTGACCATCGCAAAGGAGATCGAGCTGGAAGACCCGTTTGAGAATATGGGCGCACAGCTTGTCAAGGAAGTCTCCATTAAGACCAATGATGCAGCCGGTGACGGTACAACTACCGCTACCCTGCTTGCACAGGCAATCATCCGCGAGGGCATGAAGAACATCGCTGCCGGCGCAAACCCGATGATCCTCAAGAAGGGTCTTGATAAGGCAGTTTCGACCGCTGTTGAGGCTGTCAAGGCAAACGCAAAGACCGTTGACGGCAGCGCGGACATCGCAAGAGTCGCAACCGTTTCCTCTGCTGATGAGGAGATCGGCAAGCTGATTGCTGAGGCAATGGAGAAGGTCTCCAAGGACGGCGTGATTACCATTGAGGAATCCAAGACCGCAGAGACCTACAGCGAGGTTGTTGAGGGTATGCAGTTTGACCGCGGCTACATCAGCCCGTACATGGTCACGGATACCGACAAGATGGAAGCTGTCTATGATGATGCATACCTGCTCATCACTGATAAGAAGATTTCCTCCATTCAGGAGATTCTGCCGCTGCTGGAGCAGATTGTCCAGTCCGGCAAGAGACTCGTCATCATCGCTGAGGATGTCGAGGGCGAGGCACTGACCACCCTGATCCTCAATAATCTCCGCGGCACATTCAAGTGCGCAGCCGTCAAGGCTCCGGGCTTCGGTGACCGCCGCAAGGAAATGCTCAAGGACATCGCAACCCTCACCGGCGGCGAGGTCATCACCGCAGATCTGGGTCTGGAACTCAAGGATACGCAGATCAGCCAGCTTGGCCGCGCACGTCAGGTCGTGATCTCCAAGGAGAACACCATCATCGTGGACGGCGCAGGCGATTCCGCTGCAATCGAGGCAAGAGTTGCACAGATCCGTGCTGAGATCGAGAACTCCACTTCCGATTTTGACCGCGAGAAGCTTCAGGAGCGTCTTGCAAAGCTGGTCGGCGGCGTGGCTGTCATCAAGGTCGGTGCGCCGACTGAGATTGAGATGAAGGAGAAGAAGCTCCGTGTCGAGGATGCACTCGCTGCAACGAAGGCTGCTGTCGAGGAAGGCATCGTCGCGGGCGGCGGCGTGGCTCTGCTGAATGCTGCGGAGTCCGTCAAGGCTCTGGTTGACGGTCTCTCCGGCGACGAGAAGACCGGTGCTGCCATCATCCTGCGCGCACTGGAAGAGCCAGTTCGCCAGATCGCTGCAAACGCAGGCCTGGAAGGCTCTGTCATCATCGAGAACATCCGCCGTTCTGAGAAGAAGGGCTACGGCTTCAATGCCTACACCGAGGAGTATGTGGATATGATCCCGGCAGGTATCGTCGATCCGGCAAAGGTGACCCGTTCTGCACTGGAGAATGCAGCTTCTGTCGCGGCAATGGTCCTCACCACCGAGAGCCTTGTCACCGACATCAAGGAGCCGCTCCCGCCTGCACCGGCAATGCCCGGCGGCGGCATGGATTATTGATCCGCTCCGCAGTTTAACTGAATCTGATTCCGCGATCCTGTCTCCGTATGCGGCAATGCGCTGCATAGGGGGCGGGATTGCGCTGTATATACGTGCGGCGTCTGTCTTGTCAGATTGCGTAAATCAGCATACCGCCCCGTGCGGTTTCCATGCCGGAAACTGTGCGGGGCGTTTGATTGGGAATTGACAAATGCGGGGAAATGCGGTACAATAGAAACACATCAGCATGAACAGGAGGCGCAGATTATGGACGAACTTACGCTCCGGCTCTCTGAACTGGAAAATCAGGTGGAGGAGCTGGATAAAATCACCGGCAAACTCACTGCGCAGCTTCGCAGTACCGAAGAAAAACTGACGCAGGCAATGCGGCTGATCGAATCTATGCAGGATACGCACCATGCAATCTGTGATGCGCAGAAAAATATGTTCGGGGATGTGCGCACGATGCAGCGGCATCTGGATGCCCTCACGGAACGGACTGCACAACTTGATGAAACCGCCGATGAACTGGAGGACAGCCGCGACAGCGCCGCTGCCAAAATCAAGGAACTTTCCTCGGACATCGACCAGCTTTATGAGGATATGAACGTGCTTTCTTCGGAAACGCGCACCCGCGTACACGCAATGAACAAGAAAATGATGCGATTCTTCTTTGATATGACCGGTTCGGAATACGTATCGGAGGAGGCAGAGCCGGATATTCCGGTCAAGCCGGCGAACGACCCCATGTGGTAAGATGCACCGATTTCCTGCGGGCTGCATATCATGCAGTACAGACGAATGTCTGGAATCCAAAGGAAATGAGTGAGCGATATGATGATTGATGCCAGTCTCGGCAGAGGCGGCTGCTGCGGGTATCCTGCCTGTCCGCAGAATCCGGCGCCGTTTCCGCCCCAGCCGACACCGCCGCTTCCGGTCACAGAGCCGGATGCGCTGAATATCCGTGTCAGTACGGCGCTGACTGCCGTTGCAGACGGCGCGGTTCTTCCGCTGAACGGCACGGTGCGCACCATCGGGAACGGGCTTGCCTACGATACCGCAAATCACGCATTTACGGTGAATGAGGCGGGCGTTTACCTGATCGCATGGCAGGTTCTGGTGCAGAGTGCCGCCGGAGATGCCGCCGATGCGGTCATTGCCCTGCAATCGCTGGACGGTCAGACAGTGCTTGCGGTTTCCGGTGCATCGGGCGTCCCGGCAGCCGGTGCTGCACTGGTCAGCGGCACGACCGTTGCACAGCTTCCCGCAGGGACATCGTGGGTGCTGGTGAATCTCTCCGGCGCTGCGGTCAACATCCCCGCCGCCGGTACTGCGCCCGCCGCATTCTCTGCCGCACTGACGGTCACGGAGATCGGCGGCTGATGCAGAAGCAATAAAAACACCCGCAGAGAAGGCGATCCGGACGCGCTTCTCTGCGGGATTCTTTTTGCCGGTTTCATGGCTGCGGATGCGCAGAATCCGCCTGCGTCAGCACCTTCCTGTGATACCCTCTCTGCTGACAGTACGGGCATTTCAGCAGCCTTGCCGTGCCGAAATGCAGCGACCAGATCACGGCGTTCATCGGCGGCACATAACGTCTGCCGCAGTGCGGGCATTCATAATAACCCGCATCGTGTTCCAGTGTTACTGCATAGAAGATGCCCGCGGGAACGATCAGCGATGCCGCCGTGCAGAGGATCACCCCCCAGACTGCGTACTCTGCCGCGAGCAGAACGCCGGCGGTCAGCAGCAGCAGCGAGGATACAACCGTCAGCAGGACGATCATCTGTCCGGCGGAAAGCAGCCGTTTGCTGAGCTGCTCCTCCTTCTGCCGCAGCGCTGTGAGATTCTGCTCCGCAATCCGGCGGTAGTCATCTGCGGAGATGCGCTCGCCAAGCAGGAGTTCATTGACATTGATATGCAGCAGCGCACAAAGCTCCTGCATGATCGAAACATCCGGCATACTTTTTCCGGTTTCCCATTTGGAGACTGCCCTGTCTGAGATGCCGAGTTTTTCCGCAAGCGCCGCCTGCGTGAAGCCAGCTTCCTTGCGGCAGGCAGCGATGAATCTGCCGGTCTTTTCCTGATTCATGTGCGTTTCCTCCCTTCTGCATCCAGTATACCGCAGTGTACCGCTCCTGTCCACGAACTGTTGGTTGATATGACGCAGATACGCTGTTTTCAGCACACACTCTACCGCCCGTAGAGCCGGTTTATGCATCTGCGGCGGCGATGATCTCCGGAGAACAGAGGATCTCCAGACCGGTCATCCGCCCGCCCGACAGATCGAAGGTGAGCCGGAGATGCGCGCCCCGCCGATAACAGCAGCGGATGCAGCCCTCCGGAAAATCCTCCTGCGCATCCTCCGCACCGAAGATCTGCCGGATCTGATGCAGGCTGCATCCCAGTCGCAGCGGGAATCCTGCCGCAGCAAGCAGATGATCTCCCAGTGCGGTTTCTTCCGGAGAATCCAGCTCACTGAGACGCAGCGCATCCCAGTCTGCGGCGGGATCTTTGCGGAACAGCACGATCTTCCAGCCGATCATCTCCGCACAGCCGGTGACATCGGCATAGGAAAAATCAGATGCCAGTGAAAGAATTTGCAGCGGGAATATGCCCGCGAGACGGACTTTGCGGTTCAGCACCAATTCAGACACAGATGCGCTCCTTTCATTTGATCGCCTGCTCCGGACAGGATGCCTTGCATTTCCCGCAGCGGATGCATTCGCCGCTGCAAAGCGATTTCCGAACCTCCACCTGCATCGGGCAGATGCGCTCACATTTGGCGCAGCCGGTGCAGCAGGCGCGGTCGAGCGTCATCTGATACACCGAGAGACGGTTGAACAGGGCATAAAATGCCCCCAGCGGACACAGATACCGGCAGAAAAAGCGGCTGATGTAAACCGCCCCGATGACGGTCAGCAGCAGCAGGAGCATTTTCCAGCCGAAAAGCCATCCCGCCTGTTCGCGCAGCGCGGGATTCAGCAGCAGCAGCGGGATGCCGCCCTCCAGTGTGCCGGCGGGGCAGATGTATTTGCAGAACCACGGCGCGCCGCTGCCGAGCGCATCCGTGATGAGCATTGGCAGGAGCAGCACGAAAATCAGCAGAATCGCGTATTTCACATACCGCAAAATGCGGTCGGCTCTGCGCGGAACGGTCAGTTTTTTCGTGGGGATGCGGTAGAGCAGATCCTGTATGAATCCGAACGGACACAGCATTCCGCAGGCAAGCCGTCCGAGCAGCATCCCGACCAGCGCCAGCGTGCCTGCTGCGTAAAAGGGGAGGCGTCCGCTGCCTGCCGCCGCCTGCATCGCCCCGATGGGACACGCGCCGAGCGCCGCAGGACAGGAATAGCAGTTCAGCACCGGCACGCAGATCGCCTTGCTGCGGCCTGTCCAGATTTTGCCGTGCAGAAATCCCGCCGCGTAACCGTTCAGCAGCAGTGCAGACGCCGTCTGAATGAGGATGCGGCGGCGGCTGTGCGCCCTCACCCGATCCCGATGCATTCGAGACATATCTTCACCGCCTTGCGCAGCACGATGCCTGCTTCCCCGCGCAGGATGCCCGCCGTCAGGCTGGCTGCCGCCGCGAGACATCCGCAGAGCCGCAGGATGCGCTGTTTTTTTTGAGCCATTTGCATTCCTCCCGATGCTGTATTTCTCCCCTCATTATACTTTCTTGCGGCGGGGATGTCAAGGGGGAACGGCGGGGGAAATGATACTTTGCACACAAAGTTGTATGTATGATCGCATAATCCCAAACGTACAACTTGAAATATTAAACAAAATTAACCTGATTGGACAAAACTTGTGTACGATTTCGCATTGACACTACATACTTCTTTATGCTAATATAAAATTGCGAATAATGCACAAAAATGTGCAAACTTTGCGATCTGACAAATTTTAGGAGGGTGAAAACATGAAATGGAGGAAAATGGGGGCTGTTGTCCTGTCGGGGGTCATGATGACAGCCGGATTCGTCCTGCCGCCGCAGCAGCAGCGCACGGCGATTGCAGCAAACGATGCCGGTATTGCGGCTTTTGATCTGTCTGATGTCACGATGACAGATGCGTACTGCGTCAATGCATTTGAAAAAGAGATTGCGTATCTGCTGTCATTTGACAACAACAGACTGCTGGCCGGTTTCCGCGATAACGCAGGCATGAACACCTACGGCGCTTCCCGCTATGAGGGCTGGGAAAATTCCCTCATCGGCGGACATACCGTCGGCCACTACCTGACGGCGATTGCGCAGGCGTACAGCAATCCGCTTGCTTCCGATGCGCAGAAGCAGGAAATCCTGGGTAAAATCAAGGCGCTTGTGGACGGCATGGCGGAATGTCAGCGCAATTCCAAGGGCAAGCCGGGCTTCCTGTGGGCGGCGCAGATCCGTGACCGCAACAACATCGAAGTGCAGTTTGACAACATCGAACGCGGCAAGTCGAATATCATCACAGAGGCATGGGTTCCGTGGTATACCATGCACAAGCTGATTGCCGGTCTGAATGATGTCTATCTGCACACCGGCTACGAAAATGCAAAGAATGTCGGCTCAGCGCTTGGCGACTGGTGCTACAACCGTGCCTCCAAATGGAGCGATGCCACGCACAATCAGGTGCTTGCGATTGAATACGGCGGCATGAACGACTGCCTCTATGAGCTGTATGCAATCACAGGCAAGGAAACGCACGCCATTGCAGCGCATTATTTCGATGAGACCGCGCTGCATGAAAAGGTACTCAAGGGCGGCACGGATGTCCTCAACGGACGCCATGCGAACACCACCATTCCGAAATTCCTCGGCGCACTCAAGCGCTACATGGTGCTGGACGGCAAGACCATCGGCGGACAGACTGTGGATGCTTCGCGGTATTTGCAGTATGCTGAGGCATTCTGGGAAATGGTAAAGACGCACCACACCTACATCACGGGCGGCAACAGCGAATGGGAACACTTCGGCAAGGATGACATCCTTGACGCAGAACGTACCAACTGCAACTGCGAAACCTGCAATTCCTACAATATGCTCAAACTCAGCCGCGCACTGTTCCAGATCACCGGCGATGTGAAGTACATGGATTTCTACGAAAATACGTACTATAATTCGATCCTTTCTTCGCAGAATCCGGAAACCGGCATGACGACCTACTTCCAGCCGATGGCAACCGGCTATTTCAAGGTCTATTCGACGCCGTTCAAGAATTTCTGGTGCTGCACGGGCAGCGGCATGGAGAATTTCACCAAGCTTGGTGATACCATGTATATGCACCGCGGCAATGTCCTCTATGTCAACTACTATCAGAGTTCGGTTCTGAATTGGAACGACCAGAATGTCACGGTCACGCAGGAAAGCTCCGTGCCGGACGGTGAAACCGTCAAGTTTACGGTGAGCGGTTCGGGCGATCTCGAATTCCGCTTCCGTCAGCCGGACTGGCTTGCAGGTGATATGACTGTCAAGCTCAACGGCAGCAAATACAGCTACAAGACCGTTGACGGCTATACGGTTGTTTCGGGCAGCTTCAGCACCGGCGATGTGATTGAACTGACGCTTCCGATGGCTGTGAAAGCGTATGTGCTGCCGGATAACCCCAATTCCTATGCCTTCAAGTACGGTCCTGTGGTGCTGAGCGCAGAGCTTGGTACTGCCAATATGAAGCAGGGTCAGACCGGTATGAACGTCGCGATTCCGGCAGATCAGGTCGTGGGCAATCAGAAGATCACGCTGAATACGGAGAGCGGCTCGCTGAAGAACTATATGTTCAAGATCAACGATTACCTCGTGAAGGATGCAAATTCGCTGAAATTCACGCTGACCGGCGCAGACCAGAAGCTGACCTTCACGCCGCATTACCGGCAGTATCAGCAGCGCTACGGTATCTACTGGTACTTCTACGCGAACGGCAATGCCATTGAGGAAGAACTGCCGCGTGCAGAATACGCCGTGGTGGATACGGTTCAGCCGGGCTACGGTCAGTATGAGAATGATGAACTGCACGCGATGGATGAGACCAACACCGTCAGCATCACCGATGACAGCACCTACCGTTATGCGAAGGCAGGCGGTTCGTTCACGTACCGCATGGCTGTCAATCCGGATGCGCCGCTCACAGTGCTTCAGGTCACCTTCCGCAAATCCGATAACGGCAAGCCGATCCGCATTACCGCAGGCAACCGCGTGCTGTATCAGGGTGAGCTGGATTATTCCGGCAAGGAAGATACCTACAAGGTCAATCTCATTATCCCGCAGGATGTGCTGGATGAGAATGTGCAGCACGTCACGGCAAATGACGCAGAACATGACGTCATCAGCATCGGGTTCTCCGCCGGCACAGACGGCGAATCTGCAAAGGTCTGCGATTTCATTTATACGACCTCTGTGAAGCCGCTGTACGATATTGACAGCAAGCTGGCATATTTCGTGGACTGCGGCGACCATGACAACACGACTGCATCCGGCAGCGACAAATTCGGCTATTACAATGCCCTGACGGAGCAGCTTTTCGGTGAAGACAAGGTGACGGGTGCAGAGTGGGGCGTCATCGACGACCCGACCGACCAGTACAACGGCAAATCCAAGAGCCGCGGTCTCTACACCGCAAATACATGGTGCGATGAGTACAATACCACCGACGGCAGAGATAAGACGGCATCCTTCCGCTACACGAAGAACCAGTATGAGAACAACATCGCACGGCATCTCGATTACGGCTTCACGCTGCGCGACGGTACATACCGCATTGAGGCAGGCTTCGCAGATCCGTGGAGCTGCTCGAATCATCCGACGCTCACCGCGGAGGACGGCACGGGCAAAAAGACCGTTATCGCATCGGAGCAGGATCTCGGTACGTCCAGAACGGTCTCCGGCGAAGTGACCGTGCGCGGCGGCAAGCTGACGCTGCATTTCACCTCTGACGACAAGGCAATCAACACCACGTACATCAAGATTTATTTCGGTGATGTTGAGCCGCTGCCGCTGGCAGAACTGGCGGGCGATGTCAATATGGACGGCAAGGTTGACCGTGCAGATGTCCTGATGCTGCAAAAGTTCCTGCTTTCCGGCAGCGATGTCACCAACTGGAAAGCCGGCGACCTCGACGGCAACGGCAGACTCAATGCCATTGACCTTACGCTGCTCAAGCGCACGATTCTGTAATCCCAAGGCAGAAAGAAAGCCCGAAGGCGGTCACGCGATCGCTTTCGGGCTTTTGCTTCTGCCGGAGCGGGGAGCCCCCGCGGGCGATGTACTAATGTATCGCTTCGCGATGATTTATAATGGGGACTCCGTCCCCAAACCCCTGCTTAAGGGTCACTGACCCTTAAGAATCCCTTATTTTGTGAATTGAGAATTTCAACGCATTTACATTGCTTTCCTTATAATGGGATTCCAAAGGGCTCGCATCAGTCTGTCGAGAAACCTATTGCTGCCACAAATAAAGTTTTTGGTCAAGCTTTTTTCAAAAAGCTTGCGGGTCGAGGGCAGAGCCCTCGCCGCGCTCCGCAGAGCGCGAAATTCCCCACCGGAGGAGCTCCGCAAGGGTGAATTCCAAAAACGATCCAGTGGATCGTTTTTGGAAGAGGGACGCCCTGCGATAGAGGGCGTCCCTAGGCAAATCGCTGGGCGATTTGCAGACAATCTAACAAATACAAGC
>DGVV01000006.1 GCA_002395085.1 Ruminococcus sp. UBA4275 | reverse complement strand
TACCTTTTTCGACAGCCTGAAACAGGGAGCTGACACAGAAGTCAGCTCCCTGTTTCGGTTAATTTGCTGTTTTCCAGACCTGCGGATGGTTCAGAAGTCCCTGCGTATAGTATTGCAGAATGGCAAGTGCATCGTCAACGGTCAGAGAACCGTCAGCATCGGTATCTGCAATGGCTTTCTGCCGTTCCGTCAGCGTATCGGAACTGTGCGCAGTAAGGTTTGCCGTATAATAACGCAGTACACTGACAGCATCGTCAAGATCAACGGAGTCATTATTATCATAATCTCCGAACTTGCCGCTGTACTGATAGAAATTGCCGACAACGCTGCACAGGCGATACTTGCTGTTGTCTGACTGATCGGTGTAAACAGACGGATTCTTAACGGTGAGTTTTGCGTCGCTGACGGATGCGTCATCAATGGCTTTGACCGAGAAGTCAACATTCATCCATGTTGCGCTGAATGCATCCGTATAATCTGCATTCTCGACGGTAAAGGTGTGTTCCAGTGTACGGAAAACCGGAGCATCTGCCGTCACAGGAGAACTGATCTGCATGACATATTCACCGGGTTCAAGCGCATAGAGGCGGTGCAGCGATTCTTCTTGATAGACATCCTCGAAAAGCAGCAGATTCTTGCGTTCTTCGGAATTCTGATAGATGCGGACGCGCATTTTGCCGGCGGTTATGCCGTCAAGGGTGAGAAAGTCATTGCTGTAGGATTCGTAATCATCATAGCGGGATGCAGTTTCCGTATAGGGAGGATCCTGTAAGTAAGAGGGGAGATCCACCGCAGAAGCGGAGAGTCCGCCCATCAGAGAGCAGGAGACAGCGCTGCTGAGAATGGCAGAGACAGCGCGCATTTTCAGATGTTTCATGGGATATTACCTCCGGTGATTTTGATTTCAGAAAATAGTATAACACATCTGTTCCTGAATGTCAAGCACTTCAAAAAGCCTTCATAAATCAGGAAGAATGTACGATAAAAAGCTGCATAATTTGGCGTTGCTTCCGATGCAATTCTTGTACAGACCGACAAATTGCATCGGAAAGCCGCATATATGCTTGACAAAGCCATAAAATCATAGTATATTTAGAATGGTAGGTTAGCCATAGCTAACGACATGAGTTAGGGCAAACTAACATTAGATACAGGAGGAATCTTTCATGCTGCATCAAAAAGCAGCGGCGGTTGCTGGAAGAACCGCCGATACCGGCAGAACCGGAAAATCCATCCGAACGGCGGAGATTTGCGCTGCAAATGATCTGACGCTGCTGCGCGCAGATGCCTTTCAGACCGGCAGAATCCGTCTTAGCGGTCTTCTCCGACACCGTTTCCTGCTGCTGCACTGTTTTTCCGGCAGATGCATCGTTTGTGCCAACGGTAGATGCACGGCAGTCTCTGCCGGTGAGACCGTCCTGACGGTTCTCTCAGAAGATGCGCGTCTGCTGGCACATACCGGACAGTTTTCCGTACTGATGATGGGTCTGGATGGTGCCGGAGCGTCCGTGTATGAACTGCCCTGCCGTGTATTGGATTCCGCATTGCAGGAGACCGCTGCCGGTATTCTGCGGGGCGGCAGACCGCATCTCGAAACGGTGCGGGCGTATGCCGCGCAGGCTCTGGAAGTACTTCAGCCGGATGCGGACTCTGCATTCCCTGTTACGCAGTTTCAGCTGGCGCTTCAGGCGTATGCGGAACTCTTTGAACAGATGAGTCAGCACGTCCCGATTGCTGTTCTGGCAGATTCTCTCTGCATTTCGCAGACACATCTCAAAAACAGCTTCCGGCTTGTTTACGGTGATTCGCTGTTTGCGTATATCCGTACCCAGAAGATGCTTGCTGCCGCAGATGCGCTGCGCGGAAGCAGCCGGACGGTTCTGGAGATTGCGGGGGATTACGGCTATGATAACGGCAGCAAATTTGCGCGCGCATTTCAGAATGTGCTGGGCGTGACACCGCGTGAATTCCGCAGCGAACCTGGCAGAGAAACCGTCAGCCTCAGAGGAGAACGGCGTCACGGTCCGCTGCTGAATGCAGATTAACCGGTCAGATACATCGAAACGCAGCCCCGGAGCAGAGGAGAATCTGTTCCGGGGCTGCATTTGTTTTTGCTTGGGGATTGACCGCTGCCGCTGCTTATTCCGCAGCGGGTGATTCGTGCTTCATCCGGAACAGCAGACGCAGCATTCCGGAAAGGAGTTTCGGCGGTTTCATGACCACAATTTTCACAGTGCATCCCTCCTTTGCTACTGCATGATATGCAGCGGATGCATTCTGTGTTACAATTGCGAACAGATTACCAGCAAAAGCCCTTCTCCGATGCTGATTTCTGCGAAAGGACCGGTAATCTCATTGCTGACACCCAGCGGAAAACTGCGGGTCAGTGTACCGCCGGAAAGGGGATAATGTGTGCCGGTTATGTCAACATCTGTGCAGCGGTCTGTCCATGCAAATGCGGACAGTGTGAAGCCGTCCATGCGCGGATAGCGGCGGGGAATGCCGGCGGTTTGCAGCACGGCATAATCATGCACGCCGATCAGCATTCCGCTTCCTCCTGCTTCATGGATGAACTCAAGCGTCTGAATATTCGCTAGTGTATGGTCAAGCCTTCCGCCGAATGCACCGTAAATGCGGATGTCGCGGTATCCGCGGGAAAGTGCAGTACGTGCCGCAAGCAGTGTATCGGTGTCATCCTTTTCAACCGGTACGGTAATATGCGGATAATCCTCCGGTATGCTGCCGAGCGAATCAAAATCACCCAGCACCAGATCGGGTCTGACGTGCAGGCGTTCCGCAAGCCGCAGACCGCTGTCTGCACAGAGGATGAACGCATCATCCGGTACAGGCAGACAGGGATTGCCCTGTTCCGGTCCGCCTGCAAATATCACGCAGATCTGTTCCATGATTGTTCCTGCTTTCTGTCAGCTATTATAGTAACCGCGTGCGCCCATTCCGATTGTCGCCCAGTGAATCGCCTGTGATAATTCATCCTGATATTCCTCCTCGCTGAGCGGATCGCCGTCGGCTTCATGTTCTTCCCGCATTTCTTCGACATCTTCCGGCAGCGATTCGCGGTATACGCCGATGCCGATTGCCGGAAAGGCATAGCTGTAACCATTTTCATCGTCGATGATCTCGCCGCCGCCTTTATCTGTGAGCAGTGCGATGAGGTCATCTGCAATTGCAGCAAATGCAGATACGCCGTATATTTCCGGCTGCAATGATCCTTCTGCTCCGCCCAGAAACTCGATGAACTCCAGCGTATCATTGACATCAAAATCAAACCGCAGTTCACCATTATAATAATAGAGCTGTGTCAGATCCGGTGCGGAGGGCAGTTTTTCATAGACAGTTTCCGGCAGACCCAGCTCTGCAATCAGTGCGTCTTTTGTCATGCCGAGTGCGATGCGGATGCTGTCGGTACCGATGCCGCTGAGCGGGTATATTTTGATATTCATAGGGATCAGATCCTCCTGTCAGTCTTCCTGTCTTTCCGCCCAGAGTTCCACCCATACCGGATAGAAGCCGCATTTACGGGCGACGTGCTGAGAGGCAATATTTGCGCCGGCAGTTCCGTAAAACGGGATTTCGCCGCGGCGCAGGATTTCATCGCGCAGCAGCGCAACCAGATATGGTGCAATGCCCTTTCCGCGGTGTTCCGGCAGCACGTCAATTCCGATTTGTTCCCAGCCTTCCGCATCGCGGGAACAGCCAGCCATACCGAGAATTTCGTCACCGTCCACAGCGCAGACCGCGATGGTATCCGGACGCTCCGGCAGATACCGCGGACAGATCGCGTGCCGGAAACGGGGATCGCCGTAGAAGCGGTCTATTTCGCGGTCATGATACCATTGCACCGGCAGACTGCCCTGCGGAGCAGGGGTATCGTGCAGCAGATACATATGTGCTGTCTCACCCAGTTCATAGCCGTACCATGCAAGTTCCGCTTCCAGCCGTTTCAGGCGCGGATACTGAAACAATTTGTAAGGCGGCATACCGGCAGTGAATCTTGAAAGGAAATCCATCAGCCGGCTGTCTGCTGAAATGACTGTGCAGGCACCGGTGGTACACATTTGAAAGAATGGTTTATCCGGTACATATTTGCGTTTACCGGTACTGCATTTTGCTTCTGTGATATGCAGTCCGCCCTGCCGGAAAATATCGGGATTGCAGTTGAGTTCAGCAGCGAGCAGATTGTACAGTGCGGCGGTGTGATCCATACAGCGACTCCTTTATAAAAAAACAGAAAAGGGCACACCGCGCTGATGTGTCCTTTCCGCATTCGATGTGTCATTCTCAAAAAAGAACTGACATTACAGCTCGACCTTGAATTCGTCATTGCCCTCGCCGTTGACGGTATAATAAGCCGCGTTATCCTCCGGCTTCACATACACGACGAATTCATTGACAACCTTTCTTTTATGCACAGCCTTGTAAGCCTTGAGTGCATCAGCAGCGACGGTGCTGACATCAATATCCTTGCCGTCGATCTGGAGAATGGTCTTGATGACCGGCTCAGCCTTCTTTGCAGCGGGCTTCTTAGCGGCCGCCTTCTTCTCTGCTGCCGGAGCCGTTTCTGCTGCTGCCTTCATCTTCTTTTCTGCCATTTGAAATCACATCCTTTCCGTGTGTTGTAATGCGGTTTCCCGCTGCGACAATTATAGCACAAATTTGTTCGGATGTCAAGCAGTTTTTTTGCATCTGCCTGAAAAAAACGTGCAATTTGTCCATTCCCGTCCCGATCAAGAAAAATCGGACAATTTTCACGCACGAATCGCTCCGGAAATGTGCAGATGAAAAATATTTGTGTCGATTTTGCAGAGACGTGCGCGATGGATTCTGTTACGGAAAACCTTTTTTATATCTGCGTGAAATTGCGAGTGCGGATTCAGAGAATCTGCAAAAAACTGCATTGTCTTTCAGGAAAAAATGCGCGCGAATATGGACTTTCAGCTTTTTTTGTGATACAATATACGTAAGCTGCCGGAAGCTGTCTGCGCAGCCCGTGTGCAGTTTGCTGTTTGGAAAAGGAGGAACGGTATGGAAATCATGGATCTGGTCCGGACGCGGAAAAGTGTCCGCACGTTTGACGGCAGGGCGCTCTCAGATGCTGACCGCGAAAAGCTGATGCAGTATACGCAGACGATTACAAATCCCTTTGGTATTCCGGTGGAATTTGTTTTGCTGGATGCAAAGGAACATGGGTTGTCGAGTCCGGTTATTCAGGGCGAACAGCTTTATATTACCGGGAAAGTCCCGAAAGTGCCGTACTGTGAGGAGGCGTTCGGATATTCATTTGAAAAGCTGGTGCTGTATGCGTGGTCGCTGGGCATCGGTACGACATGGATTGGCGGCACAATGAAGCGTGAACGCTTTGAACAGGCAGCACAGGTCAAAGAAGGCGAAATGATGCCTTGCGTGAGTCCGCTGGGGTATCCCGCAAAGAAGCGTTCGCTGAAAGAGACTGCGATGCGCGCAGGTCTTCGCGCCGATAAGCGTCTGGATGCGCTTCAGATGTTTTACAGTGTCGATTTTTCGATTTCCATGCAGATGGATGAGAAAATTGTACAGGATGCGCTGGAAGCCGTGCAGCTTGCGCCATCTGCTGTCAATAAGCAGCCGTGGCGGATTGTGCGGCGCAAGAATGCGTTTCATTTTTATGTAAAGCATTCGCTGCGGCATGAAGGAATGGATATACAGAAAGTGGATCTGGGCATTGCGATCTGCCATTTTATGAGCGTGACAAACGGTACGCTGCAATTTGATGAACCGGAACTCAGCAAGAATGCAGATACGGAATATATTGCGACTGTTGTGATCTGATATGTATATGATGTAAATGCGGAGAAAATCGGATGGATATTGTACAGGAATTCTATGATAATCTGGCACAGCAGTATGACAAGCTGTATCCGGACTGGGATGCCGCTGCGCACGAACAGGCTGCCATTCTGAACCGGATTTTTCAGGTGTACGGGTTTGATGAGTCGTCGCACATTTATTCATCAGACGGCGCAGGGGCAGCGCGTCTGTTTTCAGACATGGAATTGGAAGCAGGACAATTATCATCTTGTGCAGTACATCATTGAGGATGCACAGACGCTGCGTGTCAGCAAGTATGAATGCGAATACAGGGCGGTTCGCAGGAGCGAATTGACGGAAATTCTGCTGGCAAACGGCTGCGGAAATGTTTGCTGGAAAATGCCGGAGGAAACCGGTTTTTATCAGCCGATTGTCATTGCACAGAAAACAAAAGCTGACCGGTGAACTGTCTGCGGAGAGTTCACCGGTTTTGTTTTCTGCGAAACGTCACCCTATTAGCAAAGATAAGTTGACAATCCGACAGAAACGTGCTATAATAAACCCGTTCCGCACAAAAGCGGATTTGCATTTTGTACGGATACCGATACATGAATAAGGAGTGCGTGACGATGGATATATTGACGCTGACAGAGGAGATTCTTGCCGGACGCCGCATCCGGCGCGGGGAGGAGAATTTGCTGCTTTCTGCCCCGACAACCGGACTTCTGGAAGGTGCGAACCGTTTGCGGGCGGCATTCTGCGGAAACCGTGCCGACCTTTGCAGCATCATCAACGGCAGAAGCGGCCGCTGTTCGGAGGACTGCAAGTTCTGTGCGCAGTCTGCACGGCATTGCACTGGCATCAGCGAATACGGGTTTCTCAGTGAGGCAGAGATTCTTGCGGAATGCCGTCACAATGAAGAACGCGGTGTGACACGCTTTTCCATTGTGACCGCCGGACGGACGCTTTCCGGCGCGGATTTTGAAAAGGCGCTTGCGGCATACCGATTTCTGCGGGAGAACTGCGGTACGGCACTTTGCGGCTCACACGGTTTGCTGACGGCGGAACAGTTTGCAAAGCTGAAAGCAGCAGGTGTCAGCCGGTATCACTGTAATCTGGAGACATCGCGCCGGTATTTCCCGCACATCTGCACAACACATACATTTGATGATAAAATCGCCTGCATCAAACGTGCAAAAGCAGCCGGAATGGAAGTCTGTTCGGGCGGAATCATCGGCATGGGAGAAACGATGGCGGACAGGCTGGATATGGCGCTGACACTTGCTGAACTGGGGGTGCGTTCTGTTCCGGTCAACGCGCTGATTCCGATAGCAGGAACGCCTCTGGAATCACTGGAACGGCTGACGGAGGAGGAGATTCTGCGGACAGTGGCGATGTTCCGGTATTTGCTGCCGGAAGCGGATATCCGGCTTGCTGCGGGGCGGGATTTGCTGACGGAATGCGGCAGACAGGCGTTTGCCGGCGGTGCAAATGCGGCAATCACCGGTGATATGCTGACGACATCCGGCAACGGCATTCTGGATGATGTGACAATGCTGGAGGAAATGGGGTTTGCTGTGGAGAGAGAAATCAGCGGGTAATAACGGCTATTCCTATGGGGTAAGGCGTCAGTGCCGACCTCCATATTTCATATCAAGCGGCATACGAGTGGATTTTTCCTTCCTTTCCATTGAACTTTTTCCTGTGATATGGTATAATAGACGGGCAAAGGAGGGGTTCTTACGGCGAATATTCTTGTTGTAGAGGATAATCCGGACTTTCAGGAATTGCTGACCACATTTCTGATTCATGCCGGTCATACGGTTTCTGCGGCTGACTGTGCGGAAACGGCACGGCAGCTTTCGGCAGATGCAGATTTTGACTTGTATCTGCTGGATGTCATGCTGCCGGGTGATACAGACGGTTTCGGGCTGTGCGCGGAACTCAAACAGCATCGGGATGTGCCGGTTATTATGCTGACTGCGCTGGATGATGAAGCTCATCAGCTTGCCGGATATGCGCTGAAAATCGACGATTATATCACAAAACCCGTCTCAATGCCGCTGTTGGTCAGGAAGGTGGAGGCGGTGCTGCGCAGAAGCCGGAAACAAGAACCGGATGCCCTGCAGGTCGGCGGCGTGACGGTGAATCTCAGCAGCTATCAGGTGCTTGCTGACGGCAAGGTCTGCGAACTGACACTGCGGGAATACGAAATCCTGCTGGAACTGATGCGTGCTTCCGGTTCGGTTGTGAAACGTACCCATCTGCTGCAAAAGCTTTGGGGGTATGATTACTACGGCGACACCCGCATTGTGGATACGCACATGAAGAATCTGCGAAAAAAACTTGGGGATGCCTGCTGCATCGAGACGGTGCGCGGCGTTGGCTACCGGATGACTGCGGGGCAGCCGCAATGAATTCGTTAACACGCAGATTTTTTTTCGCAGTTATGTGGATTCCGGTAATTGTGATTGCCGGCGGTCTGCTGCTGTGCGGTATCGTGTTTCCGGATTCCGGTGTCTGGCAGCAGGGCAGTCAGCTTCAGAAAAAATCAGAGGAACTGGTCAGTACGCTGCGGGAATCCGCTTTTGCTGATGCCATTCCCTGTATGCGCGCGTTTGAACGGGAGACCGGTGCGGAGTTGTTCCTGATGGCGGATGACCGCACAGTGCTTGACCCTATCACGCGGCAGCCGATGGAGATGACTCTGCCGGATAATACCGCAGAATACCCGTTCCGGTTTGCCGGAGAATCCGCGGAATACTTTCTGGCAGTATCCCCCGAATCGCTGCGCCTGGTGCAATGGCGGCAGGCATTTTACAGGAGTATTCCGTTTTTGATCGCGATAACTTTACTGGTTTCGCTGCTGTTTGCGAAGCTGTTTTCCGCATGGGCAGTACAGCCGATACGCCGTGTCAGCAGGATTGCAAAGCACATGGCGGAACTCGATTTCAGCTGGTACTGTCCGGATGTCCGCGGGGATGAAATCGGTGTCCTCTCCGAAAATCTGAATCTTCTTTCGGATAAGCTGCGGGCAGCACTGGCGGAACTCAACGGCCGCAATCAGACCTTGCAGGATGAAATTGCACTGGAAAAAGAACGGGAACGCCGGCGAATGCTGTTTCTATCCGGCGTGACGCATGAACTGAAAACACCGGTAGCCATTGTCATCGGGCAGCTTGAGGGGATGCAGGCAAACATTGGTGTTTACCGCGATCATGAGAAATATCTGGCGCGCTGCGCGGAGATCATGCAGTCCCTCAATGATTTTATCCGCGAGATTCTGCTGGTTTCGCATCTGGATATGACCGACAGCCGCCCTGCACCGGAAATGAATCTGAGTGAAACACTGCTGGAATTGGCGGAAGATCATGCTGCCTACGCCACGGAAAAACACATCACATTTCATACAGATCTTGCACCGATGCAAACGGTATTTGCTGAACCGATGCTGCTGAAAAAGGCACTTGGAAATATCCTCGGCAATGCGGTTGCACATACGCCTGCACAGGGTGCGGTTGATGTGAAATTGCAGCAGACCGATGCGGGTGCGCTTCTGACGGTGGAGAATACACCGTCGCAGATCGGCGCAGAACATCTGCCGCATCTGTTTGAAGCATTTTACCGCGCAGACCCTGCCGCAAAACACAGTAGCGGGCTGGGACTGTATATTACGGCGACAATTCTGGACCTGTATCACATGGCATACCGCATCGAAAACACGCCGGACGGCGTTCTTTTTACGGTGGAGTTTCCGGCAAAACCGGCGGACACCGGATCTGAGAAAGCATCTCTCTGAACGAGAGGTGCTCAGCTTGTCGATAAAGGTATCGCTGCGCGATGATTATAATGGGGCGCT
>DGVV01000126.1 GCA_002395085.1 Ruminococcus sp. UBA4275 | reverse complement strand
TGGAGGTAGCGGGTTCGAGCCCCGTAATCCGCTCTCTGCGCGGTTTGGAAATATCCTTATCGCGAAAAGAATCCGGAACTTTCGTGTTCCGGATTTTTTGTGTTATACGGGTTTGCAGGGGTGATCAGCTTTCATTCGTTCTTTCCGGTCTTCCATGTGAGAAACTCCATTACCGGAAGCCTTCGCAATCTCCGCATCGCGCTGCACCAGCCGCATGATTCCAGTAAAAGCCCCGCAGCAAATCCGGATTGCTGCGGGGCTGCCTGTATGCTTATCTGACAACCGAGAAAAACGGCTCTTTGTAGAGAATCAGCTCAAGATCGGGGGCGGCACGGCTGATGATCTTTGCCAGCAGAGAGCCTGCAAAAACCTCCGTCTCAAAATGACCGCAGTCAAAGAGCGTGAAATTGCGGTTCTGTGCATCTGCCCAGACACTATGCTTGCAGTCGCCGGTGATGAGCGCATCGGCGCCCGCTTCGATCGCCGCCGGGATGAGATCGCCGCCGCTGCCGGTACACCATGCTATTTTGCGGATGTACTGCGCGTGTGCGCCCTCATAGTAACGCAGTGCGCCGCAGCGGAAAATCTTTTGCAGGAGCTTTGCGAGCGTTTTGGCATCGTACGCCTCTCCAAGCCCCGCTGCCCGTCCGAGCCAGCGGTCACCGGAGAGCTTTTCCAGCGGCTCAAATTCGCGGGAGAGCGGCAGATTCTTTTTTATCATGATCTTGCCGACGTAATCATTCAGACCGCCCTTTGCAATGTCGAGATTCGTATGCGCACAGACCGCGCCGATATTGTTCTGCACGAGATGCCACACCGGATGCTCCGGACTGATCGTACGGATCGGATCCCATATTACGGGATGATGCGACACGATGAGCTGTGCGCCGAGTTTTGCCGCCGTTCTGACGACTGGTGTTGTGATGTCGAGCGTGAGCAGAATCTTCCTGACCTCTGCACGCGGATCACCGACCAGCAGACCGGAATGGTCCCAGCTTTCCTGCAATGAAAACGGTGCGTAGTCATCTAAGATATTGTAGATCTGCTGAATATTCATCTGGAACCTCCCTGTGCAAGACGGGCATTGATCTCTGCAATCAACTGCTTTACTGCCTCCGCTTCCTCTGTCTGACCGGATTCCGTCAGACCGCTTGCGCGTGTGTGCAGACGCTTCTGCACATCCGCAATGTAAATGCGCGTGAGCAGCTCTGCGGGATTCAGTCTGCCGCAATAGCTTTCCGCCTCAGAGATTGTGCGGATCTCGCCGGTATAGCGCACCTGCATGACACAGTAGACTTTTGTATCTTTCACGACTGTTTCACGGGTGACTGCAAAGCCGTTTTCCGCGAGCCATTTCCGCAATACTTCTGCCTTGGTCATGGGCTGGAGTATGAGATTGACGCCGCTGCGCACCCATTGCGCGCAGTCTGCGGCGATAATATCGCGGATTGTTTCACCGCCCATACCTGCAATCACAACATCGGTGATGCCTTCGGGCGGTACATTTTCAAAGCCGTCAGTCAGGATGAGACTGACCGACTTTGCGGCACGGTAATGCCTGACGGTATTCTTTGCGCTTTCGAGCGGACCCTGCCGCACATCCGTCGCGATTGCTTCACGGCATTTGCCGCTCATCACGAGATAGACGGGCAGGTATGCGTGATCTGTTCCGATGTCGAGGACGAAATCGCCCGTGACAAAGGATGCGCAGCAAAGCAGACGCGGGGAAAGTGGGATCATCCTGCAAGCCTCCTTTCCGGCTGAGCCGGAGTTCTTTTCCTTAATTATACCATAAACAGTTGCAATTTGCAACCGTTTTTGCTATAATAAGAATGTATGCCCGGTTATCGGGGGTACAATATCCGGAAACGGAGGGTATGTTATGAAGAAAGGTCTGATTCTCAGCGGCGCGGCTGTTTTGCTGATTGGCGGCGCTGCGGCTGCACTGGGACTGGCGAAAAACAGCCGGACGCAGCGGATACAGGCTGTGCTGGACGGCACGGCGGTATCGGGACCCGAAAAGGAGTGGCTGGATATGGACGGGAACGGCACAGTCTCGAAGAACGATCTGTACCGCGCAAAACTCGATGCTGCGCTGCATCCGATGGCAGATGAGGTGACGTATGTGGAGACCTTCATGCCGAAAAAGCTCGGCAGAACAGCGTATCATGAGGATACAGGTACGCTCTGGTGTTCACTTTCAGGATCCGGCGTGGAGTTTTATGCTGCCGGCAAGCGCTGTACGCTGACACTGACGGCGGATGCCGCTTATTCCGGCGGGGATGCAGTTGCGGCGCGCTATGCGGTGTATGTGGATGATACACTGATCGAGGATGCGCAGCTTCTGGAAGAGACAAAGGATGTTGCTTTTGACATCAAACCGGACGGCTGCACCGTCAAGCTGATCAAGCTGTCGGAGTCTGTACAGTCTGCAATGGGTGTTTCCGGCATCCGCATTGAGTACGCAAAGAAAGCTGCCGCACGCATGGAAAATACGGAGATAATCGCGGCGAATGCGCGGTATCAGGATCGCTTTATCGAGTTTATCGGAGATTCGATCACCTGCGGCTACGGTGTGGACGGCGTTTACGGCAAGGATGTTTTCAAGACCGCGAACGAGAACGTCACGAAGGCTTACGGCTATCTGGCGGCTGCGGCACTGAATGCCGATTACAGCATGGTCAGCTACAGCGGCCACGGCATCCTTTCGGGGTATACCTCGCAGGGCAAGCTCAATAAATCCCAGCTCGTTCCGAAATATTACGGGCAGGTTGGACATTCTCCTGCATTGATTGAGGGAAAGCACAAGATTCATGATGATCTCTGGGATTTTTCGCGTCAGCCGGATCTCATTGTCATCAATCTCGGCACGAATGATGCTTCGTATACCGGCAGCGACCAGAAATTACAGAAGGAATTTGCGGCGGCATACACCGAATTCCTGAAAACAGTACGGGAGAAGAATCCCGATGCGCCGATTCTCTGCACGCTTGGCATTATGGGGCAGACGCTTTGTGATGCAATTGATTATGCAGTGACGAATTACAGCGAGGAGACCGGCGATAACAACATCAATACCATGCGCTTTGAGATGCAGCAGGAAGCAGACGGTTACGGCGTGGACTGGCATCCCTCTGCGGTTACGCATCAGAAGGCTGCGGATCAGCTTACGGCGTTTGTGCGTCAGTGGCTTGGCTGGAAGTGAACGGGGGAACGAATATGAACAGTAGTTTCTTATCGGCGGCAGAGGCACAGAAGCGCGTTCTGGCGGGCGGTTTTGACCGCAGGCTTGCAGCATTCTACGGCGTGCAGGGCGATGCACTTGCACCGTACCGGCAGCGCATTGCGGATGCGGCTGCGAAGTTTGTATCGCTCTACGGTGACCGCCCCGTGCGTATCTTCTCGGTCTCCGGCAGAACGGAACTCGGCGGCAATCATACAGATCATCAGCACGGCAGAGTGCTGGCAGGCGGTATCAGTTTGGATATGATTGCGGTGGCTGCACCGGATGACGAACCGATCATCCGTGTACAGTCGGAAGGCTATCCGGAGGATGCGGTTGCACTGGATGATCTGGCAGCGGATCCATCTGCTTACGGCAGTTCGGCGGCACTCATCCGCGGAACTGCAGCGCGGTTTGCGGCGCTCGGCAAACCGGTCGGGGGATTTGCCGCGTATACGACTTCAAACGTGCTGAAAGGCAGCGGAATGTCTTCCTCGGCGGCATTTGAGGTCATGATCGGCACAATCTGCAATGATTTCTATGCAGACGGCGCATTCTCTCCGGCAGAGCTGGCAATGATCGCGCAGTATGCGGAGAATGAATATTTCGGCAAGCCGTGCGGCCTGATGGATCAGATGGCCTGTGCGCTGGGCGGCGTCTGCGCGATTGACTTTGCGGATCCCGCAAAACCGGTCTGGCGGCAGGTTCCGCTTAATCTGGCAAAGGAGGGCTATGCACTCTGTATCATCGACAGCGGTGCGGATCATGCGGATCTGACCGGTGAATACGCGGCGGTTGTGCCGGAGATGCGGTCAGTTGCACAGGCACTCGGATATGAATATCTGCGCGATATGCCGGAAGCGGAGTTCCTGGCACATCTGCCGGAACTGCGGAAAACCTGCGGTGACCGTGCTGTGCTGCGTGCCTTCCATTTTTACGGAGACAATGCGCGGGTTGTCAGGCAGGCAGATGCGCTTGAAGCGGGGAATTTCGCGGACTATCTGCGGATGGTGCAGGAATCGGGGCAGTCCTCGGCGGCGATGCTGCAAAATATTTACCCCGCAGGCAGCATACGGGAACAGGCAGTTGCCGTAACGCTTGCAGTCTGCGCGAAACTGCTCGGCGGGCGCGGCGCATACCGCGTACACGGCGGTGGATTCGCCGGTACGGCACAGGCGTATGTACCGCTGGATATGGCAGAGGCATTCCGCAGCCACATCAATATGATGCTTGGTGCGGAAAGCTGTCATGTACTGCAAATTCGTGCCTGCGGAGCGTCCGCGCTCTGGGATGATACGGAAGGAGATCAGATATGCTGCTGAAAACATTACGGGAATGGACAGAAGGAAAACGTGTTTTGCTGCTGGGATTCGGCAGAGAAGGACGCTCTGTGTACCGCAGACTGATTCAGGCGGGCGGCTATGCGGCAATCGGCATCGCGGATGCGAAGGAAATCACGGATGCACCCGAAGGTGCTGTGCTGCATTGCGGTGCGGATTATCAGGCGGCAATGCGTGCGTATGACATCGTGTTCAAGAGTCCGGGCATCGTGCTTCAGCCGGAATACCGTCCGGAGCAGCTCAGCGCCCGCGTAACTTCGCTGACGGAGCTTTTCCTGACGGCATACCGGGATCAGTGCATCGGCATCACGGGAACGAAAGGCAAGTCCACGACTTCCTCGCTGCTGTACCATGTGCTGCAAACGGCGGGCGTACCCTCGCTGCTGGGCGGCAATATCGGCATCCCGACGGCGGATCTCTACGATCAGATCACACCGGAGACGGTGATTGTGCTGGAGATCGGTGTGCATCAGCTCGAATATAATCATGTATCCCCGAAAACTGCGGTGTTCCTCAATCTCTACGAGGAGCATCTCGACCACTACGGCACGTTTGAATACTATGCCTTCTGCAAAGAGAATATCTACCGCAATCAGCTTGCAGGCGATACGCTCATCTGCGGACAGCAGGAGCTGCCGGTACCGGGCGACTGCATGGCGGATGTTCTGCGGCTGGCGATGGACAGCACCGATGCGGATGTCTCGCTGCTGCACGGCGATACGGTGTATTACCGCGGTGAGACCATGAAGCTGCCGGAAGATATGGCACTGACCGGTGTTCACAACCGCTATAACTGTGCGGTTGTCTATGCGCTGGCAAAACGGCTCGGCATTGCGGATGCAGATATTTACCGGGGCATTGCGAGTTTCCAGCCGCTGCCGCACCGGCTTTCTCCGATCGGCACATTCCACGGCATCCGCTGGTACGACGATTCGATCTCAACTGCCTGCGAGACCTGTATTCAGGCACTCAGCAGCCTGCCCGATACCGATACCGTTCTCATCGGCGGCATGGACAGAGGCATCCATTATGCGCCGCTGCTTGAATACCTTGTGCAGTCGCCTGTGCCGCATATCATTCTGATGTCTGATTCCGGCAGACGCATCATGGAGGAGGCAAAGGCTTTTCCGGAGACGCTCTCCGCGCGGATGCAGTATGCGGAGGATCTGCCTGCGGCGGTTGCGCTGGCAAAGCAGATCACTGAAAAAGGGAAGATCTGTCTGATGTCTCCTGCGGCTGCCAGCTACAATGTCTACCAGAACTTTGAAAAGCGCGGCGAGCATTTTGCGGCGCTCGCACAGGCATAACAGGAGTTTTTGTATGGATACAGTATTTTTCGTCGTACCGTGCTACAACGAAGAAGAAGTTTTGCCGGAGACCTCTGCACGGCTGCGGGATAAGGTTGCCTCGCTTCAGCAGAGGGGAATGCTCTCGCCGGAGAGCCGCATTGTCTTTGTGGATGACGGCTCAAAGGATACGACATGGGAGCTGATTGCACAGTATCATGCGGAGCAGCCGGAGTATTTCGACGGCATCCGTCTTTCGCGCAACGAGGGGCATCAGAATGCACTGTATGCGGGGCTGATGCAGGTGCGGGGGCTGTGTGATGCTGCTGTATCTCTGGACGCGGATTTGCAGGATGACATCAATGCGGTTGACGAAATGATTGCAGCACTGGATGCGGGGAATGACATCGTGTACGGTGTGCGGAGCGCCCGCGAAACGGATACAGTATTTAAGCGCAGTACGGCGCACGGCTTCTACAAGCTGATGTCGCTCATGGGCGTGGAGCTGGTGTATGACCATGCGGACTACCGTCTCATGAGCAGGCGCGCACTGGAAGGTCTTGCGGAATTTAAGGAGAGCAACCTGTTCCTGCGCGGCATCGTGCCGATGATCGGGTATCCCAGCACGAAGGTCTATTATCAGCGCGGCGAACGCTTTGCAGGTGAATCGAAATATCCGCTGAAAAAGATGCTGGGGTTTGCGGCGGAAGGCATTACCTCGCTCTCTGTGAAACCGATCCGGATGATCACAGCGCTCGGCATCTCGATTTTTGCGGTCAGCATTATCATCCTGATCTATTCGCTGATCCGGCATCTGACCGGACATACCGTGACCGGCTGGACATCAACGGTGTTTTCGATCTGGGCGATCGGCGGATTGCAGCTTCTCGCAATCGGTGTGATCGGGGAGTATATCGGAAAGATTTATCTGGAGACGAAAGCCCGTCCGAAATATATCATTCAGGAGTGGCTGCACGGTGATCCGAACAGTGCAACTGATACAAGATCCTGAAATTTCGATGAAATTTGTATCAAGGTATTGACAAAACCGGCAAGATATAGTAAACTGAATATGTATGGATTTGCGGGTAGGGCAAATTGTGCCTGATTGTCCGTAAATCTGCAAAGAATTGATAAAGGCGGTTATGCAATGAGTTTTTTTGACAGGATTTTTGGTTCCTACAGTGAGAAGGAACTTGCCAAGATCGAACCGATCAAAAAGAAGGTTCTCGATCTTGATGAGGAATATAAAGGTCTTTCCGATGCGAGCCTCAAGCACAAGACAGTCGAATTCCGCGAGCGTCTTGCAAAGGGCGAATCGCTCGATGACATCATGCCGGAAGCACTTGCTACGGTTCGCGAGGCTGCGGACAGAGTACTGGGCAAAAAGCCGTTCCCGGTGCAGATCATCGGTGCAATTGTGCTGCATCAGGGCAGAATCGCAGAAATGAGAACCGGTGAAGGTAAAACGCTCGTTGCCTGCGTTGCATCCTATGTCAACGGCCTCACCGGCGACGGCGTCCATGTCGTTACGGTCAATGACTACCTCGCAAAGACACAGTCTGACGAAATGGGCAAGGTGCTTCGCTTCCTCGGTCTGACCGTCGGCTGTATCATTCATGACCTCAACAATGATCAGCGCCGTGAGGCTTATAACTGTGATGTTACCTACGGCACGAACAATGAGATGGGCTTTGACTATCTCCGCGACAATATGGTCATCTACAAGAAGGATCGCGTGCAGCGTGCGCCGAATTTCGCTATCGTGGACGAGGTGGACTCGATCCTCATCGACGAAGCGAGAACGCCGCTCATCATTTCCGGCAGAGGTGACAAGTCTACTGAGCTGTATGAAGCTGCTGACCGCTTTGCCCGTACCCTGACCCCTGTGACCGTCGTCGAAACGGACGACAAGGAGGATCAGGATGAGATGTATGCTGATGCGGACTACATCATTGACGAGAAGGCAAAAACTGCAACGATCACGCAGCGCGGTGTGAAGAAGGCAGAGGCGTATTTCCATGTCGAGAACCTCATGGATATGGAGAATATGACGCTGATGCACCATATCAATCAGGCGATCAAGGCACACGGCATTATGCACCTTGATACCGATTATGTCATCAAGGATGACGAAATCATCATCGTTGACGAGAATACCGGCCGTATGATGATGGGCAGACGCTACAACGACGGTCTGCATCAGGCGATTGAGGCAAAGGAAGGCGTCAAGGTCAAGCACGAATCCAAGACCCTTGCCACTGTCACATTCCAGAACTATTTCCGTCTTTATAAGAAGCTCTCCGGCATGACCGGTACTGCTATGACCGAGGAAGATGAGTTCCGCGAGATCTACAAGCTCGACGTCATCTCCATCCCGACGAACCGTCCGGTCATCCGTATTGACCAGCCGGATCTCATCTTCCGCACGGAGAAGGCAAAGTATGCTGCAATCATTGAGCAGATCAAGGAGTGCCACGACAAGGGACAGCCGGTTCTGGTCGGTACGGTCTCTATTGACAAATCCGAGAAGCTTTCGGAGATGCTCAAGCGTCGCGGCATCAAGCATGAGGTGCTGAACGCGAAGTATCACGCAAAGGAAGCTGAAATTGTTGCACAGGCAGGCAAACTCGGCGCTGTCACAATCGCAACGAACATGGCTGGCCGTGGTACGGATATTATGCTCGGCGGTAATGCTGAGTTCCTCGCGAAGGCTGAGATGCGCAAGCGCGAAATCCCGGAGGAGATCATCACGGAGGCTGTCGGCTATGCTGATACCGACGATGAGGAAATCCTTGCAGCGCGTGAAGTGTACCGTTCTCTCTACGATAAATTCAATGCAGAGGTCAAGGAGAAGGCGGTTGACGTCAAGAAGGCAGGCGGTCTGTACATCCTCGGTACGGAGCGCCACGAATCCCGCCGTATTGACAACCAGCTTCGTGGTCGTTCCGGCCGTCAGGGCGATGAGGGCGAGAGCCGCTTCTTCCTCTCTGTTGAGGATGATCTGATGCGTATTTTCGCGGGTGACCGTCTCGAAAATATGATGGCAAAGCTCAATGTCGATGAGAATACGCCGATCGAGAGCAAGATGATGTCCAAAGTCATCGAGTCCTGCCAGAAAAAGGTCGAAGGTATGCACTTCCAGACCAGAAAGAACGTCCTCAACTATGATGACGTTATGAACACCCAGCGTGAGATCATCTACGGTCAGCGTGCAGAGGTGCTTGACGGCAAGGACCTGCATTCCTACATCCTCGATATGATACGCGAGCTGATTCGCAGCTCCGTACAGCAGTATCTGCCGGATGAAGGCGACAAGGGCAGCTGGAATCTGGTCGGCCTGCGCGAGTATTTCATGAACTGGATTACCGTTCCGGAAGACTTTGACTGGGATGACCAGAAAATCAATGCGACTTCCCGCGATGACATCGCGAAAATGCTCATTGACCGCACAATTGCCGTCTACAATATGCGTGAGAACACCGTCGGCAAGGAACAGCTCCGCGAACTGGAGCGCGTTGTCCTGCTGAAGGTGGTCGATACCAAGTGGATGGCGCATATCGACGATATGGATGAGCTGAAGAAAGGAATGGGCCTGAGAGGCTATGCGCAGAAAAATCCGGTTGTTGAGTATCGCTATGAAGGCTTCGAGATGTTCGATGCAATGGTCGATGCTATCCGCGAGGATACGGTGCGTCTGCTGCTGACCATTCAGCTTCAGCCGAATCAGGAAGTGCAGCGTGAACAGGTTGCCAAGCCTGAAGCGCCGAATGCCGGCGCAGGTGACGGCAGCTTCACGAAGCAGGCTTCCGCAGGCAAAAAAGTCCGCGCGAACGATCCCTGCCCCTGCGGCAGCGGCAAGAAGTATAAGTTCTGCTGCGGAATGAATAAGGCATAATCTAAATAACCATGCCGGCACAGCCCGCAGCGGAACGTGATGGAAACTGCACGGGCATATTCTGCTGAATGGGCTGTGTCTGCACGTTTTTCTTTATTTTTGCTCACTAAGGCGCTGTTTCGCTGCGGCGGAGTCTGCGTGACCTCCTGGTTGGCTGTGCGAAGCGGTCATTCGACAAAAAACATCGTAGCTATGCCGCTTTTGCTGTCACCAGGCGGAAACGTGGATTTGCCCGTTACCAGCGGAATACACCGGGTGATATAGTGTATCCGTGTTTTATTTTAGGGGGCATTATTTCCACAATCTGACAGCAGGAAAAAGGAGGATTTTATGAAAAACAAGAAATGGTTTCGTGCCGGACTCTGCGTGTGCCTGTCCGTTCTCATGACGGGCGCGTGCATGACGCAGGCATGGGCGGCGGCAGGCGAGGATCCCGGTCCGGTCGATGAAAGTGAGCGGACTTTCCCGGATCCCAAGAGTTTCTCTTACGACGATGTGGAGGTCAACTTCGCAAAGGGAATGCAGTATACGCTGTCATTCTATGACGCAAACAAGTGCGGCAAACGCACGGGTCTGCTGGAATGGCGCGCGGACTGCCACATGGAGGATGAGCATATCCCGCTGAAGCAGTACGGTGAAGACTTCAAGGGTATCAATCTGCCGAATGAGTGGATTGAGGAACACCGTGAAGAACTCGATCCGGACGGCGACGGCTGCCTCAACTGCGAGGGCGGTATGCACGATGCAGGTGACCACGTCAAGTTCGGTTTGCCTGGTTCTTATGCTGCTTCTACGCTCGGCTGGGGCTACTATGAGTTCCGTGATGCGTATGAGAAGACCGGAAATCAGGAACACATGGAGTACATTCTGCGTGCTTTCTGCGATTTCTATCTCAAATCGCTCTACTATGACAAGGACGGCAAGCTGCTGGCTTATGTCTATCAGGTCGGTGAGGGTAACATTGACCACAACTACTGGCTCTGCCCGGATCTTCAGGGCGAGCATCTGCTCGATTTTGCAAGACCTGCTTACCTCGCAACCCGTGAGAATGTCTTTGACGCCTCCAATCAGGTCGGCAATGCTGCGGATAAGTCGAAGGACTCCAATGCGAAGAAGTCCAGACAGACTGACTCCCGTGCATCCGATATGTGCGCAGGTGCTGCCGCTGCTCTGGCGGTCAACTACCTGAACTTCAAGGACACCGATCCGGACTATGCAAAGAAGTGCCTCAAGGGCGCACAGGATCTCTATGAGATGGCAGTCGATTCTCATGAGAACGATCCTGAGGATGTCTCCAATGTTCTGACGCTCGGCTACGACGGCGGCTTCTACACCTCCAGCTATGACTACGACGAAATCTCGTGGGCGGCTGTGTGGCTGTATTACTGCGCCTGCGACGGTGACATCTCCGTGCGCAATGACAAGGCTTATGAGAAGTACATCACCCCGATCATTTCCGTGGATGAGTCCAAGACCTTCGATAACGACGGCCACCCGTACACCGGCTGGTTTGCACGTATCATGAAGGATACCAATAACTGCTGGAACAATATCTGGGTTCACTGCTGGGATACCGTCTGGGGCGGCGTGTTTGCAAAGCTCGCACCGGTCACCAACACTGAGCGAGACTGGTACATCTTCCGCTGGAACTGCGAGTTCTGGTCCGGCATCACCCACCTCGATCCGGGTCTGGTTGATACCATCTGGAACAAGGAATTCAAGTGGGATACGCAGCCGCCAAAACCGGAAGCAACTGACTTCCTCTCGACTTCTCCTGCCGGATTTGCTGTCCTGAATGAGTACGGCTCCTGCCGTTACAACACCGCAGGTCAGCTCTGCTGCCTCGTCTACGCGAAGGAAGCAGAGAACCATGAGAAGGCAAATGATCCGCTGCGTTTTGCAAAATGGGCTGAGGGTCAGATGGAGTATATCATGGGTAAGAACCCGATGAACAGACCGTACATCGTCGGCTGGTCTGATACTGCTGCATCGCATCCGCACCACAGAGCATCGCACGGCTCCAAGGATCTGAACATGGATCATCCGGCAGATCAGGTGCATATCCTCTGGGGCGCACTGGTCGGCGGCCCTGATTCCACCGACTGGCACCGCGACATCACCAAGGACTATGTCTACAATGAAGTTGCTGTTGACTATAACGCTGCTGTTGTCGGCGCCTGCGCAGGTCTCTATCACTTCTTTGGTACAGACGATATGAAGATCGAGGAGAACTTCCCGATCAAGGAGGAATCCTACAAGTCCAAAGAGGAGCTTCAGGAGTTTGTTCTGAAGGCTGCTGTCGGTCAGGAAGATAACATGGCAACCCAGATCCTCGTGGAGTTCACCAACCAGACGACCCGTCCGCCGCGTTATCTCAACGAGGTCAAGATCCGTTATTACTTTGATATTTCCGAAATCCTCAAGGGCGGCGGAAAGTTCGAGGACATTCAGATTCGTCCGGACTACGATATGATGGCATCTGATACCAACAAGAAATATGAGGTCTCCTATGAGATCGTGCAGTATGACGACAAGGGCGGCTGCTATGTGGAGCTGACCTGGCCGGCATACAAGTTCTACGGCAAGATGGCATATCAGTTCGCAATTATGGATCAGAAGCAGGATGCTGATTACAAGTTTATCTGGGATGCATCCAATGACTACAGCCGGCAGGGTATCGTCTCTGCGGAGGAAAAGGGCGTTTCGCTGAATGCTGCACCGGAAGAGTTTGACCGTATTACCATGTATGTGGACGGCGAACAGGTCTGGGGTGTCGCACCGGAAGGCGCTGACATCGGCGGCAGCAGCTCCAAGACGACTGAGCAGCAGGATTCTTCCAAGGTTATGTATGGTGATGTCAACTGCGATGGTAAGGTTGATGTTACGGATGCAGTTCTGCTTGCGCGTGTTGTCGGCGGCGACAGCACTGCTACGCTGAAAGAACAGGGCGAAAAGAATGCTGACGTTGTGAAGGACTCTAAGAGAGACACAAAGGATCTCCTGCTCCTCCTGCGTTATCTCGCTCGTCTTGTGGATAACTCTGTACTCGGCAAATAAACTCTAAATGAAAGGAACCGATCATTCATGCATTGGAAACGACTTGGCACGGCTGCTGCGGCAGGAATGCTTGCTGTCTCGATGATCAGCGGCAGTGTTGCTGCTGCTGATCAGGTGAACGATGACGGTTATGATTTGTCCGGTTTTGCCTATCAGTGGCCGGAGGTCTTTTCAAAGGATGACACTGTGACTGTGACAGAAAACAGCTACAAAAGTCACGACGTCTCTGTTCAGATTACGAAAGTTGCGATGAATCGTGTTACCGGTGATCTGAACGAGGACAACACGGTGACGGTACAGGACGCTGTCCTCTGCTGCCGGCGTTCCGGCGGCGATGTTAAGGCAATTCTCAGCGAGACCGCAGAGAAAAATGCTGACTGCAATGAGGATGGCGATGTGAATGTCTACGATTTGACTATGATGCTGCGTTATCTCGCAAGGCTGATCCCTGAGAGTGAATTCTTTACGGATCATCATCAGATGTTTCATGTCGTGGATGTTCATGTCCGGAGCATCGAATCGCTGCGCGGTGCATTTGCAAAGGGCAGCTTTCCGGATACACGTTCGGCTCAGCTCGATTCCGTCGGCAATATGGCGCGGGAGAATGATGCAATCTTTGCAATCAACTGCGATTATTGTGAGCTGCGTGATAACGGCATCACTTACCGCAATGGTGTGATGTACCGCGAAAAGGGAAGAGCGGAAGTTTGCGTGATCTACAAAAACGGTGAAATGAAGGTTCTGACAGATGCGGAATACCGTGCGCTGACCGATGAGGAAAAAGCAGAAATCTGGCAGACTACCGCCTTTTCGCCCGGACTTGTGACAAACGGTGTAGCAAAAACCGGTCTGCGCGGGTCAATTGCAGTTGCGAATCCCCGCAGCGGTATTGGCTACTATGAACCGGGTCATTACGTATTTGTGCAGGCAGACGGCAGACAGCCCGGCTACGCGGTTGGCCCGACGCTGGACGAATATGCTGCGTTTTTCGCGTCACTCGGCGTAAAAGAGGCGTTCAATATGGACGGCGGAAGCAGCTCCGAGATCATTTTCAACGGGGAAACTTATAATTCTCCATCCGGTATTCAGATTGGTTCGACAGGCGGCAGATATTCGAGCGATATTCTGTATATCTGCGAAGTGCCGCAGGAATAATCAACAATCAGCGGTGTATTCAGGCGGATACACCGCTGATATGCTATTAAAGGACGGCGATTTTATGATTCCACTCGCGGAACGACTCCGCCCGCGCAGCATCAGTGATATGGTCGGGCAGCCGCATCTGTTCGGCCCCGGCAAACCGATGCGCCGCATCATCGAATCGGGGCAGATCCCGAATATGATCTTTTACGGTCCTTCCGGTGTCGGCAAGACGACTCTTGCCCGTATGATTGCAGACAGCAGCGACCTTTCTCTGCATAAGCTGAACGGTACGACGGCATCCGTCGGAGACATTCGCGAGATTCTTCAGGAAAGCGGATCTCTGTTTGGAAGTCGTGGCGTGTTGCTTTATCTTGATGAGATTCAGTATCTCAATAAGAAGCAGCAGCAAAGTTTGCTGGAATACATCGAAAACGGCAGTGTGACGCTCATCGCATCGACAACGGAGAATCCATATTTTGCGGTGTTTAATGCGATTATCAGCCGCTCGACTGTATTCGAGTTTAAGCCTGTTACGCAGGAGCAGATGATTCCGGCGGTAGCGCGTGCATTCCGGTTTCTGGAGGAGGAACAGGGGACAACGCTGCACTACCAGGAGGATGTTTTGTTTTATATTGCGGCAGGCTGCGGCGGAGATGTCCGAAAAGCTGTGAATACGGTGGAGCTTGCTGTGCTGTCTGCGGAACGGCAGGAGGATGGTCTGCATATCTCAATGGAAAGCGTAGAGGCATTGACACAGCGCAGCAATATGCGCTATGACCGCGACGGCGATCAGCATTATGATCTGCTTTCCGGCTTGCAGAAGTCGATCCGCGGTTCGGATGAGAATGCTGCGATTCATTATGCGGCGCGGCTTCTGGAGGCTGGAGATTTGCTTTCTGTTTGCAGACGCCTGCTGGTGATTGCGTCAGAGGATATCGGGCTTGCATATCCGATGGCGATTCCGATTGTGAAAGCAGCAGTGGATTCGGCACTTCAGCTTGGACTGCCTGAGGCTCGCATTCCGATTGCAGATGCGGTGATTTTACTTGCTACTGCGCCAAAATCAAACAGCGCCTATCTTGCGATAGACGCTGCTTCAGCCGATATTCGTGCCGGTCTTTCGGGTGATTTTCCGCGTGCGCTGCAAAATGTTCATTTCGATGGCGCAGGTGCGGCGGAACGCGGTCAGCATTATCTTTATCCGCATGATTACCCGAACCATTGGGTGCAGCAGCAATATCTGCCGGATTCGATTAAGGATCGGGTGTACTATCATTACGGAGAAAATAAGGCGGAGCAGTCCGCGAAGGCTTACTGGGATAAGATCAAGCGCTGACCGGTTTCTTCCGCGGGCGGAAGATCCAGTACAGCACATAGCCGATCAGGATGCCGCCCATATTCAGAATGAAGTCGTCGATGTCGCATGAACCAAGCAGCGTAATGCCCTGCAACAGCTCAACCAGGATGATTGTGAGGGCGGATGTTCCGAAAAACCGGAAAAAATTGCGCTGCTTTGGAAACAGTACCGGCAGAAAGATCCCGAACGGAACGAACATGACCACATTGCCTGCGAGATTGCGAAAGGCGAAATCGCCGGGCCCGATATAGCGGATCTGGCGCAGAAACATTTTGATGGTGCGCAGCGGCACGAGATTCAAGGTGCTGCGAATGGCTTGCCAATAGCCATCGGTCGTGTCCGGCGTACCCACATAGCGTATGAAAAATAGTAGATACAGCATGGCTGCCGCGTATGCAAGCGCGAGCAGCCAAATTATTATCTTGTTGCTTTTTTGTTTCATTTTTTCTCCCTTTATCTATCAGCGGACGCATATCCAGATGACAAGCGGAAATGAAATGAGTGAGAACAGGGTGGTCAGGAAAATGCCCTGTGAAGCGAGTTTTTCATTACCGTGATACTCTGTTGCAAAAAGTGCAGTTGTATTTGCAGCAGGCATACAGGACATCAGCAGAAGCGTCGGTGCGAGAACGTTATGCTGTGTCAGCAGACGGATTATGACCCAGAAAACCAGCGGAAGCGCAATCTGCCGCAGCAGCACATAAATATTCATGCGCATATCTGTGACCATTTCGCGGAATTTCATGCCGTTGAGATTTGCGCCGACCACCAACATGGCAATCGGGGAGGTGAGTCCGCCGAGTGTATTGCAGGTGTCCGCAAGGATGCCGGGCAGCCGGATATGAAATGCAAAAATGACGATACCAACTGCCGTGCAGAGGACGGCGGGCGTCAGCAGCAGTTTTTTCCAAGGGATGCCGCGGAGTGTATCTGCGAATGATGCACCTTCTTTTTCCGAAGCGCCGCCCATCAGCACGACACCGAACGTATAAACAAAAATGTTGAATACGCTGTTCAGGATTGCCGCATAGAACAAGCCCTCAGTCCCGTAAACCGATTCTACAACCGGAAAGCCCATAAATCCGACATTTCCGAAGATTGTCATGAACAG
This sequence comes from Ruminococcus sp. UBA4275, assembly GCA_002395085.1. Lineage (GTDB taxonomy): Bacteria > Bacillota > Clostridia > Oscillospirales > Ruminococcaceae > Firm-04. The sequence continues at coordinate 7,071 of DGVV01000126.1, read as the reverse complement.
GTAGATGCGCCGGTCTTCCTTCGGGATGCGCATGGCAAAGACCAGCAGCAGCGAAAGCACAATCATGATGATGTAAAACGCAAACGAGAATGCAAACAGCATTCCGACGGAGACCGCATTTGCTGCTTGTTCCTGTGTTTCCAGCATCAGCATACGGTCGTGGAAAGCGTCAATCATCATCAGCGGCGTTGTGACGTACAGCAGCAGTTTTGTCAGCTTCTGTTTCGTGTGGACGTCGAGAATCTCCAGCCTTGCCAGAATTGTGCCGAGGCAGAGAATCACAAACAGCTTTCCCATTTGTTCAATGATTACAGAAATACTCATAAACCCTCAATTCTAAATGCTGCGAAGCGGATTTCGCTCCGAATGCCAAAATAACCCACAATATTATAACGCGAAATCGGCGTTTTGTCAAGGAATCTGCAACCGTCTTGACATTTCGTCATAATTGCAGTATAATATAACCATAATATTCCATATTTTGGAGGGATTGCTATGAAATTTCGTTGGCTTGCCTGTTTGAGCGCCTGCATCATAGCCGGCAGCGAAATGCCTGTCATCGGACTAACAGTGCCGCAGACGACACAGCTGAATGCATCCTTATTCCGTGTGTTTGACGAAAATCTGGTCTATATCGGCGCGGATTATCTGAATCCCGCTTCAGTGCTGTTTGATGATCAGGATAAAGTGCCGGAATATGGCTCATCTTCTGTTTCAGCGGATGTATGGGCGGCGACGGACCGTTCGCACAACTGGAAACCGAATTGGCAGGCAGAATACGGCGATGACGCTTTTTACATTGACCTCGGTGCGTACTATCAGATTGAGGCTGTCAAATTTCTCGATACAAACGGCGTTCAGGACTGGACGATTGAATGCGGTGAACCGTTTGCATGGCATTCCTGCGGTTCGTTTACGACGGACGCTTATCATACATGGCGGGAAGTGTCCTGTCATACCGGTGCAACGCGCTATCTGCGTTTTACTGCGCCGTGCGGTGATGCCGGTGTCTGTGAACTTGCACTGTTTGGTTATCGGGATCACGATATTTCAGAAGCGGAAAAGCTTCAGACTGGCGCAAAAGCTTACAGCGGCAGCAAGACGAATCTGACTGCGGGTCAGCGTATCGGGTTTAATGCGTTTATTGATGATCCCATGACTGCGATTATGGCTGCTGGAAATGTCCGTGAATATCACAATCTGAGCTGGCTGTTTGATGATGAGGGCAAGATCAAGTTTACACAGGGGACATGGGGCGATATGGACAGCTATTACGCCGCAATGCACGCGCGCGGCATCAGCGTGATTCCGTGTTTTCAAGGCAACAGCCCTGTCATTTACGGCAGTGAGAAGCCGCCTGAAATCGCCTGCGCGCAAGACGCAGATACGACAGATCCTGTGAGCTATACCATGCACGCACAGGCAATGTATCAGGTGGCGGCGCGTTATGGCAGCAATACGAAAGTCGATCCGAAAACGCTGAACGTATCGGCGGGCAGTGAGCCGAAAGTTGGTCTGGGATTTCTCGGCGCTGCGGAAAACTCCAATGAACCAAACAAAACATGGAGCGGAAAAGCAAGTTTCTATTCGCCTTTTGAGATGGCAGCTATGTGTTCTGCGGATTATGACGGACACTGCAAGACTATTGCGAATGCAGGTGTGAAGCAGGCAGACCCGAATTTTAAGCTGGCAGTCGGCGGTTTACTGATGACGGGTTCTCTGCTGGATTATCTCTCGGAGATGAAGCTGTGGTTCGATTATAACCGTTCGGACGGAAAATTTGCAGTGGACATCATCAATGTGCATCTCGGTCCGGATGCGCCGAATCCGGAAGATTCCGGATTTGTACAGCGTATACAGGAGATTCAGGATTGGATTGAGGAGAACATTCCCGGTACAGAACTGTGGATCTCAGAATTTGAGATTCCGATGAGTGACTGTGAAAAGGAAGGCGTGGATTCCCATGACAATGAACTGTATCAGCTCCGGTATGCACAGCGCGTCGCACGGACCCATCTGCTTGCAATCAGGGCAGGCGTTGACCGTATGACGAAATTTCAGCTTCGCGATGAGGATGAGGGTGTTTATTATAATTCCGGTCTGGTGACGGGCAAAGGTTCGTGGAGCAAAAAGCTTGCGTGGTATTATACTGCCTGCATGACAAATGTCCTCAAAAATGCGGATTTCGTTGCGGATCGTTCTGCGGACGGTGTCTGCAATTACGAATTTCTGGATCGCGTGACCGGTGATACAATTTACTGTCTGTGGCTGCCGACCAACGCAGATAAGACTGTCAAAGGGTATCACCTCGATATGCCGCGGAACGGGTATCCGTATCTGACTGTGCCGTGTACGTATGCGGAGGGAACGGTCTCGGAACTGCCTGCGAATATGCGCAGCATTGCTGTGGATGTCAGCGAAACACCCGTATTTGTGACGGTTTGTGATAAACCGCAGCAGATTATCAACGGAAAAGGGGTATACATTGCGCCCAAGCAGCTTTGTTTGCTGGAAGACGGAAGCGGCGAGAGCTGTGATCTCAAATCTGCACCGAAGGATTCCAAACTGAATCAATTCTACCGGATGTTTGATGAGCCGGATTCTATGCCGCAGGTCATTTATGGCGATACGGCGGAACTGGCTGCGCCGGAAACAGATGTCACCGGCAGTAACATGACCTGCTATGTAACGCTTCCGCAGCAGAGTGTTATGACCGGATTCGGTGTGTATGACACGTTTGGAACGGGCGGTATTTCAGTGTACGATGCGTATACGGATACGCTGATCTGGTCGAGTGATCTTGGTTCGTATATGTCCCGCAGTATCTCTCTGCTGGATGACTCCGCACCGACTGATCTGCTGAAAATCGTGAAGGAAGGCGGCGCACTCAATGAACTGGCAATTTACGGCTATGCTGTGCCGGAGAAAGTTGAGGGGGATGTCAATGCAGACGGAACTTGCAGCATCGCGGATGCAGTTGCATTGCAGAAATGGCTCATAACAGAGGCAAAATCGCTGGCGGACTGGTCGGCAGGCGATCTGAATTGCGACGGGAAACTGAATGCTGTGGATTTGTCGCTGCTGAAAGGTTTGCTGCTGCAAGCCGGCGGCTGATCAGTGTGGTGCGGCGCGAAACGGTTATTTTCGCTGTTCTTCGCGATGCTCCTGCTGTCCGGCTATGGGGCGGCGGTTCAGGTTTCGCAGGATTCAGCACCGCTGTTTGAGGCGAGTTTTTTGCAGGGCTGCTGCAATGGCTCCTTGCGGAACAGGATGCTCCTGTGAACTGGATTGCAGGCGATCTCGATGCGGACAGTACACTCAATGCAGTGGACTTATCGCTGTTGATGCAGCGGATGAATCAAACGTAAATACGAACAAAACCCGCCCTCGGTGTAATCCGGAGGCGGGTTTTTCTATGATGTGAATGATGCTGCATACAGATCGACGGGACGTAAATGAATTAGGGGCTGTCGGTTTCGATTGATGTGATCTGTGCAAGAATTTGTTTGTCAACCGGATAGGGACATAGCCGGAGTTTTGCCGGATTGTGCAAAACTGCTTCGGCGGAACGCGCAAGCAGGCTGTCGTCCACATGAATCGGTGCGCGTTCGGCAATCCATTTTCCGAGTTGTTCTGTGCTGTCAAATCCTGCTGCATCCAGAACTGCCTGTTTGCGTTCTGCATCTGCCAGCGCAAGATAATTTGCCTGAAATGCACCGACTGCCGCACCGTGCGGAATACCTGCCTGTGCTGTCAGGAGATAACTCAGCGCGTGCGGGATCGTTGTGCCGTTTTGTGCGATGGACATTCCGGCAAGCGATGCTGCATTCATCAGATTCTGAGCAGCATCCGGTGTCAAGGCAGTATTTTTATCCAGATACGGTCTGCACTGACACCAGAGTCTGAGGCCGGCAAAAACTGCCATATCGCTGAATGTATCTGCCTGCGAATTGATGCAGCTCTCAATCAGATGTGCCAGCGCGTCAATTGCCGTGTTCAGGATGATCTGATGCGGCGCTGTGAGCAGATATTTGCCGTCAATCAGCGCAATCTGCGGAAACACTTTATGCGTGATTGAGACTTTTGTTCCAAGATCGGTGCGCGTCAGCACCGAAACGCCGGTGACCTCTGATCCAGTGCCGCAGGTCGTGGGGACGGCTGCAACCGGCAATGCAGACACCTGTGTTTTCTCGTAAAGCAGCGTCCAGTTTGCATCGGGATGCTTCATCATCACGGCAACTGCTTTTGCCGCATCCATCGGAGAGCCGCCTCCAATTCCAATGACGAAATCTGAACCGGCTTCAAGACCGCAGCTGCGTGCTGCCATGACCGTTTCGACGGATGGATTCTCCTCTGTGCGGTCAAAGATCGCGGCGGAGATTCCGTGTGCCTGCAAAGCAGCGGTCACATCGTTCAGCGAATGATTGTTACGGGAAGAACGTCCTGTGACAATCAGGGCGTGTGTGCCAAGAGAAGCGAGTTCCGCCGCATGATGCGCAACACAGTCGATTTCACTGTATACACGGGTTGGCATATAGAATTTCATTGGAGATACGTTCCTTTCAATCATTCAGAGCAGACCGTCTATCAGCAGCGCTCGGATTGGTGATCCGTCCAGACCAGCCATTTTCAGCGGTGCTGCTGAGAGAAAATAGTTGCCGTCGGGGACAGCAGACAAATCCAGACTTTCCAGAATCAGGATTTCTGCACCGAGCAGGATCCGGTGGATTTCCGGTGAGGTCTGCGGTGTGCCAACGGTCAGATCTTCGACGCCGAGTGTCATCAAACCGCAATCTGCAAAGATGCGGGCGGAATCCGGTGTGATGCAGATTGTACCGCGAATCAGCAGGCGGGCAGGATGGCTTTCCGTTAGTTGCAGCGCAGTCTCGCGAGTGATTTCACCCTTTGCGGTGCAGACAGTGCATTCTCCGACTGCACGCGTCAGATCAAGCTGTGCAATGTCCTTTCCGCCCGGCAGAAAATGCAGCGGTGCATCCAGATGCGTACCGCTGTGACTGCCAAGCTGAAGCGCAGAAACCTGACAAATATCCGGCTGTGTTTTCTCATAGCCCAGCACTTTCCGGTAAGTCGGGCGCGGGTCGCCGGGATAGACCGGCGCAGAGAACACTTCTCGTGTAATATCATATATTTGCATGGCGTTTCACCGCTTTCAGGTGTTCAATATGCAGCAGGGCGAGTGCAATCAGAATGATTGTACCGCAGGCAATTTGCAGCGGGTACACGGCAACTGCCTCTGCCGGAATGAGATATGCCAGTATGGCAAGCGCAGCGGCAGGCGGAATAAACAGTTGCGTTCGATGCATAATCAGGACGACCAGCAGGGCAGTTAATCCGGCTGCCGGAAAAGCTGGAATATGCAGCGCGAGTGCGGATAAGCGAAGCAGCGCACCGCATCCGGCACAGCCAATCAGCAGCGCTCCAGTTGCGAACGGGCGGTTGTGGGCAGCGGAATGCGGTTTACGGAATTCCGTGAAGGCGACAAGTAAGGGCGGGGCAGCAGCAAAGCGCATCCCTGTATGCAGAGCTAGAAAAATCACGGCAGAACCAATGCACCAGCGCAGCAGAACATCTGCCAGTTCGGAACGATCCGGCAATGGTTCAGGGGTAAATGAGATCGGTTCGACTGCACAGAGATGTGTTGCGAGTTTCCGCATTGCTAGGATGAGACTTGTCAGAATGATCGCTGCTGCCGGATATACAATGGATTCTGTGCCAAGCATGACCGGAAGGACAATCGCGGAAATGGCGGGTGCAAAGGTTGTACCCGAATACGCCAGCATCAGCGAAGCCAGCAAAAATGCAGCACTCATCTGCATCCACTGCGGAAGCGGAAGCAGCCGCACGATCAATATGCCTGCAACTGCGCCGAACGCAATCATTGCGAGAATATGCTTACTGTCTGTTTTCCATTTCGGCTGCGGAACAAGCAAGCTGCCTGCTGCAATGGCTGCAATCTCCGGAAACAGAATTTCACGGTTGCCAAGCAACTCCGCTGCAGCAGCCATTCCGGTAATCAGCAGAACTGTCATGGCGGATGTTAAAATGCTCTTTGTTTTGGATTTCATGTTATGTTCCTTTCGATCCTTATCGGCTCTATTATAGCACATTAACCGTGAAATTTCAACCCGTTCTTTTCGGTAAAGCTGTTGAGCCAGCTTCTTGCTGCCATTTCCGATTGCGGACTTGGGGTGTGCTTCGGAGGGTTCTGCACACGCCGCGGCTTCATCGTAATTGTCCCTTTCTTCTGTTGACAGGTATTGACTAAAAGGATTACTTCCTATAGAAATGCTTTCCTTTCAGATATGCACATAAGAAAAACTTATCATAAACTGCTGAAATTCAGATTGATTTATTCGGAATTCTGTGATACAATAGAATTACAAAATCAATCACGGAGGTAATCATTATGGCTAACATTCTTATTGTTTACTATTCCCGTAAGGGCGAAAACTACTGGAACGGCGGTCTGAAAACCATTTCCAAAGGCAATACCGAGCGAGTTGCAGAGTTTATTCAGAAGGCCGTCGGCGGTGATCTCTTTGAGGTTGATACCGTCAAGCCCTATTCCGAGAGCTATATGACCTGTATCGAGGAGGCAAAGGCTGAACTTCGCAGCAAGGCGCGCCCGGAGATCAAGGCTTATCCCGACAATTTCGGGGACTACGATACCATTTTCGTAGGCTATCCCAACTGGTGGGGTACGATGCCGATGTGTATGTTTACGCTGCTGGAAAAGTTTGATTTGTCGGGAAAGACGATCATCCCGTTCTGCACCAATGAGGGCAGCGGCATGGGCGGCAGCGAGCGCGACCTGAAAAATCTCTGCAAGGGTGCAACTGTCAAGGCAGGACTTTCGGTTCACGGTGCTGAGGCTGCCGAGTCTGAGAGCAAAGTCGCTGTGTGGGCGAAGAAAAGCCTATGACCGACAAGGAACAGATCATTCAGCGCTACAAGGAGATGTATGCCGCTATGGTGAACAAGGACAGAGCCGCGCTGGAGCGTGTCCACGATGACAGCTTTGTGCTTGTTCACATGACGGGTATGCGGCAG
>DGVV01000136.1:1684-3980 GCA_002395085.1 Ruminococcus sp. UBA4275 | reverse complement strand
AGCGCCCCATTATAATCATCGCGCAGCGATACCTTTTTCGACAGACTGAGCCTTCCTATCCGGCATAGGAAGGCTCAGTTTTGTCAGAAAGGTTCGCTGTGCAATGCCTGTCAGTGCAAACCGGTTTCAGCAGGCATTGCGAGAAGGTCGGCGCATTCAGGCGCTGCTGCATCGTCATCAAAGGCGATGTTATATGTTATCATGTAATCCGAGAGATTGCCGTCTGCATCGTATCCGGCATAGCGCAGCAGCACGCCGGTCTCGATGTCCACATCAAACTCGAAATCTGTCACCCGCAGCTTCTCGCTGTAAGCACCGGTGAGTGTGCCGCGGAGATGCACAACATCCCGCCCTTCCAGCACGCCCGTCCCGCTGATCTCCCAGCGGTCAAAATCATAAAGATAGCCGACTGCCATTTCCTTCGGCTCCAGACACTGCGCCCCGCCGGAGCAGTTCGTGATCTGATTGCGGTAATTCCAGCAGTCCGCACCGTCGAGGATGCTGTGAACCTCGTCATTTTCGAGTGCGGAATCATTGCAGCGGAGCATGGTCTCAGGCGGCAGCGAACGGAGTTCGCCGGACTGACTGAGTACGTAATACGCGCAGGGGTCTTTATACATGGTGACCGTGTCGAACGGTTCGCTTGCCGGAACATCCGTTTTCGGTTCTTTTTCAAAATAGGTTTTGAGGGTTTCGCGGGCATTTGCCATTTTGAGATCGGTGCAGAAATCGGAGACCGTGATCTGCCAGCGGCTTTGTCCCTCAAGTGTGAAATTCTCGCTCCAGACCACGCTTCCCGATGCGCGGTCAAAATAATCGACTGCATTGCGGATCTTATAGAAGATGCCCTCCTGCGTCATCATATCACACGGCTTCGGATTCAGCCGGATATTCTTCCAGACCGTTTCTGTGCTGCGCAGCGTTTCCGGATCACACCATGTCAGATGCCCTTGCATTGCGGCGGGATTTGCCGCCTGTGCAATTGCCGCCTCTGCTGCATCGGTGATCTGATAGCCGGTGACTGCACCGCCCTGTTCGATCTCCGCATAACCGCTTGGATAGGAGCGGATGCAGTAAGGATCGCCGCCGTTCCATACGAAAACCGAATACACCTCGCCGCCGTTTTCCGCTGCGGCATCTGCATCTGCCGGTTCAGCGGGATTCCACTGTGCGGAGAGCAGTGTCTCTGCGAGCATCTGCTGCTGCTCCGGCGAAATGTCCAGCACATAGGGTGCATACGCCGGTGCCATCAGCCGGACGGCATCCGCCGAAAAATCGGCAAACGGCGCATTCATCACGGTCACTTCGGAATCGGCAGGCTGCGCGGCAATGTCTTCTGCGGCGGGCGGCTCTGCGGGAATGGTATTCTGCGGATGCAGATGCGGCAGAATCACCGCACCGCCCGCGATGCAGCACGCCGCCGCACCGACTGTCAGCAGCATGGGCAAACGGCTTTTCTGTGCCTTCGGTGCCGACGCTTCAGATGCGCGTGCATCGGCTTTTTTTTGAAAACGCGGGTCAATATCGCGCATGAGATCAGTGAGTTCACGGTTGTTCATAAGAGCCCCTCCTCTTTCAGGAATGCTTTAAGCCTGCGGCGTGTCCGCATCAGAGATTTGCGCACATGAACGCCGCTCAGCCCGAATTTTCGTGCAATGTCCCGCGGTGCAGTCTCATTGTGATAGCGCTCCACAAAGATCGTCTGGTCGTCATCGGAGAGCGCATCGAGAAAGCACTCGACCGCCGCTGTCAGCAGCCGGTAATGCACCGCATCCTCAACCGTTTCCCGCGCCGCGAGACTGTCTCCGAGGGCTTCCAGAGATGCCGGTGCGATGCCGCCGCCGCGTTTCTGCGCCTGCATCCGCTTTGCTTTGTCAATCGCGGTGCGCTGTGCAAGCGTGACGATAAATGCCTCAAGATTCACCGGTTCTGCGGGCGGGATCTGCTGCCACAGCTTCATCATCACATCGCTGACGCATTCCTCCGCATCTTCCGTGCTTCGCAGATGCCTGCGCACCACGCGCATACAGAGCGCGGCGTATCGGGCAGAGACCTCGCTGAGCGCACGTTCATCGCGCGCATGAAACAGGGAGATGATCTGTTGATCGGTCATATCGGACACATCCTTTCGGGGGAAACGGATCCGGAATCCCCTCTGCTATAGCAGTCGCAAAATAAACGGAATTGTTCCGGAGATTTGTAAAAAGTCGCAGGAGGATCCGTTTTCCCTGCGGCGGTTGTCAATATCGGAAGCCGCCGCAAGATTCTTACATTTGGGCTAATAACAATTTAGGTG
>DGVV01000136.1:0-1571 GCA_002395085.1 Ruminococcus sp. UBA4275 | reverse complement strand
AGCGCCCCATTATAATCATCGCGCAGCGATACCTTTATCGACAAGCTGAAAAGACCAATGCGCACTGCATTGGTCTTTTTTGTATGCACCTGACAGGACTTGAACCTGCACGCCTTGCGGCATTGGAACCTAAATCCAACGTGTCTGCCAGTTTCACCACAGGTGCGCATTGTCACCGTATCATTATACCAATTCCGGCGGGATTTGTCAAGTCCGGTGCGCTTTGACAATTCCACAGAAATATGGTATGATAGGCGCGGAGGGATGCACCATGAACGACGATTTTTTCACGCGGCGGCTGATCGACCTCGCAAATCAGGCAGACCGCACCTGCCGGTATACATTCACCGATTTTCTCACCGAAGCGGAGACCGCACAGTTTCAGGCGATCCGCTCGCAGCTCCCGCACTGCGGCACGGCGCTCTGGGGCGGGCATCCGGATGCTGACCGCGTCATGCTGCGCTTTGGCGATCCGGAGCAGCTCGGCTATGAGGAGCCCTTTCCGCTGACGGCGCTGTACATCGCGCCGGTGCAGGAAAAGTTTGCGGACAGCCTCACGCACCGCGATATTCTGGGCGCAGTGATGCACCTCGGCATCGTGCGGAGTGCTGTGGGCGATATCCTCATCGACGGCAAATGCGCGTATCTGTTTGTCAAGGAGGAGCTTGCGGAGTATCTCTGCCGCGAACTGACGCGCATCCGGCACACAACCGTCACCTGCACGGTCACGGAGCAGCTGCCCGCGGCGGCGGAGCAGAAAACGGAGGAGATCACCGTGCAGGCGGCATCGGAGCGCATTGACGCGGTTGCGGCGAAGGTCTATCATCTTTCGCGCAGTGAATGTCTCGAACTGCTGCGGCTGGAGCATATCGCAGTCGGGGGCGCGCCGGTCACAAAGAGCAGCTATACGCTCAGGGCAGGAGACAAGGTCTCGGTGCGCGGACACGGCAAATTCCGCTATCTGGGACAGTCCGGCACGACCCGGAAGGGCAATCTGCTGCTGCGCTGCGAGAAATTTGTATGATTGCTGCGCAATGTGCGGTGAATCCGAGCATTCTGCACAATTAGCATACGATAATTTCGGTTTGCACTGTCTAATCTTTCCGGAGATTGTCTGATTGGAGCGGAAACAATATGCTGTTTCTGCTATAACTGAATCATAGGAAATCCACTGATTTTCAGACAATGCTGTAAGGAGGAGTTACCATGGCAAACTGGAACTGGGGCAAGATCGGACTGTTCGCAGGCGGCGTGCTGTTCGGCACGGCAGGCGTGAAGATTCTGAGCAGCAAGGATGCAAAGAAGGTCTACACCCATACGACGGCTGCAGCGCTGCGCTGCAAGGAACAGGTCATGACGACGGTGACGGCTGTGCGCGAAAATGCAGGCGATATTCTCGCGGATGCAAAGGCGATCAATGAACAGCGCGCGCAGGAGGCAGAGGCAAAGGAGATCGCGGATGCCGCAGAGGAGACCGCAGAAGAATGATCCGCTCGGAGACCGCATCCCAGCCGATGCGGTCTCAGCTTGTCGATAAAGGTATCGCTGCGCGATGATTATAATGGGGCGCT
>DGVV01000146.1 GCA_002395085.1 Ruminococcus sp. UBA4275 | reverse complement strand
AGCGCCCCATTATAATCATCGCGCAGCGATACCTTTTTCGACAGCCTGAACCGGCACATACCGCATCTGGTATCTGCCGGTTTGCTGTTTAATGAATGCAGATCTGAGCGGCGTAAATGGCTGCGGGCAGAAAACTGCGGTACAACGATGCATACGTTTGCCGGATTGTCTCCGCCGGATGCAGCTCAGGAACAGGCATTTCTAGAAGCAGATAGCGCACGCCGAAAACATCCGCGGAAACAGCAGTCTCAGCGCAGCCGTTTCGCAGGTAAAACTGCTTCCGCCGCAAACGGATCTGCCGTTCGGAGGCATCCTGTGCGCTGACAGGATCTTCGACCTCAATCAAAAGGACACCGCAAAACCTTGATTGCAGCATTTGCAGGAACTGACTCCCGATTCCCCTGCCTCGCCGTGCAGCATCCACTGCGAAATAATCAAGCAGAATCTGCTGTACAGCCCCAGCTTGCAGCACAACAAAAAACGCATAGGCTGCTATCTTTTCTCCATCAAACAAACCGAGACACTGATACTGCCCGCGGCGCAGCGCGGAACGGATCATGTGCAGCGGCTTGCGTTCATCGCGCGGGAAATCGAAGATCATCCGCTCGCGGTAAACTTCGGCAAGTTCAGCGTCTGACAATGTGCGAATCTCCATAATATCACCCCTTTCACGCTTCTTATTGTAACACGAATACACAGAAAAATCAAGCAAAAAGAACATACCGTCCGGCGCAGCATCCGGACGGTATGTTCCATGAGAGGGTGATCCTGCTGTCCGTGGAGAGGGGGAAATTACTCCTTGACACCGCCGAGGGCAACGCCCGCAATGATGTATTTGGACAACATGAAATAGATCACAAAAATCGGGAGGACAGTCAGAAGAAGTCCCAGATAAACAGCGCCGTACTCCGTTTTGTACATATCGCCGCTCAGCTGACTGACCATCATCGGCATAGTCCATTTGTTCTTTTCAGTGAGCAGGATCATCGGCAGGAACAGATCATTCCACTTCTGAACGAAGATGAAGATCGCCTGAGTTGCCATGCCGGGCTTGCACATCGGAAGAACAATCTGGTTAAAGGTTCGGAATTCGCCTGCACCGTCTATTCGTGCGGACTGCACGATTTCCATTGGCAGCGCCGGAATCATGTACTGACGCATGAAGAAAACCGTCGCAGGTGCAGCGATTACCGGAAGAATCAGCGGGAGGAAATTGTTGGTGAGATGGATCTTGTACATAAACTGATAGAAACCGATCGAGGAAACCTGCGCCGGAATCATCAGGACGCACATGATCATCGTGAAGAATGCTTTCTTGAATTTCCAGTCATACGCAACAATGGAATATGCGGTCAGTGTCGAGAAATAGACACACAGCGCAGTTGCGCAGACGGAGATGATCGCGGAATTGAAGAAGCCGCGGATCGGGTGGAATGTCTTGGTCGTCAGTACCTTCATGTTGTTCATCATGTAATGCGAAGGAATCAGCGACAGCGCATGATGCTGGATCTGATCCGAGCTTCTCGTCGCATTGACGATCATGATGACAAACGGGAAAATACTGAGCAGTGCAAGCAGAATGCAGATTGTATACTGGAAAACCTTGTAAACAATCGCCCAACGGCGCTTAGCAGCAGGAGAAAGAGGTGCCCGATTCATCAGAATGCAGCCTCCTTTCTCTGCTTGGCCTTTGCCTTCTGGTCAGCCTTCTTGATTTTCTCCAGCTCGATGGCGTCCTTATCACGCATCAGCCAGAAGAGGAATGCAGAACATACAGAGATAATAATGAACATCAGGACACTTGCAGCTGCGGCTCTCGCGAAAAGCTGTTTGCCGGTGTACGCAAGGTCATAGATAAATACGCTGGTGGTAAGGGTCGCATTATCCGGACCGCCCTTGTTAAAGAGCTTCGGAATATCGAACATATTGAGACCGCCGATCAGGCTCGTAACTAACGTGTAGAGCAGAACAGTCTTGAGGTTCGGGAGCGTAATCTGGAAGAACGTCTGGAATCCGTTTGCGCCGTCGATGTCAGCCGCCTCATAAATATCAGGGCTGATACCAAGAACACCGGAGATCAGAACGATCATGGTACTGCCGTACCAGATCCAGAACTGAATGAATGCCACGATAATCTGTGAAGCAGACTTATTCACGAAGAAATTATAGCCGGATTCACGGATATGCAGCGATACGAGAATCTCATTGATCGGGCCGGTCGGATAACCGAACAGCGCATTGAAAAGGATTGCAATGGTAGCCGCCGTAATGATATTCGGCATATAGAACAAGACCTTGAAGAAACCTTGTCCTTTCACCGTAATCCGGCGAGCAGTAAACCACGCAGTCAGCACCATTGCAAGCGTGATCTGCGGGATAAAATTCATAATCCAGATGACAACCGTATTCCTGAGCGAAGTCATAAATGTCTTATTGTTCAGGATTCTGCGGAAATTGTCGAAGGGCGCTTCGAGAAAATTCGTCTCGTTTCCGACGCCGTGTGCATCAGTAAAACCCAGCACGAACGTATAGATCGTCGGATAAAGGGTAAAGATCAGAAAAATGATAATGAACGGTAACGCGAATAAATAGCCATATCTGGCATAAGACATTCCTTTGAGATGCTTCTGGCTGGCTTTCAAAGTAAATGCCTCCTTTCGGATACTGCAGGGGGAGCGGAATGCTATCGCAGCAATCCGCTCCGTGCAGCGAATTCATGCTGGAAAGTGTGGAATGAAGTAACCAGCGGAGTTTGCGGTGATATTACTCTGCTTCGATGTCGAACTTATCCTCAACAGCCTGCTTGAAGTCTGCGATAGCCTCATCGCGGGACTTGTTCTTTGCAGTGTACTGACGGACCTGGTCACGCCACAGAGCGTTGATGCCCTCATCGTACGGAGTGAGGTTCTTACCGTTTGCATAGGTATTCGCCGGAACGAACACATCGAACATATTCTGATCGCCAAGGATTGCAACCTTACCGTCAGACTTCTTCATAACAACGTTGGATGCAACTGCGTCCTTCGTGCCGCCTTCGCCGTTGAAGGTGCCGTTTGCCCACATATACTGGAGACCGGTCTCGGAAGTATCGAGGGTGATCCACTCAAGAATCTGACCGACAGCATCCTTCTTGTCGCTGTCCTTCGTGCCGAGAACCCAGGTGCCGCCCCAGAAGAAGCCAACAGGAGGCTCGCAGACAGCCCAGTCACCGAAAGTGCCTTCGCCGGGAGCAGTACCGCCGACGTTCTTGATGAGCGTGTAGTTGATCAGCCATGCCGGACCGAAGAAGCCGAGAATGCCCTTCTCACCGGTACCTGCCATATCAGCATACCAGCCGTCCGTCCAGTCCTGCGTATCATTGTGATAGCCGTTCTCCATGAGCTTCATGGAGAGATCGAGGAACTCCTCGCGCTTCGGATCAATGTGCAGCTTGTCATTCACGACCCAGCCCTTCTCGGAGCTGTTCTCGATTGCGTGCCAGATGTCGCCGTCGCCGGAGACGATGCCGTAGCCTTTATCCTTCAGCTTTGCAGCTGCCTCAAAGAACTTATCCCAGCCCGGACCGATTTCCTTCTGGACAGTTGCCGGATCATCTGTGCCGAAGACATCCTTTGCGATGGAACGACGGTAGATGAACGCACCGCCGGTTGCCTGATAGCCCAGACCGACCAGCTTGCCGTCAGGGTTCGTACCGATGTCCACAGTATACTGTGCAATCTCAGCATCCTTCAGCTTCTGATCGAGATCCGGAATCATCTCCTCGTAAGGGCAGGCATACTTGGAGCCTTCACCCTGGGTGTACTTCAGAACGAATGCAGCCTCAGCAGCAAACATATCAACGCCGCCGTCTGCGAGAGCCTGATCCAGAGCCGGCTGATAAAGCTGGTCAGTGGTCGGGATCTGAGTGTCGTTCATGACATACTTCTCAGCAAAATCCGGGTGGGTATCAATGAACTTCTGAACCATCTTCGGAACTTCGTCCGTGAAAGCATAGACATTGATCTTGGTCTTGCCGGCGTTCTTGGGATCGTCAGCAGGTCTGTAGGCCTCGGTAGTCTCAGCAGCCTCGCTGCCCTCCTCGCCGCCTTCGTCCGGCTTCTCGGTATCCGCAGCTTTCGTTGCTGCCGGCTCAGTCTCACCGCCGTTGTTCGCATTGGAATCGCCGCCGCAGGCAGTAAATGTGAGCATGAGACTCAGTGCTGCGAGAAGTGAAAACGCTTTTTTCATGATAATTCCTCCTAGTATTTCTCAGGTTTCTTAGAATCCGCGGCTCAGAAAATTTCCGCAGAGATTCCCATATTTCCCGTACTGTACGCTTAGAGGCTGAACAGCACGTTGTTGACGATGGATTCCAGCATTTCCTGCCGTCCGCTCGTCAGCGAATCAGTGACCTCGCCGCGGCTGAGCGCATACTGCTCAAGCTTGGTGAAGTCCATCTTACCGGCGATGATGTCTGCACCGATACCGGTCTTCCACGAAGCGTAGCGGTCTGCAATGAACTTTTCGATTCTGCCGTCCTCATAAAGCTTGAGGGCTGCCTTGTAGCCGAGTGCAAAAGCATCCATGCCGGCGATGTAGGAGAGGAAAATATCCTCCGGCGTGAAGGAGCCTCTGCGAGCCTTTGCATCGAAATTCAGACCGCCGTTGGTGAAGCCGCCCGCTTTGATGACTTCATACATACACATCGTGGTGTCATAAACATTGGTCGGGAACTGGTCAGTATCCCAGCCCAGTAGCGGATCGCCCTGGTTTGCGTCAATCGAACCGAACACGCCGTTGACACGCGCAACATTCAGCTCGTGCTGGAAGGTGTGCTGTGCAAGGGTCGCATGGTTTGCTTCAATGTTCATCTTGAAATCTTTATCGAGACCGTACTTGCGCAGGAAGCCCAGAACGGTCGCGGTATCAAAGTCATACTGATGCTTGGTCGGCTCCTTCGGCTTCGGCTCGATGTAGAAATCGCCCGTAAAGCCGATGCTTCTGCCGTAATCAACTGCCATGTGCATCAGACGAGCCATGTTGTCCAGCTCCAGACCCATATCAGTATTGAGCAGGGTCTCATAGCCTTCTCTGCCGCCCCAGAACACGTAGCCGTTGCCGCCGAGTTTCACAGTTGCTTCAATTGCTTTCTTGATCTGTGCCGCAGTGTAAGCGAACACATCAGCAGAGGGAGAAGTCGATGCACCGTGCATATAGCGCGGATGATCAAAGCACTTCGCAGTTCCCCAAAGGAGCTTTTTGCCGGTTTCCTTCTGCTTCTGTGCGAGGTAATCGACAACCTCATCCAGCTTTGCATTGGACTCTGCAAGAGAGCCGTACTCAGGAGAAAGATCGCGGTCATGGAAGCAGTAGTAGTCAATGGAGAGCTTCTCCATGATCTCAAATGCAGCATCCACCTTTGCCTTTGCGCGTGCTTCAGGCGTGGATTCGCCCCATGTCTTGTCAGCCGTACCGACGCCGAACATATCCGTGCCGTCGCCGCCCATGGTGTGCCACCAGCTCAGCGCAAACTTCAGCTGCTCGCGCATCGGCTTGCCGGCGATGATCTCATCCGGGTTATAATACTTAAATGCGAGCGGGTTTGTGCTTTCCTTGCCCTCATAGGGGATTTTGCCGATTCCATTAAAAAATTGACTCATTTAGTGCATCCCTCCGGTTCATTGAGTTCGCAGAACGATTTCTGCGGTCAGGCATTCGGTTCCCGTCAGTGCGGCGCTCAAGTTGTCAGGCTGATGCGTCCCCGCATAGAGTGTGAACCGGGAGCCGCGTACGGCGCGAACGCCATTGTCATCAACTGTTTCAAACGCAGCATCCGGGATTGAAACAGTGATCTGCTTTGTTTCACCGGCTTTCAGCGAGACACGCCGGAAGCCGCAGAGCACAGGGTTTGGCGGCGCACATTCACTCTCGCCGCGGATGTAAAGCTGCACGACCTCATCAGCATCATAGCTGCCGGAGTTCGTGATGTTCAGCGTTGCGGTTCTGCCGTCAACAGCAAGATCACTGCATACAGCTTTCGTATAGGTCAGACCGTAGCCGAACGGGTAAAGCACATTGCCGCTGACATAACGGTAAGTGCGGTTCTTCATGGAATAATCAGAGAAATCAGGAAGCAGATCGGCATTCTCATAGAATGTGACCGGCAGCTTGCCGGACGGAGAAACCTTGCCGAACAGGATGTTCGCAAGTGCTGTGCCGCCGAACTGTCCCGGATACCATACGTGCAAAATGGCATCGCAGTCGGTCTCGTTGTTGATCGCGCTGCCCGCTGCTGTCACAATGATTACCGGTTTGCCCTTCTCCATTACCCTGGAAACCAGCAGACGCTGGGGTTCAGGCAGGCGGAGGTCAATCTTGTCGCCGGAAGCAAATTCGTTGCCGGCATCGCCCTCTTCACCTTCAATGTATGCATCCAGACCGACGCAGAGAATCACCAGATCAGACTGTTCCGCAACCGTCTCCGCCTCAGCAAGACGATCATTTGCACGGGCAAGTCCGCTCACGCGATCCTTATAAAGGTGACAGCCTTCTGCATAAAGCACTCTGCCTTCAAAGGCATCCTGAATGCCCTCCAGGAACGTGACATAACGATCCGCTGTACCGCAGTAATTGCCTTCCAGCGCAGCGCGGCTGTTCGCATTCGGCCCGATGACACCGATGGTCTGATATTTGGAAGCATCCAGCGGAAGAATACCGCTGTTCTTCAGCAGAACCATCGACTTCTCGGCGCATTCCAGCGAATATGCCTTATGCTCCTTGCAGGAAACAACCGAATACGGAATCTTGTCAAATTCAGTTTCATCATCCAGCAGCCCCAGACGGATACGCGTGCGCATCACATGGATACAGGCTTTGCGGATTTCTTCCTCCGTAACCTTTCCGGCGGCAAGTGCATCCATGAGTTTGTCATAGACTCTGCCGGCATTCAGGTCACAGCCGGTTTTCAGCGCGAGCGCGGCGGTATCCACAGCATCAGCCGTGATTTTGTGATTCGTGTGGAAGTCCTCCAGCGCACCGAAATCAGAAACGAAATGACCGTCAAATCCCCACTCACGGAGTTTCTCAGTCAGCATTTTGCTTGCACAGGCGCATTCGCTGTTGACGCGGTTGTAAGCTCCCATAAAGATCTCAACGCCCGATTCCGCAAGTGCCTTGAATGCAGGGAGATAAGTCTCCTCAAGGTCCTTCGGGTTTGCTTTTGCGTCAAACGAATGCCGGCTCGCTTCCGGACCGCTGTGAACTGCGAAGTGCTTTGCGCAGGCAGCCGTTTTCAGCGTTTTGCCTTCGCCCTGCAAGCCTTTCACGAAAGCTTTGCCGAGCGTCGCGGTCAGGAACGGATCTTCGCCATAGGTCTCCTGACCTCTGCCCCAGCGGGGATCACGAAAAATATTGATGTTCGGTGACCAGAGGGAAAGCCCTTTATAAATATCGTAGTCACCGTGCTTGAAGAATTCGTTGTGCTTTGCGCGAGTTTCCTCTGCGATGATTTCTGCAACGCGGTGCAGGCGTTCATCATCAAACATAGCAGCCAGTGCGATTGCCTGCGGAAACATCGTTGCTGTGCCGGCGCGTGCGATACCGTGCAAGCCCTCATTCCACCAGTTATATGCCGGAATACCGAGCCGATCAATCGCCGGTGCATCGTAAATGAGCTGGGCAGCAGCCTCTTCTGTCGTCAGTCTGCTGACCAGATCTTCCGCACGTTCCTGCGCGGAAAAAGACGGATCTCTGTATTTATCCATCTTACGACCTCCCTACTTTTTATTTCCCTGCGATGCAGGAGGCAATGACTTGTTCTGCGGGAAGCACTGTGTCGGTTATTTCCCAGGTTTCGTCAATTGCAGCCGTTTCGGAAGGACGATATTCGCGTTCCTCGCCGAGCAGCTCACACTCCAGAAAATGCCGGTTGGTGTAAGTCTCGAAGTTACAGCAAAAATCCGGATAATCGGTCTCTGCATAGTTCGCAAAGGTTTTCTTGAAGATCTGATCCCCGGCTACATATACAATGTAGCCGTCCGTGACATTGAAGCCAACCTTAAACGGTTTCTCGGCTGCCTTATCGTGCCGCAGCGTCGCGTAGGAATCAGTCAGGCTGAAGCGGTAGTCCTGTATGCCGGAATAACTCCACAGCGACATCGTCCGATTCGGAAGGAAGCCTTTGTTCTCGGTGCAGAGCGGAATGAACTCCGTTCCGCCGGATGCCAGTCCCGTAACGGACCATGGTGCAAACCGTGCAGGCTTTTCTGACATATTCGTGATCTCGTTGCGGATATGCACTGCATTGCCCTCTGTCATTTTAATGATGAGTCTGTGCTGCATACCGGCAGGCGTCGGAGGAGGTTCCAGCGTCAGTACGCCGTTTGCGTACTTCATATTCACACGGCTGTTATCAGGGTAATAAGTATCGGGGATCTGCTCCGGCGCAGACCAGAGACGGTGTCCGCCGTAAGCATACCATGTACCGAAGCCTTTATTCATCTCATAAAAGTCGCGGCTCAGATCCTCAAACAGGATATTCCCGTGTCCCTTTGTACCGAAATAAATGATGCGCGGTCCGGCATCCAGCATAGCCATCAGTTTGATGATGCCGTTCTCCAGACAGACACAGCGGCCGAAATTCCGGTATTCTGTTTCATAGCATTGGATCATCTTATCCTGCTCCTTTCCGCTTTCCATTTTCATTATAACGAAATTTAGACAGTGTGACTAATCAATTTTTGCGATGTTCTATCTAATTTTTGCTTAGTATTCACAAATTTCGCCCAATAATCTTTACAAATTACAGAATTTGCAGTATAATATATGCAGAGATTTTCCCCCTCTGAAGAGCGGCTTGCCGCAAAAAATGATTGTCTTGTTTTGAAAAAAGGGAGTTGAGCGAAAAATGATAAAGCATCTTTCGGGAGATTATGAGACAGTTGAGTATGAAAACAAGCGGTTTGTCATGCTCTACGACAACAACGAAACGGAGTATTATCCTACGCACTGGCATAATGCAGTGGAAATCATCATGCCGATTGAGAATCCGTTTGCCGTGCAGACCGGCGGAAAAGAGTATCTCCTTCAGGAACGGGATATTATCATCATTCCGCCCGGAGAACTGCACACGCTGCCGCCGCAGGAGGGCAGACGCATCATCTTTCAGTGCGACAACTCTGTTCTGAGTGATGTTGCAGCTCTGGATTCCGTGACACCCGTGTTTCATTCCACAGTTGTCATCACGCCGGAGACTGACCGCAATCTGTATCTGCGCGCAAAAAAGCACATTCTCGATATTTATTCAGAGTATTATGCAGAGAATGAGATTTCTGATGTCCACATCTATCTCGATCTCATCAATCTGCTGGTTTCTGTGCGCGAATTCCAGATTGAACAGACACAGCAGTCACTTGCCTGTGCAAGCGACAAGGTATACCAATATAATGAGAAGATCCGTCTGGTGCTGCGATACATCGACCAGAACTATATGTATGATATTTCGCTGGATACGCTTGCGGATATTGCCGGCTACAGCCGCTATCACTTCTCCCGCATTTTCAAGCAGTATCATTCCATGTCCTGTATGCAGTATATCAATCTGCGCCGTATCCGCGCCGCAGAAATGATGCTGCTTGATCCTTCTCTGCCGATCACAGAGGTTGCCATGCGTGCAGGATTCTCCAGTTTGTCCACCTTCAACCGCATTTTTAAGGATGTCAAACATTGCACGCCTTCCAGCTATCAGCGTTTTTATTGTTCCACTGACGAAGAATCGCTTTCCGGCACTTGATCAAAAATTGCGATGCTGCTTCGCAGCACAGTCCCCGAATGCATAAATCGCATATATAAGTTCCGAATCTGAAAATATACTTAATGTCCGCCCGCTTTCCTCGGCTGAAAGCGGGCGTTTCTGCGCTATGTGCTTATTTTCTGCATAATTTCTAGTGAATAGCACATCATTTTTTGCTATCATGTATACAGAAATAAAGCAAATAGCATTAAATTATCCATTTTTACTGTTTTTTATTCAGGGGGTCATCTTCGCAATTTTCTTGATTGAAAGGATGGTCTACATGAAAAAATTCTTATCTCTCCTGACAGCCTGCAGCTTACTCGGCAGCAGCGCAGCACTTCTCCCGGCTTCCGGCGCAGATTTCTATTTACATACGGACTTTGAAACGGATCTTGACGGCTGGGGCGCGCGTGCTTCGGAAAAAGTTGCTGTAACAGACTCTGCAAATTTTGCGGGAACAAAATCCGCAGCCATCACAAATCGCACAGACAGCTGGAACGGTATCGCCCGTTCGCTTGATTCGTCGGCAATCAAACCCGGCAAAACTTACAGTATCGGCGCGATGGTTATGCAGAATTCAACACCAGCCGCAGTTCATTTCAAGCTCACACTCCAGTGCAGCACCGGCGGCGGGGATAATCCCTTCCCCTTAGGCGGCGGTTCCAATCAGTACATTTCGATTGCGGAAGGCGATATTATTTCCGGAACATGGTCATCGCTTGCGAACAAGTCCTTCACGATTCCGGAAGGCGCAACTAATCTTGTACTGTACATTGAAACTGAGAAATCCACCTGCGATTTCTTTGTGGATGAGATTTACATTGCAGATGAAGGCATTACGCCAAGCGGCGGCGATGATCCGCAGCCTGTCAAATTGCCCGGCGATGTTGACAGCAATAATAAAGTAGATGCAATGGACGCAAGATTGCTCCAGCAATATCTGCTGACAGAAACAGCGGACATCAACGGCGAAAATGCCGATCTCGACGGCAGCGGCAAAGTCAACGCAATTGACCTGAGCCTGCTCAAGAACCGGCTGCTGAATCCGGCTGCATATACCACCACAACAACGACGACGACAACAATCATGACAACAACAACTACGACCGAATATCATCAATCGAATATCGACCCGAAGGAACTGATGGCAAACGTGCAGAGCGCACTTGATCAGTCCCGTGATGTGCCGGATAATATCAAGAACGGTCAGAAGGGGACGGTCACGCATTTCACTTACAGCTCCAAAAAGGCAGGGCACGACAAAGGCGCGAATGTCTGGCTGCCGCCCGGGTACAGCGAGAACCAGAAGTATCCTGTCCTTTACATGGGGCACGGCATCTTCGGCAATGAGAACTCCATGCTCAGCGGCTTCAGTGTTCCGGAAATGGCGTATAACCTCATTTCGAGCGGCAAGGCTCAGCCTTTCATCATCATCTTTACGCAGATGTACACTGATCCGAAATCAGAACAGCCCGCCGGTATGGCTATGACACAGGAAACCATGGACAGATATGATGATTACCTCTATGACCTGACCGAGAGCCTGATGCCTTATGTCGAATCACACTGGTCTGTCAAGACAGGCAGAGAGAATACCGCAGTTGCGGGCTTCTCGATGGGCGGCAGAGAGGCACTCTACTGCATCCTCATGCGCCCCGATGTCTTCGGCTACTGCGCTGCATCCTCCCCTGCCCCCGGCATCTTCCCGTGCGTGGATAGCTTCCTGACCCACCGCGGCAGCTACGGCGCGAACGGTCAGATCATGTCAAAGGGTGATTTCAAGTTCCCGGCTGACAGCAGTCCGTATCTGCTGATGGTCGGCGGCGGCACCGGAGACAATGTCGTCGGCACGTTCCCGAAGCAGTACCACGAAGCATTTGCTTCCAACAACACTGCTCATGTCTGGCTGGAAGTTCCGAACGGTGGTCACGACGGCTCCGTCGGCATCCCGCTGTTCTATCACTATTTCCAGAACATCTTTAAGAACTGAGAATCAAAACTAAAATATTCGCCGGCGCACCCCTTCAGCCGGCGAATATTTTTGTGCAAAAGGATTGATCTGTACGCCGTATTTGCTGTATATGTACGTACATTTATTAGATATTTCTGAAAATATGTATTGCTGTGAAATGAAGCGGAATCGGCTTAACGCGCGCGAAAACGCCTAATTGTATACACTTTGTCCAGATTTTCTTCTTTTTGTTCATTGCAGCTAAGGCGGTTTTCATATTATAATAATAGCGGGAAAGTGGATTTACTATTATTTTTTTAGGGGGTATGATCTATGAAAAAACAACTTTCCTGCGCGCTCGCATTCGTCACCTGTCTCACATTGCTGGGACAATCCGCTTCCATCGTCAGTTATGCGGACAACCCGATCATTCAGACCAGCTTTACGCCGGATCCGGCGCCGGTCGTGTTCGGAGATGAGCTGTATGTCTTTACAGGCTGTGACCGTGAAGGCGACAACGACTTCTACAAGATGATCGGCTGGCAGTGCTTTTCTACGAAAGATATGAAGAACTGGACTGACCACGGTATGTTCCTCAAAGACAATGACTTTGCATGGTGCAACGCAGAAGATGCCTGGGCTTCTCAGTGCATTGAGCGCAACGGCAAATACTATTTCTATTTCACCACGACCAACAAATCCGGCGGCGGCAGAGCCATCGGTGTCGGTGTCGCAGACAAGCCGGAAGGTCCCTATGAAGATGTCCTCGGCAAACCGCTTGCCGGTCCGGACTGGGCTTATATCGACCCGACTGTCATGATTGACGATGACGGTCAGGCATGGCTTATGTTCGGCAACCCCGACTGTTACTATGTCAAGCTCAAGGAAGACATGGTGACGCTGGACGGACCGATTCAGAAATTTAACCTTTCGCTCCCCAGCGGCGTGAAATACACGGAAGGTCCGTGGATCTGCAAGCACGATTCCCTCTACTATCTCGTGTTTGCATCTATGGTCGATGGCTTTGGCGGTGAAAGCATCTCTTACTGCACAGGACCTAGCGTCACCGGTCCGTGGACATACGGCGGAACGATCCATGAAGGCTCTAACTGCTTCACAACACACGGCGGCATCATCGACTACAAGGGACATTCCTACTCGTTCTATCACAAAAACGGTCTTCCCGGCGGCGGCGTCTACAACCGCAGCGCTTCCTGCGAAGAATTCACCTTCAATCCGGACGGTTCGATTCCGGTCATCAAACCGACCAAGGAAGGTCCGGAACAACTGGAAGCCCTCAATCCCTATGAGCGTGTCGAAGCAGAGACATTCAGCTGGTCTTCCGGTATTAAAACAGAGAAAATCGACGCGGGTACTCTCGCAATCGGCTTCATTGAAAACGGTGATTATGTCAAAGTCAGCGGCGTTGACTTTGGCGACGGCGCAAGCGAATTCATGGCAAGTGTCTCCTCGAACGGCAGCGGCGGCAAGATCGAACTGCATCTCGATGCAGTTGACGGTCCGGTTGTCGGCACAGTTACCGTTCCGGTTACCGGCGGCTGGCAGGAATGGACGGAGGTGACCGGTAATGTTGCAGGCGCATCCGGCAAACATGACCTCTATCTCCGCTTCTCCGGCGGTGAAAGCTATCTGTTCAATGTGGACTACTGGCAGTTCTCCACTGTCTCGACCGACGATGTGCTGATCGGTGACCTCGACGACGACAAAGCTATTACCGCAATCGACCTCAGTCTCGCTAAGCAGGGCATTATGAACGACAGCTTCAAGGATCGTGCATCCAAGAAGGCAGCAGATGTCACGCAGGACGGCAAGGTTGACATTGCCGACATCGAATGGTATACGCTCTTCCTGACGATCCAGAAGGACGACTTCGATCAGAAGGAAGAAAACAACAACGAAAACAATCAGAACGAAGAAAACCATACGGATAACTTCGCCTACAACGGTGCTGTTTCCTACCATGAAGCGCCGAGCGGTTACTTTAACCAGATCGAGAATCACGGCAGAGTCATCAATGAGACCTACTCCGGCATTAACGGCACGAAGAAAATGAATGTTTATCTGCCCTACGGCTACGATGAAAACAAACAGTACAACATCTTCTACCTGATGCACGGCGGCGGTGAAAACGAAAACACCTGCTTCAATGACGATGCGATCAATATTGACATTATGCTCGACAGCATGATTGCGAACGGCGACATTGAGCCGATGATTGTGGTCTGCCCGACGTTCAATAACTGCCCTGACGGCGCAGGCGATGTCTGGGATGAAATGCGCAAAACCATCATCCCGTATGTCGAAGGCAAATATTCCACCTACGCAAAGTCCACCTCTGAAGCCGATCTGAAAGCCTCCAGATACCACCGCGCATACGGCGGATTCTCGATGGGCGCAGGCTCGACATGGAATATGTTCATCAATAACCTCGATATTTGCGCCTATTATATGCCGCTTTCCGGTCACTGCTGGGGCGGTGCAGGCGCGATCACCAATGCAATCGACAAGTTCGGTTTCAAGAAGGACGAGTATTTCGTCTTCGCTGCAACCGGTACGGAAGACATCGCATACGGCAACATGGTTCCGCTGCTGAACACCCTCAAGAATGACAGCCACTTCACTTATACCAGTGACTTTTCCAAGGGTAACCTTTACTTCCTCGAAGCGAAGGGTAATGTTCACTGGTGGCCGCAGGTGCGTCACTACATTTATGACGCACTCCCCTACTTCTTCCACGAACATCAGTAATCCAAATAAAAGCCGGACAGCCACATAGGTTGTCCGGTCTTTTTATATCAGAGTCAACTGCATTTCAGGTTCTTCAAATTCCGCAAGATAATGGAAAATCGCATCCGGATCATAAAGAATCCCATGCTGTTCACAAGTTTCTTGAATCAAACGCATCAGCATGACGTGATTCGGACTGTTCACCGAATACGAATCTCCGAAACGGCGTACATACTGTTCCTGCATCCCAGGAAAATGACGGTTTAATTGCTGGTAATAATACTCGCGATTTCCCGCCCGCAGCGTCATACCGATACCGAAACAGACGATTCCGCGAACTTTCGCCTCCACGCACATTGCCAGCAGTCCCTCAATGTTCTTTCGTGTATCATTGATGAACGGCAAAAACGGTGTCATCCAGACAACTGTCGGGATTCCGGCATCACGCAGCGCAAGCAGCACCTCAAACCGCCGTGTCGTTGTACAGACATTCGGTTCGAGAATGCGGCTGAGACGGTCATCACAATTCGTGAGTGTCATCTGCACGACGCATTTGCTTTGCCGGTTGATTTCTGTCAGCAGCGGCAAATCCCGTAAAACGAGATCTGATTTTGTGATAACAGTAAATCCGAATCCGCCGCGGTAAACGAGTTCAGCCGCACGTCTTGTCATACAGAGTTCCTGTTCCAGCGGCATATACGGATCAGACATCGAACCGGTCGCAATCATACATCGTTTCCGCTTCCGTTTCAGGGCATCTGCCAGTAATTCGACTGCATTTTCCTTAACCGCAACATCGGCAAAATCGTGTTCCATACCATAACAAAGACTGCGCGAATCACAATAAATACAGCCGTGTGTGCAGCCGCGGTACAGATTCATCCCATTTTGCGCAGAGAGAATCGTTTTCGCCTGAATAAAGTGCAACGCAATGCCCCCTTTCCGTTCATCAGAAGCAATACAGCGTCACACAAAATGAATGCGCGCAGCATCAAAACGATCCTGCTGTTTGCGTGTTTCAGCAGGATACCCGACCGCAATCACAGCAAATGCACGCAGCATCGGCGGAAGCGACAAAACCTTTTCCGCCTTCTCCATACGGTCTTGCAGCGGCGCTGCACAAAGCCATACACCGCCCAGCCCACGGGATGCAATCTCCAGCAGCATATTTTCCGTCGCAGCGGAGAGATCCAGCAGAACTGTTTCCTGCCAGCGATTACCCTCTGTACGGTAGCAAGGTACGATCAGTGCAGGTGCATTCGCAGCACAGGCAGCATAGGGACTGATCTGAGACAGCGCCTGAATCATCTCACGGTCTGTCACCGCATAAAACTCCCACGGCTGCTGATTACAGGCAGAAGGCGCAGCCATACCGGCACGAATGATTTCTGTCAGCATTTCATTTGAAACAGGCTGCTGTGTGAATTTCCGAATGCTGACACGTTCATAAATGGCGTTCATAAATCCCCCTGATACAATATTTTTCTTATTATACCATGCTGCGGGAAGATTGTCAACCATTACGCATACGATTGCAGCGGATTGGCAGCGTGTTCATCAGAAAGCTGCCGCCTTGTCCGGAAGATCAGATAAAGCGATGCAAGAAAAGTCAGAAAATCAGAAACCGGCATTGAATACAGCACGCCGTCCAGACCGAAGAACAGCGGCAGCAGCACCGCAAATCCAACGCCGAAAACAATCTCCCGCACCATTGAAAGAACCGTAGACGCTGCTGCTTTGCCCATTGCCTGTAAGAAAATGAAACACGCCTTATTCACACAGGCAAAGATCATCATGCACAGGTAAATGCGAAACGCACGAACAGCAAAATCAGTATAATAGACGCTTTCATTTGCTGCACCGAAAATCCCGATCAACTCCTTCGGGAAGCATTCCACGATGATCAGGGCAACTGCGCCGACCGCCGCTTCTGCCATCAGCAGCTTGGAAAATAACGTCTTTACGCGATTTAGCAATCCTGCACCCATATTAAAACCGACAATCGGAATGCATCCCGCGGCCATACCGACCACAATGGAAATGACAATCTGAAAGAACTTCATTACAATGCCAACCACCGCCATCGGAATCTGTGCGTACTGTTCCTGCCCGAAAATCCCGTGCAAAGCGCTGTATTTCCGGATCATGTTATTGATGGCAGCCATTGCCGCGACAAGAGAAATCTGAGAAAGAAAACTTGTCAGTCCCAGAATCAGCGTCTGCCGGATAATTCCTGCTTCCGGCTTAAAATCAGTTTTCGCGGGTTTAACCAGTTTCATATGGCAAAGATACCAGACAGCCAGCGCTGCGGTCACAATCTGACCGATGACCGTAGCCACAGCCGCACCCATCATGCCCCATTTGCAAACGAAAATGAAAATCGGGTCAAGTATAATGTTCAGCAATGCACCTGCAAGGGTCGATAGCATTGCAAATTTCGGATCACCGTCTGCGCGGATAACTGGATTCATCGCCTGACCGAACATATAAAACGGAATGCCAAGCGTGATATAGAAAAAGTATTCTTTTGAACGCGCAAAAGTCTCCGCGTTGACCGTTCCGCCGAACATTGCAATAATCGTGTCACTGAAGATCAGATACAGCGCACAAAGAAGAATGCTTCCTGCAACAGACATCACGACCGCATTCCCGACACTTTTCTTTGCATCCTGCGGCTGCTCTCTGCCGAGACTCAGGCTGACAAATGCGCAGCAGCCGTCACCGATCATTACAGCGATTGCCAGCGCGATAACCGTCAGCGGGAAAACAACAGTGTTTGCTGCATTTCCGTATGATCCGAGATAGGATGCATTTGCTATAAAAATCTGATCGACGATGTTGTACAGCGCACCGACCAGCAGTGAGATCATACAAGGCACGGCGTATTTCATCATCAGCCTGCCGACCGGTTCGCGTCCGAGAAAATGATTTGCAGTTTGTTCCATGTTTTACCTCCAAAAAAATACAGCGCGCTGCAATAAGCCGGATTTACGCTTATCGCAACACGCTGATGTTTACCTGTTCAGTTCATGATCATTATAGCAGATTGTGCGCAAAAAGTCAAAGGCGATTTGCACCAAAGATTCTGCCGCTCCGAGGTGAACAAACTGTGCAATTATCACTTGCCGTGCCTCAGCTCAGATACAGAGTATTATCGCTCCTCACGGAAATAAGGCAATCCAAGATGTGCCGGCGGCTGTGCTTCACGCTTGCTGCGGATGCTGATGATGACAAGAAACAGGATCGTAACAACATAGGGAAGCATCTTAAAAAGTTCTTGTCCGCTGACATCCAGATCACGGATATAATTGTGAACAATATAAAGTCCGCCAAACAGAATCGAACCGAGAATGCCGAAATTCGGTCTCCAGACAGCAAAGATGACCAGCGCAATCGCAAGCCAGCCGCGGTCACCGAAGCCGTCATTCGACCAGACACCGTTGGCATAATCCATCACGTAATACAGACCGCCGAGACCGGCAATCATACTGCCGATACAGGTGGCGAGATACTTGTATTTTCCAACATTGATGCCTGCCGCATCCGCCGTAGCCGGATTCTCACCAACCGCACGCAGATGCAGTCCAACGCGGGTTTTCGTGAGGATAAACGAACAAAGCAGCGCGATGACAATTGCCGCATAAGCCAGAAAACTGTGCGAGAGAAAGATCTGCCCGAACCAGCCAAGCTGATCGGAAAACGGCAGTGATGTCCGGAAAAATGCACTTGTTGCCGTCAGATTGATCGACGGCACGTCGCTGCCGGTAAGTTTTGCAAGCGAACCACCGAAGAAATTACCGAAACCGACGCCGAATGTCGTCAGCGCAAGACCTGTCACATTTTGATTTGCACGCAGTGTGACCGTAAGAAAACTGTAAATCAAACCCATCAGCAGAGAACCGGTCATCGAACAAAGCAGCGGAATCAAAACCGCAAGAAGCGGATTCAGCACAGCAGCATTCTGTTCATACAGAAACGCGCCGATGACGCCGCCAATTCCGCCGACATACATGATACCCGGAATTCCGAGATTCAGCATACCGGATTTTTCCGTAATAATTTCGCCGGTTGAACCGTACAGCAGCGGAATGCCCTGCATAATTGCACGCTGCAAAAAACCTGCCCACATCATGATGCAGCCGCCTCCTTTCTGCGGAATCTGACTGAATACTGAATGAAAAATTCACTGCTGATAATAAAGAAAATGATGATGCCGGTAATAATATCTGAGAATGATTCATTCAGCGAAAAAGCAGTCGAAATCTCCGTTGCACCCTTTTGCAGAAAAACAATCAGGAATGAGGTCAGAATCATATAGAACGAATTGAATTTCGCCAGCCACGAAACCATAATCGCAGTAAAGCCCCTGCCGGCAGCCGTATCACGCGAAATGGTGTGGTCTGTTCCGGCAACCATCAGCAAACCGGAAATGCCGCAGATCGCACCGGAAATCAGCATGGTGCGAATGATGACCTTCTTTACGGGAATGCCGATATACCGCGCGGTGTTTTCACTTTCACCGACAACCGCAATCTCATAGCCCTGTTTGCTGTACTTGAGATAGACATACATCGCAAAGGTGATCAGCAGCACAATGATAATATTGATGAGATAATCATGGCCCCCCAGCGACGGCAGCCAGCCTGCGTGTGTTGCGCGGTTAATGACGCCGACCTGTCCCGATCCTTTCGGCACAGACCATTTATACGTAAAGAAAGAAACAAGCTGAATGGCTATGTAGTTCATCATCAGCGTGAACAGCGTCTCATTTGTCTGCCAGTTCGCACGGAAAAAAGCAGGAATCACGCCCCAGACTGCACCTGCCGCAACGCTTGCTGCAATCATCACAAGCAGCAGAAGCGGATTCGGGAGTTTATCACCCAGCAGAATCATACAGGCAGCCGTTGCGAGGCCGCCGATCAAAACCTGACCTTCCGCGCCGATATTCCAGAAGCGCATCTTGAATGCGGGTGTCACCGCCACTGAAACGCAAAGCAGCATCGCAAGATTCTGCATCAGACCCCAGATACGGCGCTGCGTACCGAATGCACCCTCCAGCATGGTCATGTAAATGCGAAGAGGGTTTTCTTTGGTCAGCAGGAACGAAACCAATCCTGCGAAGACCAGTGCTGCCAGCAGCACAACACCGCGGATCAGCCATGCCTTCCACCAGACAATGCTGTCGCGCTTGGCAATATGAAACAGCGGTTCTCTGACTTTTTGTTCACTGTGCGGCATCTGCTGCACCTCCCTTCTGCGATACGTCTGCATAAGCATCCGTTGTATTTTTCGTCATCAGCAGACCGATCTGTTCTTTGGTTGCTGTCCGTGCATCCACCGTACCGGCAATGCGGCCGGAACTGATCACCATAATACGGTCACAAAGTGCAAGCAGCACATCAAGATCCTCACCGACAAAAATCACAGCCGTACCGTTTTCCTTCTGCTGATTGAACAGGCGATAGATCGTAAACGAAGCATTGATGTCGAGACCGCGCACGGGATATGCCGCCATCAGAACCTTCGGAGATGCGGCAATTTCACGTCCGACCAGAACCTTCTGCACATTACCGCCGGACAGACGGCGCACGGGAGTCGAAGCAGAAGGCGTCACAACCTCCAGATCTCTGATAATCTGTTCCGCCAGATTTTTCGGTTTGCTGCGTTCCAGAAAGATGCCCTTTCCTTTTTTGTAGCTGCGCAGCATAATGTTATCCACAATGTCCATATTGCCGACCAGACCCATACCGAGACGATCTTCCGGCACAAACGACAGCCGAACGCCGAGTTCACGGATTTGCAGCGGTGTCTTATCGCAGAGATTATCAATCTGACCGGTTTTCGGGTTATGGTACAGGATTTCGCCGTCTACGTGCTGCAAACCGGCTATGGCTTCCAGCAATTCACGCTGACCGCTTCCCGCGATGCCTGCTATGCCGAGAATCTCGCCGGAACGTGCCACAAAAGACACATCCCGCAGCAGTTCCACGCCTTCGCGGCTGCGGCAGGTAATCCCCTTCACTTCAAGTCTGTCCTGCGGATCTTTCGGTTCAGATCGTTCAATATTGAGCGTTACCTTTTTGCCGACCATCATTTCTGTGAGGGCAGATTCATTGGTTTCAGCGGTTTTCACCGTACCGGCGTACTTTCCCTTGCACAGCACCGCAACTTCATCCGAAAGAGACAGAACCTCGTGCAGCTTGTGCGTAATAATAATGATTGCCTTGCCGTCATCGCGCATTCTGCGCAGAATTGCAAACAGTTTTTGCGTCTCCTGCGGTGTCAGAACAGCAGTCGGTTCATCAAGAATGAGAATATCTGCGCCGCGGTACAGCACCTTGATAATCTCAACCGTCTGCTTTTCTGAGACAGACATCTCGTAGATTTTTTTATCCGGATCAAGATCAAAGCCATACTGTTCACTGATCTCGCGAATGCGCTTTGCTGAACGCTTCAGAGAATAGCGGCCTTCTTCCTCCAGTCCGAGAACGATGTTTTCCGTAGCCGAGAACACATCCACCAGCTTGAAATGCTGATGAATCATGCCGATCTGATAGCGGAATGCATCCTTCGGAGAACGAATCATGACCTCTTTGCCGTCCACAAAAATCTGACCGCTGTCCGGATAATAAATACCGGCAATCATGTTCATGAGCGTCGTTTTGCCGCTGCCGTTTTCGCCCAGCACAGACAATATTTCGCCGTGCCGGACACTCAGCGATACACTGTCATTCGCAATCACGCTGCCGAATCGTTTGCTGATATTATGCAGCCGGATTGCCGGAACCCCTTCATTCTTTTCTTGCCCGCTCATTGCTTACACTTCCTCTCTGTCAATTATGAAAAAGGCGGGACAGCCTGTAAACCGGTCGCCCCGCCTGCTTTGCTATGAAAATCAGTACATCTCGTTCAGCGTGGTGATGCCGTCGATGCGCAGATCAAAATACGGGGCAGAACGGAATTCCGATTCGTGGAAATAGCCGTCCTTGATGGCCTCTGTATCCGGCTTATACTCCGGGTCGGTATCGACATCTGCGAGATACGTTGTCAGCGTGCTGCCGTCAACAGTAAAGTTTGCAGTATCGAACACATGAATAGCGCCGGATTTCAGATCTTCACTTGCCTTCCGGATGGCATCTGCCGTACCAGGTGCAGCAGCCTGTTCGTTTACATCAGTCAGCAGCACCGAACCGGTCGTCAGATCACCTGTCCAGTCATAGCCGATTTCGCCGCCGTTCAGAAGGGCATTGATCGCATACTCATAATACGGCGTCCAGTTGATGCGCGAAGAAACAATGAAGGTATTCGGGCAGGCATCCTGCGTAGAACCGTTATAGGAGATATTTGGGACACCGGCAGTCTCACAGGCAGTCGGCGCACCCATCGAGTCCGCGTGCTGCGAAATCAGCACACAGCCGGCGGAAATGAGCTTGGTTGCCGCCTCTTTTTCGGCAGTCTCATCATACCAAGAACCGGTAAACTGCACCTGCATCGTCGTCGTCGGGCAAACGGACTTTGCACCGAGATAGAACGAGGTATAACCGGAAATAACCTCTGCATAGGTATATGCACCGACATAGCCCATGACAGCTTCTTCCGGCTTGATTTTACCGGCGTCGATCATCTCATTGAGCTTCATGCCGGCAGCGATACCAGCAAGGTATCTGCCCTGATAAATCGAAGCAAACGCATCATGGAAATTGCCGCGCTTCTCGGTATGCGCCATTGTGCCGGTTGCGTGGCAGAACTGCACCCCCGGAAACTCCTCCGCAGCCTCAAGCAAATAGGGTTCATGACCAAAGGAATCCGCAAAAATGATGTCACAGCCGCGGTCAGCAAGATCAGCAGCAGCTTCCTTGCACTCATTGGTTTCCGGAACATTCTTCTTAATAATGATCTGGTCATCGGAAAGACCCAAGCTCTGTTTTGCTTCTTCCAGACCCTTCAGAAAATTGAGGTCATAGGTGGAATTTTCATCGTGCAGACAGATCAGACCGACTTTGACCGTTTCCTTCGAGACCTCGTTCACACCAACCTCAGCACTGCAAGCGGAAAGCCCCATGCAGACCGAACCGGCTGCTGCAACCGATACCAGACGAATCAGATTCTTTTTCATTGTTTTTCTCCTTCACACAGTAAATCAATTACATTGTCAATCGGCACGGAATGCAATGCCCGAATCGTCCATTTTTTCTACAACAGCAAGCGATTCCACGCGCAGACCGTTCTCACGAAGCAGCTTTCCGCCCTCCTGAAAACCTTTTTCAATGGCAATGCCCGCACCGACTGCATCTGCACCTGCCTGATGAATCAGGGCAAGCAGACCTTCAATCGCCTTGCCGTTTGCAAGGAAATCGTCCACAAGCAGCACACGGTCATCCGCAGAGAGATATTCCCGTTCCACCACAACCGTGTAATCCGTTCCGTGCGTATAGGAATGAACAACCGTCTGGTAGAGATCGCCGGACACATTGCTGCTGCGGTGTTTCTTGGCAAACAGCACCGGAACGTGCATTGCAGCACCGGCAGCAAGCGCTATGGCAATACCGGAAGATTCAATTGTAAGGATTTTGGTTACGCTGTCCGCAGAGAAACGGGCGGCTATCTCCTTACCGAGTTCCATCATCAGATCAGGATCTATCTGGTGATTCAGAAAAGATGAGACCTTGAGTACCGGTCCGGGCAATATTCTGCCCTCCTCGCGGATGCGGTCTTCCAGCATTTTCATAATGCAGCTTCCTCCTGTCACAAGTAATCCGGCAGAAAAAATGAAAAAGACAGACAGCAACGGGCTTGCACCCGGACAGGTCTGGCTTTCCGGAATATCTACACTTTTATTATAGCGGAATTGGTCGAAAAATGCAAGTCGGCAATCTGGCGAAATTGGTCTATCACGCTGCTTTGATTTGGTAATGTTGCACAAGAATAAAAATGCCGTCCCCACGAATCGGAAACGGCATTTTCTGTTTCATCAGCAAGTATATCTTATTTGTCAGCAGACTCCAGATACTTGTACGTGCAGGCTGCAAGTGCAGCACCCGCAAGCGGGCCGATGATAAAGACCCACAGAGCCTTGATCGGATCTGCATTGCCGGAGAAAGCTGCGATCAGTGCCGGACCGATGCTGCGGGCAGGATTGACCGATGTACCGGTCAGACCGATGCCGAGGATGTGAACCAGCACAAGCGTAAAGCCAATGACCACACCGCCGAACGAGCCGTGGCTCTGCTTCTTGGAGGTGACGCCGAGAATGGTCAGCACGAAGATGAAGGTCAGCAGGATTTCAACGATCAGACCTGCAACGCGGCTGTCGTTCACGCCTGCGAGACCGTTTGCGCCGAATCCGCCGGTCTTATCTGCCACGCCGCCGAGCGACCAGATCAGAGCAGTCAGACCGGAACCGGCAAATGCACCGAGGCACTGTGCGATCACGTAGCCGATAAAATCGGATACGGTCATGCCGCCGGACATCAGAACACCCAGCGAAACAGCGGGGTTGATGTGGCAGCCGGAAATGTTTCCGACGCAGTATGCCATGCCGACAATCGTCAGACCGAAGGCAAAAGCGGTAAGAATGTATCCCGAACCGCTTGCAGCATCGCAGCCGACAAGCATCGCTGTACCGCAGCCGATCAGGACGAGGGTGAGAGTGCCGATAAACTCGGCGATGTACTTTTTCATGATCCAGCTTCCTTTCTCATGTCCTTTGGCAGTGTGTTCTGCCCGATGCGAAGCCTGCCCCTTCCTGCATCGGGATGCGGAATTTTCACCGCATTATCACATTACCATTATAGCACACCAAAGAGACACTGTCAAGCATTTTTTGCGGTTCTGGTACTATTTTCACGCAGCAGACGCCGTGCTGCGGTTCCGAACAAACAAAAAGCGGAAGACCGTCCGGACAAGAGGCTGAATAAAGAAAAGCTGAGAAAGCAGCGCAAATGGGAAATTGAAGCACACGAGCTTCAGCCAGTTTGCAAGGAAGGTACAGATGTCAAATGCCTGCTGCCCGTAAGGATAGTAGATCCATGCGGCAATCAGGCTCATCGAGGGGCACATGATCGCGACAGTCGCGCTGATGATCGCGGTCTCAAACAGCACCGGATGCGTCTTGGCAGGATCGAAGTGCCGGCAGGCAAGCTTAAAGGAAAGCGGGCTGCCAATCAGGTTTTCCAGTGTGTACGCAAACAGAAACTCGATCAGCACGACGCCCCAGATCGGAATGGGCTTTCCCCAGACAGAAACACCGCCCATTGCACGGACAGCATTCAGAACACTGTGTTCCCCTGTAATCTGCATGAACAAATTGCCGTTGATGACATAGATACTGTAGAACACGTAGGCGTGAACCGTAATGATTACGGTGATCAGCGCAAACATCATGCGCTGAAACTGGTTTTGCGGCATAATAAACACTCCTTCTTCAAAATTGCATTTGTATCATATCATATCCGAATTGAAAATGCAAGCACATACGCGAAAAATTTTCCGGCTTACACAAAATCGGCAAAATATTCTGAAATCTCCTGCGCATTTTCAGAATCTGCGCTTGCAATCTCCCGCAAACTGTGATACAATAGAAAAACAGATAAAAATTCCGCTATAAGAAAGGAGCAAAAACTGATGAAACTGAAACAAACTGCTGCCCTGCTGCTTGGATGTCTGCTGCTGACAAGCTGCGGCAGCAAACCCGCTGAATCCACCGCAGAGATTCCCGCCGAAACGACCGCATCCGCAGAAGCCGTACCTGCAATGGCGCCCGTTACCGAGACAACTGCACCGCCCGTTCTGCTGCGGGCAGAGGACGTAAAAGCCATGCCCGCCGGAACAATTCTCGATGCCGCACAGCTTACACCGGAAACCGTCGATGCCCTATTCTGCGCCGAACCAATTGATGATGCTGTCTTTGCACGCATCAACGGGGTTTCCTATCAGGAGAACCCCTATATTACCCGCGATGATCTGCGGTATCTGCGTGTGCTGCACATCACCCCCGCCACAGAAATCTGCATCGGAGAAATGATCTGCAATCAACTGATTGCGGAAGATCTGCTGGATATATTCAAGCGGCTCTATGAAGCACAGTATCAGATCGAAAAAATCCGCCTGATTGATGAATACGGCGGCGATGATGAAGCTTCTATGGCTGATAACAACACCTCCTGCTTCAATTATCGCGAAATTGCAGGTTCTGCAACCATTTCCAATCACGCAAAAGGACTTGCTGTTGACATCAATCCGCTGTACAATCCCTATATTTCGGATTATCCGGACGGCTCAAAAAACATTCAGCCGCGGGAAGGTCTCCCCTATGCCGACCGCAGCAGCTTCTTCCCCATGAAAATTACGGATCAGGATTTGTGCTTTGAACTGTTCACGCTGCACGGCTTTGCATGGGGCGGAAACTGGGATACCCCGCTGGACTATCAGCATTTTGAGAAACCAATGTGAGTGTGCCGGACAATTACCCATTGCATTTTTCTCCGAAATATGCTATAATATATGCGGACAAGCTGTCCGGAATTTCAATATAGAGGAGAAATGAACCATGTTTATCACCTGTCTGGATCTGGAAGGCGTACTCGTACCCGAAATCTGGATCGCATTCGCAGAAGCAACCGGCATCCCGGAACTGAAAAAGACTACCCGTGACGAGCCGGATTACGATAAGCTCATGCAGTACCGCATTGCCATTCTCAAGGAACACGGTCTTGGTCTGAAGGAAATTCAGGCGACCATTGCAGGCATTGACCCGATGCCCGGCGCAAAGGAGTTCCTTGATGAACTTCGTTCGATCTGCCAGACTGTCATCATCAGCGACACATTCCAGCAGTTCGCCACCCCGCTCATGAAAAAGCTCGGCTGGCCGACCATCTTCTGCAATTCGCTCGAAGTGGCAGAAGACGGTGCTATCACCGGCTACAAGATGCGCTGCGAGAAATCCAAGCTCACAACCGTCAAGGCACTCCAGTCGATCGGCTTTGAAACGATTGCCAGCGGCGACAGCTTCAATGACCTCGGCATGATTCAGGCGAGCAAGGCTGGCTTTCTGTTCCGCTCCACTGAGCAGATCAAGAAGGATTACCCGCAGTATCCCGCCTTCGAGACCTATGATGAGCTGCTCAATGCAATCAAAAATGTGATCGCATAAGGCGCAGGATAATCGCAATCATATCAGCAGGACTGTACGATTTCGTGCAGTCCTGCTGCTTTTTTTCTACACTCTTTCAGCCAGCTTTTGTCAGGATTCCGCAGATTATGCTTGACACAACTGTCTTTTTGTGTTATACTAATGATAAAAAGTATCCAACCTGTCTACTGACAAATCGGAAGGATGATTCACATGAAAAAAAGACTCCTTATCGGCGTCATTGTCTGCGAGACAGAACAACTCATGCAGCGGCGCCTCATCAAAGGCATCACCGATCAGGCGTTCGCACTGGATATGGACATTGCTGTCTTTTCCTGCATTACAAATAACGATGAACTGACACCATATCAGGCATCTGAATTTAATCTGTTTCAGTATATGAATCTTGCTGCAATTGACGGCGTACTGTACCTGCGCGATTCCATGCACTGTGAAGCGGAAAAACTTCGCATCGACCAGCTTCTTCAGGAACACCGCATTCCGGTGCTGGTTCTCGACGACGATACCAGTCCCTTCCCCTTTCTGATGATGGATGACCGCAGCGGATTTGCAGCAATTACCAATCACCTGATCGAAAAACACGGTTTGACCGATTTGCTGTGCCTGACCGGATTTCAGGGACATTACACTGCGGAACAGCGCGTACTCGGTTTCCGTGATGCAATGGCTGATCACAAGCTGCCTGTGCCGGAGGATCATATCGTCTACGGCGACTACTGGCATGACAGTGCGAAAAATCTCGCGGAAGAATTCGTCAGCGGCAAGCGGAAACTGCCGCAGGGAATCGTTTGCGGCAATGACCCGATGGCAAAAGTCCTGTGCCATACGCTGATCTCGCACGGAATCCGGATTCCGGAAGACGTGATGATCACCGGCTACGATGCTTCCCTCACAGAAACACAGAGTCTCATCGCACTGACAAGCTATGTCCGCCGCAATTTCCGTCTCGGCGCACAGGGTGTCGTGCGGCTGTATCAGATGATGACCGGCGAAACCTGCCCGCTGCGGCAGACCGAACGCATCGACGTCATCACCGGAAATTCCTGTACCTGCGGCATCGACCTCGACTATCTCAAACATCAGATTACTGTTGAGGAACGGCATGAGGAATACCGCACGATGTACCGCACCAGCAATCTCAGCATCAATATCACCAGGCAGGAAACCCTTGATGCCTGCATGGAGGCAATCCGCCAGAATGTGTATCTGATTCGCGGATGCACGGAATACTATCTCTGCCTGTGTGAGGATTGGGAAGGCGGCGGCGCACTGGAAAATCCGTCAGAATACCGCAGAGAAGGATTCCCGCAGCATATGCTGCTCAAAATTCTCTATAATGACAGCGAAAATTCAATCGTCACAAAGCCTTTCCCCTCTGCAAAAATGCTGCCGCGTCTGCATGAGGAACGCGAAAAACCAGGGTGTTTCTTCTTCTCACCGCTGCATCACGATGACCGCTTCTTCGGCATTTCTGTGCTGAGTTTCGGTGAGAAACTTGATACATACGACGACATTTACTGTCAATGGATCGGTACTGTCAATACTGCGCTGGAATTTGTCCGGATGCAGACCTATCTCAAGCGCTTCAATAACCGCATTTACCTCTCCTCAATCCGTGATTCGCTGACGGGTCTCTACAATCATGAGGGCTACCGCAAATTCTCTCGTGAATGCTTTGATGCTGCGAAAAATGAGCATCGGAGATTCCTGCTGCTGTATGCAAGTTTCGATTCACTTCGGCAGGTCAATGAAACTTACGGTCACTCAGAGGGTGACAGTGCAGTCACGGTACTGGCAAACGCGATGAACAACAGCTGCACCACCTATGAACGCTGCGCACGCATTGAAGATGCGGAGTTTTCGATCATCGGGTATCAGGATTACGAAGAAGATGCCTGCCAGCGCATGGTCTATGCAATTTCCGGCTATCTGGAGCATTACAATCAAAGCTCGCTCAAACCGTACAAAATCACCGCAAGTTTCGGTTATTTCTGCGATTACATTCAGCCGGGCATGACGCTGGAAGAAATCACCGCGCTCGTCACCGCGAAAATTGAGGAGAGCCGTGCCACAAAACAATCGGAGCGCGCCTCCCCCTATTACCGTGAATTTGTCGATCTGCGCGAACGCATTTACAGCAATCCGCAGGAAGACTGGAGCATAGATTCCATGTGCCGCGATCTCATTCTCAGCCGCGGCTACTTCCAGAAACTCTATACGCGCTGCTTCGGCATCAGCTTCACACAGGATGTCATCAACAGCCGGATTGAACTTTCCAAGCGGCTGCTATCGTCAACAGACTACAGCATTGCCGCCATTGCTGATCAGAGCGGTTACAGCAATTACGTCCATTTTATGCACCAGTTCAAGAAAATTGTCGGCATCACTCCGACAGAATACCGCCGCCGCAAGAAGCAAAGCGAACAGTAACCCGCAAAGCTGCACGGAATTTAACCCGTGCAGCTTTCAGGCTGTCGAAAAAGGTATCGCTGCGCGATGATTATAATGGGGCGCT
>DGVV01000035.1 GCA_002395085.1 Ruminococcus sp. UBA4275 | reverse complement strand
GGGTTGCTTTGTCGATCTCGATTTCGCGCAGCGGCGCATCGAACATCACGACTTGGGTAACAGTGTTGTCGCGGTTGACCGTGAACTTCACTGCTTCCGCCTGCGCATAGCCATCCGGAACAGTGGTCTCGATCAGGACATAATCCGCACCGGCGGTCAGCTTCTGAATCTCGTGAGACTTACCCGCCTCAGAAATCCAGCTATCGACCGGCTTTGCGCCTTCCTTCACAGTACCGTCCTCGTTGACATCTGCTGCTTTGTAAACTTCCAGCTTTGCGCCGGGGATTTCCTCCGAGGTCGTAGCATCCTGCTTAGAAACAGTGACCTTCGTCGGAGCATCCTTCATTTTAATATCCGTGAGTGTGCCGTCCGCCTTCACGGTAAATTCCGCATCCTCGGCATAAGAATAGCCGTCCGGAGCGCCTTCCTCGTGGAGGGTGTAGGTCTCACCCGCGGTCAGACCCTCGATAATATGAGCTTTCTCAGTCGAAACCCATTCTTCAACAATCTGGCCATTCTTATCAATGATTCTGATTGTTGCGCCCGGAAGTTCCGTGCCGCCCATATCCGTCTTGGTCACGCTGACCTTCGTCAGCTCATTTGTCAGCGTCAAAACATCGTTTGTCGCTTCGGTGACGATACCGTTTGCGATGTGGATTGTGAGATCCGCCATCTTGACATAGCCGTCCGGAACCGCCGTTTCCACCAGAGTGTAGATGCCGTTGCTGATTTTCTCAAGCGACCACTCTGTGAGGGAATTCTGCGCATCCTGCTTCAGCTCTGCAACCACAGCGCCCGTGCCGTCAACCAGATCGAATTCAGCACCTGCGAGTGCTGCATCGTTCTTGCCGGTCTTCTTCACGGTGAGCTTCATGATCTCATCGGTCACAGTCACAGTGCTTGTTTCATCTGTCGTGTCTGCCAGCTTGCCGTCCACAATGCTGATCTCCTGAACGTTTGCTTTGCGGTAGCCGTTCGGGGCAAATGTTTCGGAGAGCTGGTAAGTGCCGGTCGGGAGACCGGTAATCACGAGTGCCGTATCAGACGTTGTCCACTGAATCACATTGATTGCAGTATCCGCGTCGATGAGGCTGCCGAGTGCGGTCTTGACTTTCGTCAGGTCCGTACCTTCGGGCGCAGTCAGAACGAGCTTTGCATTTGCAAGTGCCGCATTCGTATCTGCTGCGAGTTTCTGGAACCGGACAGCGCCGGAAGCTGCTTCCGCGTCTGCAACCGTAAACTTGTTGTCGGTGCGGTAGTAGCCCTGTCCGTTGACCGTGGAAGTCAGGTCACCGTTCTTGCTGTCAGCAGCAGAGATGACCACGCCATCCTTGATCTCGAAGGTGACAAACGAATCAATGACATTATAAATAGTATCATTGACCTCAAAGGTGTCGCCTTCATCGGCAGTTTCCTGAAGCGTATATTTGCCGTCCGGCAGACCGGTCAGCGTCACATCCGTTTCAGAGGAGTAGAAGGTAATCGACGAATCATCCTGAACCACACCGTGATCCGGCGTAACCATCGCACCCTCAACCTTGACATTTGCCAGAGAAGCATTTGCGTTTTTCGTGCCTTCCGTCAGCGTCACAACAATCTTCGCGCCTTTCAGCGGAGCCTGATTTGTGACATCAAACTTGTTGATCTTGACAGAAGAAGCATCATCTGCAACAATAATTGTCTTGCCGTCCGGTGCATAAATGCCTGCGCCGGTGGTCTCCGCGGTAATCGAACTTCTGTCGATTTCGCCGTCGGTAACCTTGAAGGTGAAGCCGCTGGTAACGACCGTGTAGCCATCCGGAGCAACTTTCTCCTCCAGTTTGTAAGTTCCGTCGCTCAGACCCTTCATCTCCGCATTGTTGCCATCGAAGGTGTAGGTCGTATCCGCGTCTGTCAGAGTCACTTCACCGATGACCACACCTGCAAGCGTACCGCCTTCCAGTGCTGTCAGCGTGAACTGTGCCTTGTTGCCTTCTGCGATCGGCTCGCCGCCAACCGCCTGCTTGTTGACCTGAATGGTCTTCGGACCGTCATTCGATTTCTTGTTCTTAACAGTCAGCGTAACGCCGTCGTCCGAAATCGAACAATATCTCTTAACTTCATCCTTCGTACTCTTGCTGAAAGAGATCGTACCGTCCGTCTCAGAGAACTTCAGGACAATTTTGCCCGGCAGTTTCTCATAGCCGGCGGGTGCTTCCTCTTCCGTAATGGAATAGCGCCAGTAAGGAGCGGCATCAGGCAGCGTCTTCAGATTCTTGATCTTGACATTGCTGCCGGTGAACGTATACTCACGGACCTTGTCCTTGATCTCCGTGCCGCCGACGATCACGCCTTCCAGCGTGGGCGCATTTGCGGCAGGCGGTCCGATGATTGCATTCTGTGCTTCAATGCTGAGCTTGAATTTCACAGTGCCGTTCACTGCATTGCCGTCCATATCTGTCTTGACCAGACGAATTGCCGGGCCTTCCTTCTCATCCTTCACGATCAGCGTGCCGCCGCCTGCAAGGCGCTCGACTTCGCCGTCCGTCACAGCAGAGATCGAATCTTTCACGACCATGCCGTTCTTGATTTCAAACGTAAAGGCAGAGACCGTGGTATAACCGTTCGGAGCAGCGGTTTCTTCCAGTTCGTAAATACCGTCCTGGAGACCGAGCAGCTCGAACTTGGTACCGGTCAGTTCAACCGAAGTGCCGGTGCCGATGCTGTTGCCTTCGCCGTCGGTGACACCGTCAAAGGTGACGCCGTCGGTCTTGCTGGTAAGCTGGAATGTTGCGTTGTCTACGATCTTCTCGCCGCCGACGGATTCCTTGGAAATCACGAACGGAATATCCTCCGGCAGACCGCTGTAGACGAAGTGCCACTCTTTGCTGAGACCGATGTAACCATCCGTGATGATCCAGCCGGTCGCCGCGTTGCCGTCGTTTCTGACGACAGAATGCTCATCCGGAAGCAGGAAGATACCGGCAGCCGTGCTGACTTCCAGATTCTTCACCGATGCCAGATTCCAGACCACGTAGCGCGTGACATACGCATCGAGGTTCTCATTCTGTGTATCGCGTGTGGTGGAAGGTTGGGAGTTCATTTCCAGAACCGTTCCGTCATCCTTCAGGATTTCAAGATTATAACGGGTGATCGCAAGATCTTCCGTATTCTTGAAATTGAAAACAAAGAGCTGATGCTCTTTCTTTCTCAGTGTGATCTTACCGTTTCCGATCTCGCCGCCCATCGCTTCTGCAAGTGCGTCGCCGTCGATGTAGATGGTCGCATCATCCGGATAAGCAGATGCATCCAGCGTAAAGTTGAGATTTTCATCGGAATAGTTAATCGAAGGGACATCATGCGAAAGCAGTTCTGCGGAGATGCTCTCCATGTACTCGATAATCGGTTCAACCCGGTTTTTGGTGATGTCATCCGGTGTTTCCACTGTAATTTGAACAGGGGATTCCGGTCTGACAACCTTCAGGCGGTCTTCGGAATCTGTATACAGGTAAGCAGCTTTGTTGTTCTCGCCTGTATCATCAATATCCACATGGCCGGCGTTCGGAGCGTTTTCGCCTTCCGGAAGTGCAGCCAGTTCATCCAGGCCGTAGAAAACCGTCGTGCCGTCGATGATCTCGGTTTCGCCGTTAAAATCGACGTACTTGGCAATCACAACCGAACCGGGATTGTTGACTGTCAGGTTCGGGTTGATGACGCATCCGTCATGCGCCATATAGTGGTTCGCTGCGACGTTGGACTGAATATCCGTTGTGGAGTTTCCGCCGTCGCTGCTGTTTGCGCCCTGTTCAAATCTGTCAGCCACGATACCGTAGTACAGACCCGGACCGAGGATGTCCTTGAAATCGTAATCATTGGAAGCATCCAGAGTTTTGAACGAGATGGTTTCGGTAACCGCAGTTCTTGCGGCTGCCGCATCCTCCTCCGTGGAGCGCGAATAGAACGTAGCGTAGGTCTTGTACACGCCGCCGTTCTTCACGGGCGAGCATTTTTCCTTGCTCTTCAGATTCGCGAAGGTCAGAGGTTCAGTGCCCTTGTAGAGTTCAACCGTGACACCCTTGTCTCTGGAAATCCGCTCATTCGGAAGAAGCGTGCCATTCTCATCCACCCACTTCTGAGAATCCGTTGTCTGGATGGGAATGCTCAGCTCCGTTGCATTATCAACAGTAATCTGCTGATAATAATAGGTGTAGTAATCGCTATAGCCGCCGGTATGAAGCACCTTCACGAGCAGGTAGAGGTTATCCGCCTCCGTAATCGTGGTCGGTTCATCAAATTCAAAATCGACGCCAAACGAAAGGTCATTCTGCGTGATCGAGACATCCAGCTTCTTTCCGTTGATACTCTTATCGAAAGTATACCCCGGAATCGTGTCGATGCCGTGATCCATACAGTCTGCGTAGGTTTCAAGCGGATCATCAGAGCGATAGACACGGATATCCACATCAAAGTTCTGAATCAGCGGACCTTGCATATCGGTAGAAGCACCGCCGCGGTCATACTGGTAGAAATCCGTGATTTCCAGATGCTCTGTATAATACTTGCTTGAATAATCTGCACCTGCATTCGGAGTCTCCGGCGTAATCGGAACAATCGCCCACTGCTGCGGGGTAGTCGTGCCGCGCGGAGTTGCCGTCACAAGTGCGACGTAGTTTGCCGTAGGCGGGTCGCTCTGCACATACGTGAGTTCTTCCCCGCCATAGGTATAGACATTGATGTCTGCAATCACACCGCTGAATGCTGTCAGCTCAACGGTATTTCTGCCGTACTCATAATCCAGACCGCTGTAATGATACTGGTGATCGCAGAGAATACTTCTGCCTGCGATTTCATCAGTCTGCTCGCATTGATTCAGT
Source organism: Ruminococcus sp. UBA4275 (assembly GCA_002395085.1). Taxonomy (GTDB): domain Bacteria; phylum Bacillota; class Clostridia; order Oscillospirales; family Ruminococcaceae; genus Firm-04. Next base: position 10,578 of record DGVV01000035.1, on the reverse strand, counting down.
GCGAGCGCATCTTCCAGCGTCAGAGGTGAGTCGCCGGTGTTTTTCAGAATGTAGCCTGCCATCGAATAGACTCTGCGGGTATCCTCCGCAGCCGGAAGATTCAGTCCGGTAGAAATCCATTCTTCTCCGCCGCCGATTTCTGTCAGCGTATAAGTATGCTTGTAGTCATCATCAAAGGTAGTGACTCCGGTTGCGTTATCGAAATGCATGGTTGCATCTGCAATATCGACAAGCATATAATAGCGCTGTTCATCGACCTGAGCGGCCTTTGCTGCACCTGTCGCATCCTGATACATGACTTTCACATGAGCAGCATTGGAGCTGAACATATCAGTCATATAGAAGGCAGGTTCTGAATCGGTCAAAGAGGCGGCCGAAGCAATCAGCGGAGAACCCAGTGAAACCGGGGGCAGTCCGCTCAAAGCGAGTACACCGGCTGTAGCAAACGAAAGCAATCTTTTTCTAATGCCTTGTGCCATAGCTTTTCCTCCTTATTCAATTGTTTCTGTCAAAACCAAGTTGTCTGTTCAAAATCATGTTACGTGTACCGATGTTCAGCCGGTCTTCTGCGCAGCCGCTGCACTGATCCCCTTGCCCGTGCCGGCACGGGACTTGCCTTCCGTCCGCATCCGCCCTGCCCGTGTCAGCAGGGACGGCGGGATTTCCGCTTCGCGCGTTCACTTCCGATCGTTTTCCGCCGGTATCACCGGATGCCGTCTCTCCCCCGGCACACCGCATCTGCATCCGTCTATGCAGTGTGGGCACATCTCTGTTTTGACGATGTGAGCTCCCTCTCAATGTAATGTTTCCCTGACAGATTCCTCCTTTTTCAGCACAAGCGCACGGCCTGAAAATTCAGACAGTATGTGCTTATTCATTCTTATTATACCAGATTGGTCAGAAAAGTCAAGGGAATAATTGTGATTTCCTGTTCTTTTTTGAAATTTCTACAATTCGCATAAATCGGCATCGTGTTTTTCGTCATTTTATCTTTACAAATTGCAATATTTTTCGTAATATATTACAATACGTCTTGCGTACATCTTTTGCGGTAAAAATCCGCAAACCGCTTGTCAACGCCCATTTTTTGATTGACAAACAATTATCAATCTATACAGATTGTAAAAACGGAATCTGTCTATCACACAAAGACAATTGTTCGCAGTTGCATTTTCAGAGATTAAATATTCTAATCATAATCGTTTTCTACGTTTTTCACGGAACGCCCCCGCAGGAAATATGCAGGTTTCACAATGTCTTTTTGTCACCTGATTGTTCAATCCTGTCCTTCTGGAAAATTTGCAGATAATCATGGACAAAATGCAGATTCAGCTCTTGACAAACGGTGACATTATTACTATAATAGTATTGATAGGGGGGATTCACCTTGGAAGAAACAGAGAAAAAATGTATCGGCGTCGTCGCCGCAGAGGTTAATAACATCGAACAGCGTGAGATTATGAAGGGCATCATTGCCAAAGCACAGGAAGTCGGCAGAAAAACCATTGTGTTCTCCAATCTCTTTAACGCTTACGAATTTGATGAGTCTCTTGCACTGGAAAATTACGTCTACAATCTGACCCGTTCCCAGCAGCTCAGCGGCATCATTCTGATTGCAGAATCCTTTATGAATGACACCGTCCGCGCCATCATCCGCAATCTGCTGGAACAGCGGCAGGATATTCCGGTGGTCGTCATCGGCATTTTCATTCCGGAACTTGCCTATCCGAATGTCCGCTTCATCAATGCGAGTGACTTCGAGGATATGTCTGACATCACCACGCATCTCATCGAGGAACATGACCTGCGGAAGATTGATATTCTCACCGGTATGAAGAATAACGAAGCCGCAGAGCAGCGTGTGCAGGGCTATCGCCGCGCACTGGAACAGCACGGCATCCCGTTTGACGAGCGCCGTGTGCATTACGGCAATTTCTGGTTTGATTCCGGTGAAGCGCTTGCAAAACAGATTGTCTCCGGTGAAATTCCGATGCCGGAAGCAATCGTCTGCGCCAATGATTACATGGCTTACGGCTTGCTGGATTCCTTCCTCAAAGACGGCGTCCGTGTGCCGGATGACGTGGTTGTCACGGGCTTTGAGTTCATACATGAGCGCATTTATCACGCTCCGCTGCTCAGTACATTTCAGCGTGCGCGTGCAGAAATCGGGCAGGAAGCAGTCAATATCATCGACCATCTTGCAAACGGCAAAGAGCCGCCGCCCTTCAAGCCCCCGCGCGGGAAATGGATCGCCGGCAACAGCTGCCGCTGTAAAACGGACAACGAACAGCTTTATCAGGAGCTGGAAACGCTGCGCACCAAGCAGGTCTACGACAAATGGAATGTGCTTGGTACACTGGAACAGCAGCTCACCCTCAGCAGCAATCTCGATGAATTCATCGACGCACTGGCAAAGCATCATTACTGGGTGCGCTGGGTGCAGAATATGTACCTGTGTCTCTGCGAAAACTGGTACGATACCAGCAGCGAAACGCCAAGCCGTCAGCTCATTTGCCGTTCCATTATGCCGTGGAATAAGCAGACACCGCCGATTCGTTTTGAGGAAACCGATTTTGTCTCCTGCTACCGGATGCTGAATGCACCGGAAACAGCCGCGCATTACTATCTGCCGCTGTTTTTTGAAAAGCATTTTTACGGGTATTTTATCCTCGAATACTTCGCACCGGATACTTACGATGATATCTTCCGCAACTGGATGAAGTCAATTTCCGTCGCACTGACCTTTCTCTGCATGAAGAATGACATCCGCTATCTGCTGCAATGTCAGAATCTTTCGGAACAGCAGGATATGCTGACCGGTCTGCTGAATCAGCAGGGCTTTGAGAAAGCGCTCACGGCGCATCTCGAAACAGCGCAGTCACCGGTCTCTGCGGTGCTTGTCAAGCTGGATCACGATTCTGTGGCAAATCCCGAAACGCAGGAGACGCAGACTGCCCGCATCCAGAAGGTCGCGGAGATTCTGCGCACCGTCTGTTCCGATCAGTGCATCATCGCGCGCATTGACCCGCAGATTTTCATTTGCACGGGTATACCCTATGAATCAGACACGCGGGATACCCTCCTGCGTGAAAAGCTGAATGCTGTGCTGCTGCATCAGACCGACCTGCTGGAAACGCAGGGTATGGAGACGCTTTTCGTCACCACAATTGTCATTCCCGCTGATACTGCTGCCGCAGAAGCCGCTGCCATGCTGCGTACTGCCGCCAATGAAGCAGAAGCCGAACAGCATACCCGTCGGGAAAGGCCGCATTCCGAGACCCTGTTTGCAGTCCGGAATCAGCTTTACAGCAGCCTTGATCTCACCGCAGATGCGGTCTGCCGCAAATACTCCTTCAGCGCCGGCTACTTCCGCCAGATCTACAAAGACTGCTTCGGCGTCAGCTTCCATCAGGATGCAATCAATGCGCGCATTTCACGCGCCGTCAGCCTGCTTGCAACATCCGTTCTGAGCATTGCAAGCATTGCCGAACAGTGTTATTACGAGGACTACAATTACTTTCTGCGCCAGTTTCAGAAGGTCATGGGCATCACGCCCGGACAGTTCCGGCGCGATAAATAATCCGCAAACACTGACCGCCCACAGGCGAAAACCTGTAGGCGGTCAGTGTGTTCTATAGGGGAGGAATTAAGCAATAAGAAGTTTTGCGCACGGTTCTCACGCCTTGAAGATATAGCGGACAAAGTTGTAAAGGTGCGCTCTGATGCAGTTATCGCCGTGGTAGCCGCCCTGCACAACGTGCCAGATATGCGGTGTACCGGCCTTGTCAAGCTCATTGTGATAGCCCTGCGGCGTATCCAAACGGACGACGTCATCATTGGTACCGCCGGTCACCATGATCAGTGACGGAGCTGCCTCCTCGCTGCTCCATTTCCACGGCCCCTGCACGCCCGGAGCAGGACAGATCGCGCCGACATAACCAAACTTGTCGCTGTGCTTAATGCCGATGCAGAGCGCCTCTTTGCCGCCCATGGAGAAGCCGGTCACTGCCGTATTCGCCTTACCGGTCGCAACACTGTACTTGCTCTCAATATGCGGCATCAGGCTGTCAACAATATCATCGACAAAGTTATCATAGCCCGCAACGGAATCGCCGTCATTGAATGCAGTCGCGCCTGCTTTGGTCGGATGTGTAAAGACCTGCGGCACAACCACGATCATCTCCTTTGCCGCACCCTCTGCAATCGCATTGGTGATGATCTGCGGAGTCGGGATCGGATTCTCGTTGCCGGTGAGAATCATACGGTCCTCATCCTCGAAGAAGCCGTGCAGGAGATACAGCACCGGATACTTCTTGCTCTCGTCATAGTTTGCCGGAAGCATGATGTTATAGGGCTTATTCTTGTTCGCCTTCTTGGAGAAATAGTATTCCTTGGTGATCTGCGGATAGGTCACGCCTGCTTTTTTCTGCTTGGAATCGCTCGTTTCCGTCATCACAACACTGTCCTTCACAGCAGCAGTATACTCCGTGATGGTGCGCATTGGGAGATTGTTATTGTTGTTCTCGTTGTTGTTATTGTTTTCCGCCTTGCCGAATTCCTCGATCTCACCGGTCAGGAACTTGGCATACCAGACAGCGTCGCTGACATTGACAGAACCGTCCTGCGTGACATCTGCTGCGAGCTTGGATGCAGTATCTGCAAAGCCGCCCTTGAGAATGCCCTGCTTGACGAGCGAGAAGTCGATGGCATTGATCTTGCTGTCGTTGTTGAGGTCGCCAAGCTTGAATTCAACCGGTGCAGGACCGTCGATTACCGTACCTTCCGGTGCGCCGATGACCTCATCCACGGTAAAGGAGCAGGTCGAACCGGCATCTTCGTCTGTCTCGAAATAGATCTGCACATCAGTCGCGCCGGCAGGGATCGTATAGGACGGGTTGTAGAGCTGTACCCACTCGCCCTTCGGGACGGATGCGCTTGCGATCTTTTCATAGTGCGGATCGCCGTCCGATCCGGTATACTGGATGGAGAAGTGCATCGGCTCAGAAGCCGACGTATCCTGCTTCACAACCGCGCTGAATGCGTAGGTCTGACCCGCCTTGAATTTGCTGGCGCTGAGCGAATGGGATGCACCGTGCCAGTTCTTTTCACGGCCGGTAACGCTGAGACTCTTGTCGCCTTCGTAAGCATCCGAGCTGTTCTCGACGGTTGCACCGCCTCTGCCGCTGAAGCCTTCTGTACCCTTCTCAAAGGTATAGTGGAACAGATAGCCGTTCGGATCGGGCTGTGCCTCACCGGCGTCAATCACAAAGGTCGTGACGGACTTTGCCGGCAGTTTTGCGGTAAAGCCGCTGTCCGAAACAGAAGCCACGCCGACAGAAGCCGCATTCTCATTTGCGGAGGTACGGTAGGCATCCACGCCGGAGATCTTCTCACCGCCGTTCATCGAGAAGTTCTGATTCACGTCTCCGCTGCCCTTGTTGATCGCAACAACTGCAACAGAACCGTCTTCATTCTTGAACGCGGAAACGAGGACATTGCTTGCGGGCTGTTCCGTCGCATCCACGCGGACAGCGCCCGGACGCACAAACATCGAATACTGACCGAAGCAGTAGCCGCGCTTGGAAATCTGACCCTGTTCATTGATCGGGCCGTAGCTGCGCTTGATATACCACACAACGTAGGCGTTCATATTGCCGACGACCAGACCGTTGTGGATATTCTCAGACTGATCGAGCGACTCCGGATACGCCTCACAGCTAATCTTGGAATCCGGCACATAAACCTCGGTCATCCAGATGTCCTTGCCGCAGTTTTCCATTGCCGGGAAATCCATTGCGCTGCGCTGTGTGCCATAGAAATGTGTTCCGAAAAGGTCACAGTTTGCCATTGCCTTCTGGTTATTCAGGATGGCATTGTAGTAATCCTTGCTGTAGCTGAAGCTCTCCGGCGACATCAGTTTGGCATTGGTGCCGGCTTTCACGGTCTGACCGTAATTCGCGATAAAGTTTGCTGCACGTTCCGGAGACCAGTACGTCCAGTCATTTGACCAGTCCGGCTCATTCTGAACGGAAACAGAGTAGAGATTGACACCCTGACCCTCGACATACTTGATAAAGCTGTTCAGATGCTGGGCGTACTTTTCCTCTGCGCCGTTGCTGAGGACATATTTACCGCCGCGCGGGCCGCCGGAACCGTTTGTACGGATGGCAGCAGGCGGACACCACGGCGATGCAAAGACCGTTGCGCCGAGTGCCTGCGCCTTTTTCGCAACCGGAATGGCTCTGCCCCACTGGCTGCTGTCGTCATTGACAAAGATACGCAGGATGCTCATGCCAAGCTCGCCCTCGCCGTCACCGAAGGCGCGCTGCACCTCCGCGTCGGTCAGATCGTATCCTGTCCATTCGGGGTGGTTGATACCGCCGAAGCCCTGGATGGTCTGGAACGTGGTTTCGGTGTCGATGACACAGTCGGCAGCGGCTGCCGGCAGCATCGGCATGGAACTCAGCAGCAATGTCGTGCTGAGCAGTGCGGTCAGGCACTGCATTTTCGATTTTTTCATAATTACTCCCCTTTTTCTTCGTTGTATGTCTAGTCCGAATGATCCCCTGTAGTTGCGTTCGGCTGCACATCCTGTTGTGCGCAGTCTTGTATGATCTTATTCTATCAGAATCATACACAACAATCAATTCACAAAACGCATTTTCAATGGACAAAATGCAGAAGATCGCTGTTTTTGGCAAATAATTTGTACGTTTTCCGCAATTGATGCATAAGACCTGTATGAACAATCACGTTTGAAGCGTATGGTTGTACCGGACAAATCAAGCAAGCGCGGCAAATGAAAGGTCAATATGTCCGCTGTTGATGTCTGCCCGTGCCAGCGTCACCTTCAGCGGCATACCAATCGTATAGCGTGTCCCTGATCCGGCAGCACGCATCGTGAAAAAGCCATCGTACTCATATTCGTCCATCGGCAGCGCATCCATCGGCAGCAGACCCTCCGCAGTGTTCGGCAGCATCACATAGATGCCGAATTCCGTCAGTCCGGAAATTGCACCCTCAAAGGTTTCACCGAGATGCTGCTTCGCCCATTCCGCGCGGTAACGATCATCGCAGTCGCGTTCAAGCTGCATGGCGCGCTGCTCCGTCACCGTGCCCGCAACCGCTGCTGCATTTGCGAACTGCCGCGCATTTTCGAGCTTTTCACCGCGCAGCATCGCAGAGAGAATGCGGTGGATTGCGAGATCGGGATAGCGCCGGATCGGGGAAGTGAAATGCGTGTAATCGCTGAGTGCCAGCCCGAAATGCCCGATCGGTTCGGTCTCATAGTCTGCCTTTGCCATGCTCCGCAGCACAATCTGATGCACCGCCGGCTTATACGGACTGTCTGCCGCATTCGCAAGCACCTGCGCATAATCGCGCGGTTTCGGATCATCCAGAGCGGGATGCGGAATATCCAGACGGTTCAGCGCCTCGGCAAGCCGGATTGCCTTTTCCTCCGGCGGATTCGCGTGGACACGGTAAACAAACGGCAGTTTCCGCGATTTTGCGAGCTTTGCCGCCGCTTCATTTGCCAGCAGCATACATTCCTCAATCAGTTCCTCGCCTGCCCCGCGCGTCCGTGCTGCCACATCCGTGCAGACACCGTTTTCATCAAGGATGAACATACTCTCCTCCGCCTCAATGGACGGTGCGCCGCGCTTTTTCCGCGCAGCAAGGCGCTTTTCGCGCAGCTCATTGAGCAGCAGCAGCGATTCCTTCACCGGCGCGTATTTCGCTTCCGTTTCCGCATCCGCTGTGCCGGCAAGCACCGCATTCACCTCACGGTATACACCCTTCACCGCCGACCGGATAACCGTCTTGCGGAAATCGTATGTCAGGATCTCGCCGTCATGATCCAGTTCCAGCAGCGCGGAAAACGCCAGTCTGTCCACATCCGGATGCAGCGAGCAGATACCGTTGCTGAGGGCTTTCGGGAGCATCGGGATGACCTGATCTGCGTAGTAGACACTTGTGCCGCGTGCGATCGCTTCGGTATCCAGCGCAGAATTCGGCTGCACGTAATGCGAAACATCCGCGATATGAACGCCCAGCCGGTAGCCGCCGGCGGTCTTCGAGATGGAAACCGCATCGTCAAGATCCTTTGCATCCCAGCCGTCAATCGTAAAAATGATGTCCTCCGGCTGCCGCAGATCGAGTCTGCCTTCCAGTTCGCCTTCCGGAATGCCGGCTGCCTCCAGCCGTTCTGCCTCAGCCAGCACATCGGGCGGGAATTCCATCGGAATACCGCTCACAACTGCCAGCGCCTCCGAACAGGCGCGTGCGGACTGTGCGCTGCCCAGCGAAACATCCACCCGGACTGCGTGTTCGGAATGCCGTGTGCCGCGCTCCACAACCGTTGCCAGCACCTTATCGCCCGCATGGTCACGCCAGTCCTCCGCATTCACCACACGGATTGCCTGCCTGCACATGGTATCAGGCAGAAATTGCAGCACGCCTTCCTCATCTGTCAGCATACCGGAGACCTGCACCTCAGCCGCCGTGATGACCGTAACAATGCTGCCTTCCGGCAGACCGTCGCGTGAACCTGTCTGCTGCACAAGAACGGTATCGCCGTTCATCGCGCCCTTGAGCTCTCTGCCGGGGATGAAGATTTCGGCAGCGCCCTCCTCCTGCGGGCGGACAAATCCGAAGGTTCGGCTCAGCCGCGTGACCGTACAGCGCAGCAGCCCCGCCGCCTCCGCATAGACATACCCGCTGCGGCGCTCCGCAATCACGCCCTCTGCGGTGAGCTTTTTCAGGGCGCGCAGATAGGCAGCCTGTCCGCGTCCGCGGCATTTGGATGCGAGATCCGCGCGAGAGACCGGTCTGCCGTTCGCCTTGCGCAGAAACGTGGTAATGCGGTTTGCGAAATGCGTAAGCTGCTCCTCAGAGACCTGAATCTCCGGACGTGCTTCTTCATCTGCGAGTGTTCTGCCGCGGACACTCCCTTTCGGTTTGCGCGCCGCCGACCGCGCAGAAGGTGCGCTGCGCTTCATCTTGTGTGTTTTCATACGTCTTGCCATATTGTAAACCTCCATTCACTGGTTGATGGACTGCGGGACGCTTCCCGCCGGAAAGATCTGATGATAAAAAGAAATGTCCTGCACTCCGCAGCGGAGCGCAGGACATTCAGCTTAGCTAAAATAAGTCGGGATGATCAGGATGACCAGCGTCGCGACAAAGAAGATAACCGCCAGCCAGGTGGTCCATTTCTTCAGAATCGCTTCCTTGGTATTGCCCTCATTCTTGCTGAAGTGGGAGTCATACGTGCCGCCGGTGATTGCGGATGTCATATTCTGATCCTGCTTCTGATCCTGCATCAGCACGAAGATGATGAGAAGCACGCAGGAGATAAGCAGCACAATGCCGCCGACGATTTCGAGAACGCTCATGATTTGTGAATTTCCTTTCTGGTACGAATTGATAGATTCCGGGCATACCTCGCCCGAAAACGGTTGTTTTCAGTATACCATATTTTCTGAAAAAAAGCAAGTACCTTTGCAAAAAAATTTCACGCTGTGCTGAAATCCGTGAATTTTCCGTGAAAATCCGTGCAATGCCCTTGTAAAACCGCACAGGATGTGGTAAAATAGAAAATATATCACAAAATCTCACACCCTTCTGGAGGTGCAATCTATGGAGGAATATATCGGTCAGGCCTGTCTGCACTGCGGAAAGGTATTCACCGCTGAGGATGACATTGTTTCCTGCCCTGAATGCGGCACACCCTATCACCGTGCCTGCTGGAAGGAAAACGGCAGATGCATCAACGATACGCTGCATGAAAAAGGCGAAAGTTGGATTTCCCAGCGCAAGCATCAGATCATCAAAGAACGCTCAGCAGAAAAACAGGCTGAGGAATTTGAACAGGCTGCCCTGCGCGAACGCGGCGAATCTCCGCAGCTCATCAATGCCACGCTCTATGACGGTGCGCGGCTCAATCCGGACGACCCCTGCTGCGGGTTTGATCCTGCGGAAGATATGGACGGCGTGACAATGGGCGATGTCGCGGAATTCGTGCGCGATAACCGTTTCTACTATCTGCCGCTCTTCCGGCTGATGAAGCGCACGGGCAAACGCTTTTCGTTCAATCTGATCTGCCTGTTCTTTCCGGAGCTGTATTTTGCAAACCGCAAAATGTGGGGCTGGGCGCTCAGCTCCATGATCATCAATCTGGTTCTCTATCTGCCGATGCTGTTCAAGCAGAATTCGGAAATGGGACTGCACGTTCCGCTGGATGTTACCGCGGCAGCCTTTTTGCAGTGGGGACAGATCAGCAACGCCGCCAGACTGATTTTCTCGGCACTCTGCTGCCTGTTCGCAAACCGCCTGTATTACCGCTATGCCGTCCGCAAGATCGGCAGAATCCGTGAAACAGCGGTGAGCGAAGCACAGTATCACGCAGAGATTCAGGAGGCAGGCGGCACAAGCCTTGGCAATATCCTGCTTGCACTGATCATCGAAGCCGCCCTGATTTTCACCGTGCTGATCGTCACCACACTGATGCACTGACATCCGCATTCACAAAAAAAGAGGGCAGGTCAATCCCCACCCTCAGGCTGTCGAAAAAGGTAT
>DGVV01000084.1 GCA_002395085.1 Ruminococcus sp. UBA4275 | reverse complement strand
ACGGTTCAAATACCGTGCAGCGCCCGTTTTTATCAGGATTCCGGTGTCTCCGGTTCAGATTCTTCCTCCGCAGGTGTCTCCGCATCAGATTCCGCAGCAGGCTGTTCAGCCTTGGCAGCCTCCGCCGCAATCTCCGCGATGAGCGCATCATTTTCGGCATCGCGCTTTGCCTGCTCCGCCTTTTTGCGGGCGATGGCTTCCTCATCCGCCTCTGAAGTCTCCGGTTCATCCGCGAGAATGCTTTCCGTCTGTTCGGGTTCTTCCTGCTTTGCAGCTTTCCGATTGCGCTTTTCCAGTGCCTCCAGCTCTCTGCGGTCAGCCTCCTCCAGCAGCGCTCTGGATTCCTCCGTATCAACATACAGCACCTGATCGCTGCCCATGCGCTTGGCATGGCTCAGACCGATCAGCAGCAGCACCAGTGCAGCCGCCACAGAGACAACCGCCACAAGCTGCGAAACCTTCACCGTGCCGAGATACAGGCTGTCTGTACGCAGCGATTCGATGAAGAATCTGCCCGTGCCGTACCAGATCACATACATCAGGAAAATCTGCCCGTCGAATTTACGCTTCTTCGAGACAAAGTGCAGCAGCACAAATCCCAGCAGACACCACACAGACTCGTACAGGAAGCACGGATGCACCGGCTGATCCGGCACGACAGAGCCGTCTGTATAATTGCGCGCGATCCACGCCTGAATCTTGCCGCTGCTCATGCCCGTGATCCAGTCTGTATTCTTGCCGAATGCCTCATGATTCGTAAAGTTGCCCCATCTGCCGATGCACTGACCGATCAGGAAACCGAGCGATACAATATCATACATCGGGCGCAGGCGCACTTTGCGCAGTTTGCAGACGACCGATCCGACCAGCAGCGCACCGATCAATCCGCCGTAAATGCCCAGACCACCGTTGCGGATGTTGAAAATTGCCTTCCAGTCACCGGCGTATTCGCTCCAGTGGAAGATGACATAATATGCACGCGCACCGATGATGCCGCCGATGACGCCGCCAATGATGCCGTCAATCGCACGGTCCGGGTCGATGCCGAAGCTGCGGATCCGCTTGAACAGGTAAATCATCGCGAGCATCATGCCCGCCGTGATGAGGATGCCGTACCATGTGATGGATGCGCCGAACACCGTAAATGCGACGCTTTTGATGTGCAGGTCAATGCCGAGCTTCGGAAACACAATCTCATTTGTACCGAGTGAATCCAGTGCGGTCAGAGCAGCAGAGAGCATAGTATATTCTTCCTTTCAGGTTTATTTTTCATCGTTTGTATCTGTATCGTCATCGGGCAGAATGACCGAAAGTGCAGCGCGATCCTGCCGGAAGCGCCTTGCCAGCACATCGCAGATTTCCTCCGGTGTGATCTGTGCAAGGAGCGCTGTCCGCGCAAAGGGAGAGGTGCATCCTGCAAGCCAGTTTTCGGTGAGGGCGGCAGCGGCATCCTCCGGCGACTGCATCGCCGTGATCTCATCGCGGTAATAGGCGCGTTTCAGATCTTGCAGCAAGGCAGGATCAATGCCGTTTTGCAGGGCAGAAGCGCATTCTTTGCAGAGTGCATCCGCAACGGTCTGCGGCTCATCGGATTCGCCGTCAAAGATCACCGCGAACCATTCGCTGCCGCAAAGCACCTCCGCACTCAAAGGATGCGGAAGCAGGCCGGATTGCCGCATCTGCTCATAAAACGGGGAACAAGCACCCGTCAGAAGATCTGCTGCCAGCTCGCAGATGAGTTTTTCGCGCATCTGCGTCATGCCGGATGCAGGCGCACTCTTGAAGCCCAGCGAAAACTGCGTCCGCCCGACTGCCATTGTCCGCTCGCGGTACGGCGCAAAGACTGTTTCCGGCTCAGGCGGGAGTGCCGGCTGCACCGTAAAGGGCGGCGCAGGAATCAGCAGGCGGTCTGCGGTTTCCAGCACCTCTGCGGCGGTCACATTGCCCGCACAGCTCAGCACCATATTGTGCAGATTGTAAAATGCGCTGTGACATTGCAGCAGCATCTCCGCCGTAATCTGCGCGATGCTTTCCGGCGTACCAGCCACATCCGTGCGGATGGGACAGGCGTGATACAGCGCCTCCAGCACCTGAAAGAACATCCGGTCGTCGGCATCGTCGTAATACTCCACGATTTCCTGCGTAATGATGCCGCGTTCATGCTCCACGCCGCCCTGTGTGATCTGCGGGTGCTGCACAAATTCCAGCAGAACGGCAAGTGCCTCCGGAAAGGCACGGTGTGTCCGGAAATGACAGACCGTGCGGTCAAATCCGGTATAGGCGTTATCCGATGCACCGATCGCAGCAAACCGCGCAGATACGCCGTTATCTTCATTCTCAAAGAGCTTGTGTTCAAGATAGTGCGCCACACCCGCCGGTGTCTGAATCCGCTTGCCCTCCTGTATGAATGCGGTGTGAACCGAGCCGTACCGCACGGCAAATTCCGCCGCCGCAGTATGCATCGCGGGTTGTTCCAGAACCCGTATCTCCAAGCCGCTCTCATGCAGAATGCGCACACAGGTATCACCGGTCAGCGGATCGGTTTCGCGGAAAATCTGTCTCTCCGTGTTCATGTCTCCGCCTCCTCTCCGATGCCGTGCAGCGTGAACTGTGCATCAAAGACCAAAGCTCGCGCTGACTGCGCAATTCGTTCCGCAGTCACCTGCTCCATATCGGCACAGAGCTGCTGCGGCGTGCGTTCATCATGAAAGAGTGCGCGGTCACTGAGCCATTCGGCAAGCCCTTCCGGCGAATCGGCGCACTGTGCCGCCTCAAAGGCGAAATGCAGCTTCGCCGCTTGCAGCGCCCGCTGAGAGACATCTCCGCTGCGCAGCACATCCAGCTCATGCAGAATCGCCGCGCGGGTCTGTGCAAGCTGCGCATCGGCAGTCGCGGTCTCAATGGTCAGCATTTGTTTGCATCGCGAATAGCCGGTCTCGCAGTAATAGCATTGCCCGTACCGTTCGCGGACATTGCGCAGCAGCAGCGAATCCGGCATTGCACCAAGCAATTCATTCAGCAGCATTGCCGCATCGGAATCGCTGCCGGTATCGCGCAGATTCATAACCAGACGGGTCTGCGCCGCGCAGACATTTTCCTCCGCCATGCAGGGATGCTGCTTCGGATCTGCGGGGGATATGACCGTAAATGCTGCCGGTTCGGTGCGCGCAATCTCCGCGAAAACGGCGGTGACGGTTTCTTCCGGCAGCGGATTTTCCGCCGGCTGCACACAGATAACTGCGGCAGGGGCGTTTTGCAGGAGATTCTGCCACGCAGCATAGGCAGCAGCAGAATCTGCCTGTGCAGCAGCATCGCGCGTACCAAGCGGCGGAATCGCAGCGGGCTGACCGGCATAGCTCATCGCATCTGCCTGTGTGCGGGCATAACCGCGGCGGTCATCCGCTTCGCAGTCGATGTCCCCAAGGAGATTCTCCCGTGCAATCTCAAACAAATCCGACGGAAATGCGCCATTTTCCAGCAGCGGATGCAGAATGCACCCGCGCAGAATATCAAGCGCCTGTGCCGCAGCGGATTCCCCGCCGGTAAAGCGGTCATCGAGCCACGAAAGCGTGAAACAGAGATCATCCCAGTCTCCGAAATGCTCAATATCCGCATAAAATGCAGTATCATAGAGAGAGGTCAGACGGCGGGTCATATCCCGCACCGTCGGGTACGCCGCGGAGGTCTGCGGGATCAATTCGGTCAGCAATTCATGCAGACCTGCCGTGCGGTCACTGTGCGGGCAGTAAAAATGCAGGCGCAGCAAACCTGTCCGCAGATGCGGCACAGTCAAGCCGGTATAGGTCACGCCCGCCGCAATGCGGTGTGCCGGTACAGACAGCGGCATACAGTCTCCTCCTCTCCCCTTAAAAATCTCAACCCTTATTATACCATATTGAATGAAAAAAAACAATGGAAACAGCGTGAAAACTTTTTGTTTTTTGCCGCATCCCGTGTGCGCTGTTTTTCAGCCGGTGATGTGCTTTTTCTGACGCCTCCGATTTCCGCGATACATCTGCCGCGCAGGCCATCAGCATACACAAACCCGCGAAAATACGTGCAATTTCAAATCACACATCCGCAATGTGAAAAGTTTGCAGGGAAATGTGAAAGCTGACAGATCGGCTTTTTTATACTGTTTTTTTAGAGTTATCATGCGATTTTCACATTCCGGCGTATAATAAAAGCATAGACAAACGAACAACCCCCCACCGCAGAAAAAGCGGAGGGTTTCCGTTAAAAGAAAGAGGTGCTTATCATGTTGGATAACAATTTCGGAAACGGTTCGCAGGAGAATACGAACGACAATCAGGTCACACCGATTGAACCGGTCAGCGCACCGCAGCAGGCCCTCACCCCCGCTGAAGAAGTACAGCCGGTCAAAGACCCGTTCCTCGGCGCGGCAGAACAGGCAGCCAAAAATCCGCAGCCGCAGAGCAGCGGCAGCTATTATTCGCCCCGCAGCGGAGAATCCGGCAGCTTCATCCCGCCTGTGAACAACAACGGCGGCGGCGGTCAGACCCCGCCGGAACAGCCGAAACAGAAGCGTTCGCATAAGGGGCTGCGCGCACTCGGAATGTTTGCAGCAGTTGCTTTCATCTCGTATGCTGCCATTCAGTGCTATCAGTTTGCTACGGAAAATGAAACGCTCCGCCGCTTCCTCGGCAAAGACAGCGATTCCGGAAACCGCATCTCTCTCCAGACCGGCGAAACAGATTCCGCATCGACGGAGGCGGCTTCCACGCAGGCAAATCAGAACTCGGATACGCTCAGCACGGTCAATGCACAGCACTGGATTGACCTCGCTGCCCGCGAAAATGCCATGACCATTCCGGATATTGTCGATAAGGTCACGCCGGCAACGGTCGGTGTCGCATCGACCTTCGTGCGGCAGGGGCAGACCTTCTCCATGTGGGGATTCGGCGGCGGCGAAACCTATGAACAGGAAGTCCCTGCAACCGGTACGGGCATCATCATGTCAGAGGACGGCTATATCATCACGAATGCACACGTCATTTACGACAGCTCCGAGCAGTATCACATGGGCGAGGCAAAAGCTGTGCAGGTCGTGCTGAACGAAGATTATTACGAAGGCGAAACCACCCTCGATGCACAGATCATTGCGTATGATGTCGCAGAAGATATTGCTGTGCTGAAGGTGAATACCACGCAGGATCTGACCGTTGCGGAATTCGGCAACAGCGATGATCTCCGCGTCGGTGAGCTGGTTGTTGCAATCGGCAACCCGCTGGGCTTTGACCTGTTCGGTTCGGTCACGACCGGTATCGTTTCCGCACTGAACCGCGAAGTCGCGATCAATGATTCGACCATGCGCCTCATCCAGACGGATACCGCAATCAATGCCGGCAACTCCGGCGGCCCGCTCATCAACAGCTACGGTCAGGTCATCGGCATCAATTCCTCGAAGATCAGCAGCAGCTACTACGACGAAGCAAGCGTTGAGGGTCTGTGCTTTGCAATCCCGATCAAGCACGCAAGCGAAGTCGTGAATGACCTCATCAACTACGGTTACGTCACCGGCAAACCGCTCATCGGCATCAGCGGCAGACCTGTCACGGAGGAAATCTCGCAGGCTTACGGTCTCCCGATCGGTGTGTACGTGCAGTCGGTCGTGAAGGGCAGCGCAGCAGACCTCGCCGGCATCAAGGTCGGTGACATCATCATTGCAATCAATGACAAGGCAATCAGCGACTACGATGAGCTGAATTCCGAGAAGGATCAGTATAAAGCGGGCGATACGATCACGCTGACAGTCACCAGAGGCGATCAGGATCTGACCTTTACGCTGGTGCTTCAGGAGAAGAAGCCTTCTTCCGCTAACTAAACTTACAATCTCCCTTTCCAAGATAGAATTTCTCATGATGCGAAGAACCCCGTCCGGTACTGCCGGATGGGGTTCTTCGTCTGCGGGTTGACATTTTGCCGAAAAAGCGGTACAATGAAGAAAAAGGCGGTTCACCGCCCGAAAGAGGAGTTGCCATGAAAATTTCAAAACTGACTGCATCGCTTGCCGCTGCCCTGCTGCTGATGCAGCCCGCAGCCGCATCCGCCGAAGCCCTTGCAGGAGACATCAACGGCGACAGCACCGCGGATGCCGCAGATGCCCGCATCCTGCTTTCCTTCCTGCTGACCGAATCTGACACCTGCGGAGATGCAGAAGCTGCTGATTTCACCGGAGACGGGCAGCTCGATGCGCGTGATCTCACGCTGCTGAAACAGGGCATCATGCCGGAAGCGCCCCAGTGGATTCTCGAACCGAAAGGCACGGTACATACCGGCTTTGCAACCTTCTACGGCGGCGGCTATGAAGGCGGCTGTGCCATGCTGGATCCGGTCTCACGCGATTACTGGATTACCGCAATGAATCTGGCGGATTACAACACCGCAGAACTCGCAGGTGCGTATCTGGAAGTAACCGGCGAACTCGGCACAATCAACGTACTGGTGACGGATCTGCTGCCGGAGGGGGCAAAAGGCGACCTCGATCTCTATACCGATGCCTTCCCGCTGATCGCCCCCGCGGAAAAAGGCAAAGTGCCGGTTTCATGGCGCATTATCCCGCTGGATACGGCGGAGGATGCACCGGTCAGCTACCGCTACAAGGTCGGCTCAACGGAATTCTGGTGTGCGGTGCAGGTGCGCAATCACCGCTACCCGATTGAACGGCTGGAATATCTGAATGCAGACGGCGAATTTGTCGAGCTGCCGCGCCGCAATTACAACTATTTTGAGGCGCAGTCCGGTCTTGGAAAAGGCCCGTTCACCTTCCGCATCACGGATATTTACGGGCAGGTCGTGGTGGATGAGAACGTCGCCTTCACACCGGAGGAGATCACAGAGGGACACGTACAGTTCCCGCTTTAAGCTGCAAATATCATAAAAGGCGATCCCCCGCGCAGGAGGATCGCCTCAGCTTGTAGATAAAGTGTCTCCGACGGATTTATATTGAGGGCTCTGCCCTCAAACTCCCGCTTAAGGGCTACTAGCCCTTAAGAATCCCCTATTTTGTGAACCTAGAATTTCAACGCATTTACATTACTTTTCTTATAGTGGG
>DGVV01000007.1 GCA_002395085.1 Ruminococcus sp. UBA4275 | reverse complement strand
TTGGGCGGGGTAGGGGGCAGCGCCCCATTATAATCATCGCGCAGCGATACCTATAGTTTGCCGGAGAAAATGTCGCGCGGCAGGCGACCTATTCTGCACGGAAATGTGGTATCATAAGATCATCAAAGAAAAGGAGGTTCCGGAAAATGATCGGAGCAATGCTTGGTGATATGATTGGCGCGCCCTATGAGTTTGACAGGGGCAGCAAAACAAAAGATTTCCCGCTTTTCAGCAAGGAAAGCCGCTTTACGGATGATTCCGTAATGACCGCAGCCGTTGCGGAGGCGCTGCTGGAAACGCAGGGTCAGCCGGATGCGGTCATCTGTGCGGCACTGATTCGTTCGATGCAGAAATGGGGCAGAGCTTACCCGAATGCGGGCTACGGCGGAATGTTCATCCGCTGGCTGTTCTCTGCAAATCCCAAGCCCTACGGCAGCTTCGGGAACGGTTCTGCGATGCGGGTATCCGCAGCAGGCTGGCTGTATGATGATCCGGAGACGACGCGGCACATTGCTATGCTGACGGCATCTGTTTCGCACAATCATTCGGAGGGCATCAAAGGCGCAGAGGCGGCAGCCAGCGCCATTTTCCTTGCGCGGCAGGGCAGCAGCAAGGAGGAGATCCGCGCATACATCACGCGGGAATTCGGCTATGACCTCACGCAGACCTGCGATGACCTGCGCACCGGAAACCGTCACAACGAGACCTGTCAGGTGACGATGCCGCTGGTATTTGCAGCGTTTCTGGAGAGCAGCAGCTTTGAGGATGCCATCCGGAATGCAGTATCGCTTGGCGGCGATACCGATACCGTCGCGTGCATCACGGGCGGCATCGCACAGGCGTATTACGGTGTGCCGGAGCAGCTTGCAGCCGAGGGAAGAAAACGTCTGCCGCAGAAGATGTGCGCGCTGGCAGAAAGGGTCATTTCAGGGTAAAGGAGAAGCACATTCCGCTGCCGTCTTCCATCGGCGCAAAGGAAAACGGAATCTGCATCAGGCCGAGAGACTGTTCCACGATGAACAGACCGAGACCGTTGGAATACTGTGTGCTGTTCTGACCGGAATGCATGGGCTTCATGACGCGCTTGAGTTCTTCCGGTGAGAGCGGCGTACAGGTATTCTCAATGCAGAGGCGGTTCATCCGGTAGCGGATGCGCACCGTGCCACCGTTATCGGTATAATTGGCTGCATTGGAGAGGACATTGGAAATCGCCTTGGAAAAAAGATTCAGCGAGGTGGTAATCGTGACCTGCGGCGGGATGTCTACACAGTAGCGGATTTGCCGCGATTTGAGAATCACCTTATACGGGCGGAATTCGGTCTCCACGAGAGATTTGAGCGCAGTTGTCTGCGGGCTTTCCTTGTAGACCGGCGAGAGACTGAGCGATTCTTTCGTCAGCGTGATGGCTTTTTGCAGGAAATCGCGGCACTCATTGAGATATTTCTCCTTGTCGTCGCAGTAGGGCGAGATGCCGTAAACAATGCCTTCTATGAGGGCATTTGCGCTGGCAAGGGGCGTTTTGAGTTCGTGGGAGACATTGCGCAGAAAGGCAATTTTCTGGTTCTCCGAGGATGTATACGCCTTGATTTTGGCTTCGAGGTCAATGATTGTGCTGCGGAGTTCCTCATACATACTGTTGATGTCGCGGCTCATCTGCGCGATTTCATCGCCGGTGCGCACCGGAATCTGTGCATCCGGACTAAGCTGCGCCATTTCCCGCACGGTATGCTGAATATGCCGGATGGGATCGACGACATTGCGCGAAAAGAGAATCGCAAGCAGGAAGGAGAATACGATGCACAGCAGCCCCGCAAAGGGATAGATATTGATGATGACAGATTTCGCCTCATCCAGCGGTTGCAGCGGAATATCAAGAACAAGTGTTCTGTCGATGCCGTTTGCGGAATAGGGGTATTCTGATTCCATGCGGGCGGCATTTCCGCTGCCGCTTTCGTCAATCTCCATCTGAAAGACGCTTTTGCCGTCCGGCTGCTGCTGGGAATTTCCGTGCAGAATCGACACGCCGAGTTTTTCTGTGATGCGGAAATAGATGCTGCCGTCTGCGTTATAGACGGTGACATCTGCGGCATCACGCTGAGCGAAATCGGTGAGGATTTCGATGTCGCTGCCGTCGGCATCCGCCTGAGAAAGCGAGCGGATGACGCCGGCGGCTTTCTCCTCATATTCGCTGATTTTGAAGCGCCGGTAGAAGACGGGCAGCAGGAGATACAGCAGCAGATAGGCGGTCATGGTGATGATAAAGAGCATCAGCAGAGAGATGGTAAAGGTCTTGGCGAAAAAGCTGTTCTTGATCCGTTTCACAGTATATTCCTCACAGATTCAGCCGGTAGCCGATGCCCTTGACGGTAATGATGAGGTCGGGATCGAGCTTTTTGCGGATATTTTTGATATGGGTGTCGATGGCGCGTTCGGCGTAGCTGTAGTCACATCCCCAGACATTGGAGATCACGGATTCGCGGGTGACGGCGTTTCCGTTATTGTCATAGAGGAATTTGATGATTGCCATTTCCTTATAGGTGAGTTTAATTTCCGCGCCGGATTGGTCTGTGACGGAATACTTGTTGAAATCGAAGGTAAAGCCGCGGATGCGAAAGACATTGCGCGAGCCGTAGATGCGTTCGACAAAGGCATTGACGCGCTTTGTCATGACAAGCGGGGAGACGGGCTTATCCACATATTCATCAGCTTTGAGTCCGAAGGTGTGGAGTTTGGTGTAGTCATCTGCGAGGGCGGTGAGGACGATGACCGGCACATTGCTGACATAGCGAATGCTGCGCAGGAAATCGAGGCCGCTGCCGTCGGGGAGCATGACATCGAGGATGATGAGGGAAACAGAAGGGTCAAAGAGGGCTTCTGCTTCATGCAGGGTATAAGCAGAGAGGACGGTATGTCCTTCTTTTCTCAGAAAGTTGGAAAGTACGTCATTCTGCGTGCGGTCATCCTCTACGATTAAGATCTTGATTAAGTTCATGATGAATGCGTAGTTCCTCCTGATATGAGAGTATTTATATTATACCACATCGTTCCCCAAAAATGCAAGCGGCGCGCGCGGGGCGCAAATGCAGGCGGGATAACCCAAAGGGGAGGGAGCGCGCTCCCTCCCCTTCAGCTTGTAGATAAAGTGTCTCCGACGGATTTATATTGAGGGTGCCGCTCGCTTCGCATGAATTTGCAGGCAAATTCACCTCAAACTCCCGCTTAAGGGCTACTAGCCCTTAAGAATCCCTTTTTTGGAACAATATGAAAAAGAACGTATTTGCTATATTTCACATAAATGGGATTCCAAAGGGATAGTATCCCTTTGGCGGGGTATGGGTGAGTTTGCTTGCAAACTCACCGCGGAGTGT
>DGVV01000176.1:7151-16830 GCA_002395085.1 Ruminococcus sp. UBA4275 | reverse complement strand
AGCGGTGGAACGATGTGCCGGGAATCCATGTTGAGATAAGTGAGTTGTTATGGGATTGAACAGGGAAAGGCTGATTCTGTTGGCAGCCTATCGAAGTATTCCGGCGCCAGCAGACTGGGACCTGTCCGATTTGAAGTTGTATCATGCAATGCGGCTGCTGTATGCCGAATACGGCATGATGCTGGTGGACAGGGATCAGGCTGCGGAGGAACGCGCACAGCTGGTAGAGGCTTGGAGGAAGGAGAAAAACTGATGGATGGATTAATAATTGACTGTTTTGCTGGTGGAGGTGAATGTTGCATGAGAAAAATTTATCCAGAACGGGGTGATGAAAAAATGTTTGAACCTTACATAGCGAAAAGGGAAACAGCGGAGAATATCGTTGCTGCTGTATTGAAAAAAGGTGCATGCGAAGCATTTTATACCCTGGAAGAGCTTGCGGTGTTTCAATCCGCATGGGAGCAATTATCTGCCGAGCAGCAGGAGATTCTGCGCATTATGTGCGATACAAGCAGGAATAAGATGCAGCGCGTTCGCAAGGCGGAACAGATATTGCACGTCACACAGTCAATGCCATATAAGATGAAGAAAACCGCACTGGATCGACTGGGTAAACTGTTATTTGAATAAATTTATTTAACAATCTTTTCGGAGTTGCGGCAAAACACGTAGAAGAAATCTGCGAGGGCTGGTGCCGCAAATGCGCAAAGGAGGAATTTTCACATGAATTGTTTCAAGGAGGCGGAGTACAAGCTGCGCGATTACAGCGCGAAATGCAGCGCGATTTTGTCCACGGAGGAGCAGATTGCGCTGCTCGAGCAGGAGAGCGTCGGCGTGCGGGCGGCGACGACAGACGGGACAGCCGTGCGCGGCGGCGGAAATCGGCGCGAGGACGCGCTGCTGCACAACATCGCGCTGCGTTCGGAATTGCAGACCGCCCATGACCACGCGGAGGCTTGGGTTCGAGTCGTGGACCGCGCCCTCGGGGTGCTCAGTCCGGATGAGCGGCTTGTGCTCGATCGTTTTTACATCAACCGGCAGAAGGGTCATGTCGAACGCCTGATGGAAGAGCTCTGTATAGAAAAAGCACAGGTGTACAACAAGAAGGATGCTGCGCTCCGCCATTTCACCGTCGCGCTGTACGGCGTTGTGGAAACCTAAAAAGATTAGAAAAAAATCAGACGATTTTTCCTGAAAAGTGTGGTACGATGATAGTGTCACAAATGAGGAAGACCTCCATCTATCTGAATTCCGCTCCGGTGTGCATACACCTGGCGGAGCACCCGGCAAAGCCGCCCTACACGGGGCGGTTTTGTTGTGTCAGAAAATCTCCATGGAAAGGCGGTGTACAATTTGTGGTTGACTGGGTCAAAATCAAAACTGAATATATTACGACGCAGATTTCACAGCGTGCACTTGCTGAAAAACACGGGGTAACGCTTCGCGATGTTGCGAGGCACTCTAAGGCCGAGAGTTGGGTGAAGGAACGGACCAATCACCGAAACAAAATGTCAACAAAACGTCAACAGCAGGCGGAAGAAGATATACTTGCTTCTCAGTTTGATTTTGTCCGCGAACTCTGTGCTCAAAAGAATGCAGCTGCGGAGTTCTGCGCTAAGGCAATTGATCGGATGATAGAAGTGCTGCCGAACAGCAAAAACGTAAAGGATATTTCCTCTGCAATCGGCGTACTGATCGATAAGTATAATCAGATCAGTGTTACAGAGGCGGATAACAGCAAGGAATATATACTGCCGTTCAATGTTCTGGCCAAATCGTTTGTAGATGTTGCAAGATTGATTATGATGGAGGCATATCAAGAGTTTGTGTTTCCCGGCGGGCGCGGGTCCACGAAGTCCTCATTTCTTTCACTGATCATCATTCAGCTCATAAAGAACAATCAGGATGTCCACGCGCTGATCTGTCGAAAGGTCGGCGATACGCTGCGGGATTCCGTGTATGCACAGATGCAGTGGGCAATACAGACGCTTGGATTGTCTGATGAGTTCGATTGCAAGTTGTCACCGCTGGAGATTGTCTATAAACCAACCGGGCAGAGAATTTATTTTCGAGGCGTTGATCGACCCGAGAAAATTAAGGGAATAAAGTGCCCGTTTGGATATATTGGCATTTTGTGGATGGAGGAACTGGATCAGTATGCCGGTGATGCCGAGTGCAGAAGCGTTGAACAGTCGGCGCTGCGTGGCGGCGCTTCCAGTTGGCTGCTGAAATCTTTCAACCCGCCACAGACTGTGAATAATTGGGCGAACAAGTATATTCAGATCCCCAAGCCGGGCATGTTCGTGTGTCACAGTACGTACAAGGATGTTCCGCCGGAATGGCTGGGTCAGAAGTTCATTGATGATGCGGATTTCCTTCAGCAGATCAATCCGAAAGCGTTTGAGCATGAGTATATGGGCGTGCCAAACGGGACCGGTGGTGCTGTATTCGAAAATATACGCCTTGAAGAAATCACGCAGGAGCAAATATCCGAGTTTGATCAGGTCTTGAACGGTGTCGACTGGGGATACTATCCGGATCCATGGGCGTTTAATCAGATGCATTATGATTCGGCACGCCGAACGCTTTACATATATGGTGAGCTGACTGAATACAAAAAAAGCAATAGATTAACGGCAAATTTGCTGTTTGAATACGGACTGACAGAAGATGATCTGATCACCGCTGATAGTGCGGAAAAGAAAAGCTGCGCGGATTATAAAGAATATGGACTCTGGTGCAAGCCTGCAATCAAGGGCCCGGGAAGTGTCGATTATTCACATAAGTGGCTGCAGGGATTAAACGCGATAGTCATTGATCCTAAGCGTTGTCCGGATACAATGACGGAATTCACAGAATACGAATATGAAAGAACAAAGGACGGCGAGATCATGACGGGGTATCCGGATAAAAATAATCATCACATAGATGCAGTTCGCTATGCGACAGAAATAATCTGGAAGCGAAAGGGGCAGTGATATGTGGCTGTTTGACAAACTGATGAAAAAGGGAACCATGGCTGGAATCTGGAATGATGTTGAAATATCTCCGGTTGTTGCACGCTCCATTCAAGATTGTCTGAATGCGTTTTACTTTGTTCCAGGATGGGCGGATAAAACAAAACAGCTCTCCGGACTGCCGGCAATGATAACCAATTACATCAGCACGCTTGCTACAACAGAAATGGTTATCAGCTGTGGCGTAGGGTCACGCGCAGAATGGCTGGCGAATGCGGTCAAGCCAGCGCAGATGCAGATACAGCGTGCTGTGCAGCTCGCTGCAGCGGGCGGCGAGCTTGTCATCCGTCCGTATCTTGATTCCTTTTCAAATACGATTTGTTTTGATTTCGTGCAGGCGGGGCGCTTCTTCCCGACAAGGATCGGCGCGGATGGAAAGGTGACCGCCGGTTTCTTCTGCGATTACCTGGATAGCAAGGAAGGAAATTTTCTCCGGATCGAGTCGTTTGATTTCAAAGACGGTGTTTTGTGTATATCAAATAAGGCATACCGGAATAGAGGAGACACGCTGTCGGCAGAGATTCCGCTGGCGCGCGTTGATAAGTGGGCTGATATTCAGCCAGAATTCACGGTGCATAATGTGTCTGGTCCGCTCTTCGGAATAATCAAGATGCCTTTTGTCAATACCGTTGATGACACATCGCATATCCCGATCAGCTTGTACGCGAATGCGTTGGACAATATGAAAGAGTTTGATATATTGTACCGAGAATTCCTGTATGAGTTTCACAGTGCAAAGCGAAAACGGATTGTAGAACGAAGCGCTATCCGCCCGAAATCGAAACGGGATGGCATGCCGGGCGGGATCGTGGGGCTGACATACAGCGATATCAGCACGGATGCTTACATTGTAGTGGATCCGGACGAGCAGAATAAGCCGTTTGATGATTATACGCCGCAGATCAGATCCGAGGATTATCGAAAAGGATTGAAAACAACACTGGCTATGATCGAGAACCAATGTTGTCTTTCACCCGGCACCTTGGCAATTGATGACCGTACCGGAGCTGTGACAGCGACACAGGTTATCAGCGATGACCGGACGACATACAACACCTGCAATGCAATTCAGCAGCAGGGGATTTTACCCGGTATGCTGGATCTGATTGAAGCATGCAATGTGCTGGGGGATCTGTATGGACTCGCGCCAACAGGTGAGATTGAGCCCGCTGTATCATTCGGAGACTCTGTGTTTGAGGATACCGCACAGGAGTACAGCCGTCGTTTCGCTATGGCACAGGCCGGTTATCTGAAGCCCGAGAAACTGATTTCATGGTACTTCGGTGTAGATGAAGATACTGCCTTGTCCGAATATATTCCAAAAGCAGAGAACAACGACGAATTTGTTGATCTGCTTGGAGGCGGTGCGTAATGGGCCTGCAGCCGAGCTGGCTGGATAACTGCGGAGAAGGCCTGATTAAACTGTATGAGGAAGTCGAAGATGCTATCCTTGCCGATATGGCGCGACGTATTTCAGCATATGACTATTACATACCTGCAGCAGACTACCAGCGTCAGGTTCTTGCTGAAATGGGGGCAACACAGCAGTACATTGTAAATGAGCTGGCCAAGCGTACAGGAAGAACGCAAAGAGAGCTAAAGAAGCTGATGCAGGAGGCAGGCATGCAGGCTCTTCGCAGTGATGCGGAGATATACCGCCGTAACGGCAAAAGTGTACCCGCCCAGGCCTCTGAATACATACAGAATCTGCTTGCAGCAGGTTATCGCCAGACTTTAGGAAGCTTCAGGAATCTGACCCGCACGACAGCGCAAGTGGGATCAAGTCAGTTTATAAGGCAGCTCGACACAGCGTGGCTGGCTGTGTCTTCCGGATCAATGTCTTCTGATCAGGCTGTAAGATCAGCCATCAGGCGCCTGTCTGCGTCAGGTCTGAACGCTGCAGCATATGAATCCGGCAGGACGCTGAGTATCGATACGGTTGTGCGAATGACCGTTCGAACAGGCGTCAATCAAACAGCTGCGAAGGTTCAGCTGCAGTTTGCGAAGGAAATGGGAACTGACCTTGTGGAAGTCACAGCACATGCCGGTGCCCGCCCCTCACATGCTGAATGGCAGGGGAAAGTCTATTCCCTGTCCGGCAAATCCAGAGGATATAAAAAACTGGATGAGGCCACCGGATACGGCACCGTTACGGGGTTGTGCGGCGCAAACTGCCGGCATGGTTTTTTTCCGTTCTTTCCGGGTGAAAGCGGTGCTTATTCAAAGACAGAACTGGAGGAATACACCAGACCGGATGCTGTGACGTACAACGGCAAAAGCATGAGCCTATACGAAGCCCAGCAGATGCAGCGATACCATGAGCGACAGATCAGACGATGGAAACGCGAGAATATTGCCATGCAAGCCGCCCAGCTGGACTCCGCGGAAAGTTCCGCAAAGATACGCAGCTGGCAGGAACGGCAGACGGACTTCATCCGTCAGACAGGGTTAAAGAGGCAAGGCAGCAGAGAACAAATTGTTGCAACACATGGCAAGGATGGTATAATAAAAATTGAACCTGGTATGAAGCGGATGGAGAAAGAGTTGAAATGAAGGTTAAGAGGTTTTTCAATGAAGATTAAATACAAAGGAAAATCTGATGTTTCTCTAACAAATGGAAAGGAATACGATGTTATTAGTGTTGAAAATGGATGGTATCGAATCGTTGACGATACCGAGGAAGATTATCTGTTTTCACCCGATGAGTTTGAAATTGTTGAATAATAGATCAATAATTGAATAACAAGGCTATTGCATAAAACGGACGCAGAATCAGCGTTGCAGTAAACCAATAGCCTTTTTTATGCCCTGAGCAAGGCGGTAAAAGGCTCGAAATCTATTCAAAGGAGGCAGATAGCATGCCATATGAATTTCTGGAAAGCCTGTTCGGCACACCTGCGGAAGGTGAAGCGCCGAGGGCGATGACATACGCGGAGCTGGAATCTGCGATTGACGCTGCAGAGGGGCTGCAGCTGGTCAATCTGTCAGCCGGCGGCTATGTCACACAGGCGGCTCATGATGAGCTGCAGCGCGAACTCGATGACGCAAACGGAAAGCTGAAGGACTATGATCCGGAGTGGCAGACAAAGCTGAATCAGGCGGGAAGCGATGCTGACGCAAGGGTTGCCGGTGTTGTGACGGATTATGCAATCCGCACAGCAGTGAATGCGGCAGACACCGTAGATCCGGATGTGGTCAGACTGCTGATTAAGACGGATGACGTCAAGATCGAAGGCGACAATGTGACCGGCATTCAGGAACAGCTGGAGCAGCTGCGGAAGGATAAACCGTATTTGTTCAAAGACAACGGCGGCAAGCCGTATTTTGGCGGCCCCCTTGGCAATCAGAGGCAGACCGGCACAGATCAGGACCGTGTAAACGAAAGATATAAGAACAACCCGTTCTATCGTGGAAAGTGAGGATAAATTATGGCAATTATGTATAACGCGCAGCATGTGGACGAGACCTACGCTGACAAGTTGGAGGCAAATCTGTATTACGGATCTGTGCTGGTCCCGGGTGTAACCTGTACAGATGACTATACCAAGGGGCCGGCAGGCGGCATCTATGTACACAAGCTGTCCACGACAGCTGCAACACCGGTAACCCCCGGTACGGACTTTACGGATGAGGAAACGCAGGATGAGCTGATTCAGATCCTGCTGAACAACTGTTTCCAGAAGTCCAAGAAGATCTATAACGTTCAGGCGGCAGCCGTTGCAGCTGATTTGAAGGACACGCAGCTTGCGGCGGCACAGGCAGAAGTCCGCGAAGGCTGGGGGGTTGCAGGTCTGGCGTGCCTGGCACAGGAAGGCACGGCAGCAAAGGACTCCTCAAAGTCTGACGCTGATAACTGTATTAAGCAGGTAATCGCTGCGCGTCAGGAGATCGTTGAAGCGAAGGGAACTGCTGATGTCGTTATGTGCTCCCCTGCATTCTACGCATGTGTGCTCCAGGCAGCCGGAAAGGATTTCACGCCCAACACAAATGATCGCATTCGCAGCACCGGCAATGTTGGAGGCTATCTGGGTATGACATGGATCGAGGCGAATGCACTGGCATCCACAGCGGCGAAGTACTACGATCATACCGGCACGCTGAAAACCGTTGACTTGGCCGGTGTTGACTTCATCATCTACAATCACGAGACGCTGTCTGTCGTATCAAACATTGATATGGCGCGCATCGTAGACTCTGAAAATTTCAACGGCTGCAAGGCACAGGTTGAACAGAACACAGGATATCGTGTCCGCAACAATGTCCTTGTTCGTGTTCACAAGGGTACTGCCTGATGGCAAGCCTTACCGGCCTGAGCGAGGTTTGTAAAGCAACGGATACTGCGGCAATGAGCTGGGCATGGGCTCAGCTCTGCCGTTATACTTTCAACAGAGTCGAGGCAGATGATATTCACGACGAGGAGCTGGTATCTTGCTTTGATGAGCTCGCGGGATTCAAAATAAAGTTGGATCAAAATGGGGGCAGGTTACCCTCGAGTGAATCAGTTGATAATTGGAGCAGGAGTTTTTCCACTGAAGGTGGATCAAACGATATTCATTCCGCTGCAAAAGACATCATTCATCAGTGGCTCGGACATACAGATCTGCTCTATCGGGGGTATGACTGATGTTTCATCAGACAGTAACCGTTTTCCACAAGACAGTTGAAAATCATCGTGACAAATGGACTCCTATCCTGCTGGAAGGGGTCCATTTTCGCGGGAGTACCGGAATGAATGCCGCTGGACAATCGGCAGCCAGCGCCCCGGAATCCCGGTTGATTGTGCGTGCCGCCGTCTGGGACGCACGAATCTCAGAAGGTGATTATGTTGTTTCCGGAAGCTGTGATCAGGCTGAGTTCATTGGATCTGCCGCAGCTGTCCTGCTCCCTCTTGGCGGGAGGAAAATCGAGAGCATTACTGCAAGCGTGTATGGCAGTGAAATGGATAATTACTCGGTGATTCTGAAATGAATGTAAAAACAAACATTGATGCAAAGAAAATCTTGCGCAAGCATGGGCTGGGGCCGGATCAGGCGGCAGTCAAAAAACTAGCACTGATGATCGCCAGGCATGCAGATAAACGCGTGCCTATGCGCGACGGTACTCTTAAAAACGGAAAGCAGATTACCGCCAATGACGGCGGTGTTCAGCTGAAGTATCCGGCGGCATATGCACATTACCAGTATGAAGGAAGGGTCATGGGTCCCAATTACACAGACGGGAAGGGAACCTTCTGGAGCGGAGCCGCACCAAAGCATTACACGGGATCCGCACTTACCTATTCGGGAGCTCCCACGCGCGGTGACCACTGGGTTGATCGCACATGGGACGAGGACGGCGGGAAAATTACCGCAGAGTTTGCAAAGGTTGTCGGAGGTCGGAAGGTATGAAAACACAGCAGCAGAGCATGGTAGAGGCCGTGCGCAGATGGCTGAGACAGTATGATGAGCTGACCGACACGCGGATCGATGTAGATCATTTGGGCGCAGGTATCGGTTCGTTTTCTATATTCGCTGACGGCATGCCGGAGACGCTGTCTACCTTCATGCTGGAACGGCAGCGCAGGAGAACGTTCTTTTTATGCCGAGAGTGTCCCTACGGGGATGACGCCGAACAGAATACAGACAATTTGAGTTGGTATGAGACCTTCAGCCACTGGGTCTATGAGCAGGATCTGTGCCGTAATTATCCTGTGCTTGGCGACGGATTTGACTGCTTTGGCGTGGCGGATACCACAGCAGGATCTGTTGTAACTGTAACGGAAAATGGCAAGGCAGAGTACCGTATCGCCTTAACTATTGATTACACTGAAAGGATGTTAAAATCATGAAAATCACAGAAATGCTGACAGCATCGGGCATTGTACCATCGAGCAGCTTTAAAGGGGAGGCAAAAACAAACGCGTTTATCCTGGCGGTTGACACAACTGGTGAAGCTGAAAATGCGGCAGATTATGATGTTGCAGCCGTACATATCAGCGGACTGGGCGCATCCATTGATGCGTCAACCGAGGACAGCAATTACTTGTATGAAGGGAAATTCACCACCAGAATTGACACACGGCGTACATTTTCGATCGCAGGCAAACGCATTGTCGGCGATGCGTTCCAGGATTGGGCTTGTTCGCATGCGATTAAATTCGGTACCGGAAACGATGTCGTCCGAAAGTATATCTACTTCAATGTTTTGACCGGAAATGGCGAGCAGGGAACGCTGACATTTAATGTGAAATCTGATGGCTCCGGAGATTCCGGAAATACAGCGGATATCTCGATCGAGGCGTTTTCGAATGGCACACCGGAAGAGTTTACATATTCCGCATCGTAAAGGAGTTGTCGACGCATGATTACAATCAGACTGGAAGGCAGAGAGCACATGTTTCCGGAGGTGGATTTCGCCGATGTGGAAGTGATAGAGGCCTGCCGCAACATTATGAATATTTCGCTGGATTATCAGAATCGGTATCCATTCGGAGAAGATGTGGAGACGGTGCTGGCTTTCTTGAAGGATTATGGGCATGAGCTCATGGAACAGCTTGATTATGCCTTGGGTGAAGGCGCCTGTATGAAGATGTTCGGCAATCGAATGAATATCGAGAAGCTGCGCACAGTTGCAGAACAGGTGACTGATGGCATAAAGGAGACCTGGGGAAATATTCATCCGGC